>NZ_KE150267.1:0-132169 GCF_000411155.1 Gleimia europaea ACS-120-V-Col10b
GCTGATATTTTTGCGGTGGTCATAGCCACGGGGAAACGCCCAGTATTCCATACCGAACCTGGAAGCTAAGCCCGTGAACGCCGATGGTACTGCACCTGGTAGGGTGTGGGAGAGTAGGAAACCACCGCAACCACACATAAAAACATTTTGGGGCCCCACCAACACGGTGAGGGCCCCAAAACACACCCAAAAACACACACGCCAGCGTTAATCCATACATAAGTAAACACCAGCAAAATACTTGGTTACGGCGCTGTATCAAACATCGTCATGACGGCTAACAAAAAGTTTGACATGATAGACGCGTGGACACAGACAATGCCCCCGTGCAACGATCAGGCTCAATCCTGCTAGCCGCCACACCCATCGGAGACACCAACGATGCGTCTGCCAGACTTATTCGTGCTCTTGCAGAAGCGGACCTGGTAGCTGCGGAGGACACCCGCAGACTACTTAAACTCGCCTCACGTTTAGGTGTGCGTATCAATGGCGACATTAAGTCCTTGCATGAACACAATGAAAACGAACGCGTAGAGAAGTTGCTACACCGAGCTGAAGACGGTGAGCGCGTACTCATCGTGTCAGACGCTGGCATGCCTACCATCTCGGATCCCGGATACCGCGTAGTAACGGAAGCAGCCAAACGGGGCATCCCTGTTTCCGCGCTGCCCGGCCCGTCCGCTGTACTCACCGCACTCAGCATCTCTGGCCTACCTACCGACAGGTTCACCTTTGAAGGCTTCATTCCTCGTAAACAGGGCGAGAGGGCACGTCGCTTGGAAGAGCTTAAAGAAGAACCGCGCACCATGGTGTTCTTTGACTCCCCAAAGCGCATCCACGAAAACCTCACTGACATGGCCAACATGTTCGGAGGCGCACGTAAAGCAGTGCTGTGTCGAGAACTCACCAAAACCCACGAAGAGATTATTCGCGGCGACCTCAATCATCTAATCTACGCAACCCGCGACGACGTCAAAGGTGAACTAACGCTCGTTGTGGCCGGCGCAGATCCTAGCGACAAGGACGCTGAAGACTACGTTGCTAAAGTCATCGCGCTCACCGAAGGTGGCATGAAGCTAAAAGCCGCTGCCAAACTAGTTTCCGAAGAAACAGGAGTTCGTAAAAACGAGCTCTACCGGGCAGCGCTTGCGCGCCGGCCAGAGTAGACCATTTGAGTTCAAGCGCCGCCAACGCTCCGCCAGTAGCAGGAGCCGGCCGCGCGGCCTTGAGACAAGCGACTAGGTGGAACCACGCCCTGCAAAAGCACTAAAGTAGAGCCATGAGTCGAATTCTGTCAGCAGTAGCATGGCCGTATGCAAACGGCCCTCGTCACATCGGACACGTAGCAGGCTTCGGAGTTCCCTCCGACGTATTCTCCCGCTACATGCGGATGCGTGGCCACGACGTACTCATGGTCTCTGGCACCGACGAGCACGGTACGCCGATCCTTGTTGCCGCAGACGAGCAAGGACTTACCCCACGGGAACTAGCTGACAAGAATAACCGCCTAATCGTTGAAGACCTCGTGGCTCTTGGCCTGTCATACGACCTCTTCACCCGCACCACCACCGGCAACCATTACCAGGTAGTGCAAGCCATGTTTGAAGTAGTGCGCGACAACGGCTACATGCTTGTCCAGCGCACGCACGGCGCAGTATCGCCCTCCACGGGGCGCACGCTACCTGACCGCTACATTGAAGGCACCTGCCCGATTTGTGGTGATCCCGGAGCGCGCGGCGACCAGTGCGACAACTGCGGCAATCAGCTGGATCCCACCGACCTCATTAATCCGAAGTCGCGAATCAATGGGGAAACCCCGAAGTTTGTAGAAACAGACCACTACTTCCTCGATCTTCCCGCTCTCGCTAAAGCGCTATCGGCGTGGCTGGATGATCGCGAAGAGTCGGGACGCTGGCGTCCCAACGTCATCAAGTTTTCGCAGAACTTCCTTGAAGACATCCGCCCGCGCGCCATGACGCGCGACATCGACTGGGGTATTCCCGTGCCAGGTTGGGAAGACCAACCCTCCAAACGCCTTTACGTTTGGTTTGACGCGGTAGTTGGCTACCTGTCGGCATCCATCGAGTGGGCGCGCCGCATTGGCGAGCCCGAAGCTTGGCGCAAATGGTGGAACGACCCTGACGCGCTGTCTTACTACTTCATGGGCAAAGACAACATCGTGTTCCACTCCCAGATCTGGCCAGCTGAACTCCTTGGCTACAACGGTGCGGGCGATAAGGGAGGCCAACCCGGTGACCTTGGCAAACTCAATCTGCCCACCGAGGTGGTGTCTTCCGAGTTCCTCACGATGGAGGGCAAGAAGTTCGCCTCGTCGCGCGGCATCGTGATCTACGTGCGCGACATGCTTCAGCGCTACCAGGCTGACGCTCTGCGCTACTTCATTAGCGCAGCCGGACCAGAAACCTCCGACGCTGACTTCACGTGGGCGGAGTTCGTGCGCCGCACCAACTCTGAACTCGTGGCCGGTTGGGGCAACCTGGTGAACCGCACGGCCTCCATGATCGCCAAACGGTTCGGTGAGATTCCCCAGCCCGGTGAACTGGAACAGGTCGACCGCGACCTCCTCGACAAGATCGAAGCCGGCTTTGAAACCGTTGGAGACAAGATCGGTCACCACCATCAAAAGGCCGCTATCCGCGAAATCATGGCCCTAGTTGGGGAAGCCAACAAGTACGTTGCGGACACCGAGCCGTTCAAGCTGAAGACCGAAGAACAAATGCCGCGTCTGCGCGCGATTTTATGGACGCTCGCGCAGGCAGTTGCCGACCTGAACCTCATGCTCTCCCCGTTCCTACCGACCTCCGCAAACGCTGTTGACGCAGTCATGGGTGGCACGGGCGAGATAGCACCCATGCCACGCATTGAAGAGGTTACCGATCTTGATGTTAAGGCCGAGGACGGCTCGGATCTGCATTACCCGATCATCACCGGCGACTACAGTGGCTTCCCCGAGTGGAGGCGCCACAACGTTGTGCCGGGAACCGTGATCGGTAAGCCGAAGCCTGTGTTCCAAAAGCTCGATGATTCCGTCATTGAGGAAGAACTCGAACGCTACGCGGGCCTAACCAACAAGTAGCAACAGGGAGCAAATAGCTTCAAGGCAAAAAATAGCCTAGAGGTTGGCCGCCACAGTAGTGGCTAAAAGAGTAATAGCGGCGATAGCAATGGTGCGGATCCGACACAATCAGGATCCGCACCATTACCGCTATCTGCACTGAAACGGCCGCCGACTATCAAGGCAGGGCGCGGGTAGGTTTACTTCTTGGTCTGCGCCGCCTCGTTTGCCAGATCAAACGAGTCATAGCCGCCCGTCAGATTACGAACTTTGAAGCCCTCCTGGGTAAGGATACGCTCAGCCAAGTAAGCGTTCAGGCCGGTCTTACAGTGCACCGCAATCGCGCGCCCTCCTGCAAGCTCACGCAACTCGTCCAGACGGCCGCGAAGCTCAAAAATGGGGATAGCCACAGCCTCGCGAATCACACGATCCGGGGTAATCGTGTGAGTTGGACGCACATCCAAAATAAGCTCGTCTGCCTTCACCTGCTCAAAATCTGAAAAGTCCCAGATCGGAGCGTTCCCCTCAAGCGTGTTACGCGCTACGAAACCAAGAATGTTGATTGGATCCTTAGCGGCACCGATCGGAGGAGCGTAGGTGAGCTCCAGTTCCGCAAGATCCTCCGCTGTCATTCCCGCCCGAATCGCGGTGGCGAGCACGTCTATGCGGCGTTCCGCCCCGTCTTTGCTGACAGCTGCGGCGCCCAGCAGGCGCCCGTCGGGAGCGAAGTTTGCGTTCAGGTGAATTGGCGTTGAACCCGGGTAGTATCCCGCGTGGTTGGCAGCGTGGATGCGGACCGTGGTGTGCTTGATACCCATACGATCAAGCTTTTCTGAGCTTGCACCCGTGAACGCTGCAACGTAATTGAATAGGCGAATACCGGCCGTGCCCAGCACGGGAGCCTGCCTAATCGGCTTGCGGCCCAGCGCCACGTCAGCTGCGCGCCTACCCTGACGATTTGCCGGTCCTGCCAGCATTACGGGAGCTACGCTACCATCCGCCCACTGTACTTCGACGGCGTCTCCAACCGCAAGAATGTCCGGATCCGAGGTCACCTGGTTCGCATCGGTCAAGATGCCGCCGCGCTCACCCAACTCCAGGCCCGCATCTTTAGCCAGCTGAGAGTTTGGGCGCACCCCCATCGCGGTTACTACCACGTCAGCCTGCAACTGCTTGCCATCAGACAAAGTGACCTTTACGGGGTAGCCATCGCCATCCTCGAACTTCGAGGCCCCCACACCAAGATGCAGGCCAACCCCGTTCGCGCGAAGCTCGCGATGCAACACCACAGCCAAATCGCCGTCCATCATGGGCAAGACGTGGCTGGCGAACTCCACCAACTCCACCTCAAACCCGCGGTGAACCAGCGCCTCCACAGCTTCCAAACCAATAAAGCCTGCCCCAATCACAACCGCTTTGGCCGCGCGGCTCTCATTAGATTTCGCCAGGCCCTCCTCGGCCAAGTTGATGACCTTATCCATTTCCGGGATAGTGCGTAGCGTTGAAACCGCCGGGTGGTCAATGCCCGCAATCGGGGGAGTGGCCGCGAGCGAACCGGGGGCCAGAATCAGCTTGTCGTAAGCCTCCTCATACTCGCCGTCAGGACCCACGGCCGTCACCGTCTTCGCCTCGCGGTTGATCTTGGTCACCCGCGTTTCGATTCGCACATCCAAGTTTGAGCGGCGGGCCAGAGACTCGGGCGTGTGCAGCAAGAGCGCATTGCGCTGTTCAATCTCTCCGGCTAAATGATAAGGGAGGCCGCAGTTGGCAAACGAGACGTACTCGCCGGCCTCAAAAACCACAATCTCAGCGCGCTCATCAATACGGCGGGCCCTTGCCGCAGCGGACATGCCGCCGGCAACGCCGCCAACAACTACAAGCTTCATGACACTCCTAAAACTGAAACACTGCGCAAACTACGCAAGGGACAAGAAGATTTTGCGAAGTTCCTCGGCATCGGGATGATCCTCCACCCCGCTACCATCACTCGCAGCACAAGACTGGATGGCTGCCAGAACCATCGCGTACGTAGCTCTGTCAACCGCTTTGGACGCCGCGATCATTTGCGGCAAAATCTCTAGGCACGGCTTATCTTCCTCAAGCTGGCGGATGATGGCCTCAATCTGGCCGCGCGCGCGAGATAGGCGGTTTCGAACCGCGCGGCGATCTTCTTCGCTTACCTGAACTGAAGTCATTTTTACAACCTGTCAATCGATACGAAAGATACCCCCACGGGTTTACGACTCATCATATCGTGTACCCGTGGGGGTATCCTTCAAGGAAGGGGTAATCGAGTGGAAAATCACCACATTTTGGACTTCTTTTCTTTCAATCCCGCTATGGCCGCAGTGATTAGCATGATGAGGCCCATCACCGTTAGCCCTACCGTTCCTATCATCGGCCAGTTGAACAGGTGCCACCACGGCATCGAGGTGATCAGCGCCCCAACGGCAATCAGTGTGAGCGCCCACGTGAGCAGGCCGAACTTCACGGAATGTTCCGCATCCTCATCCTTAACGGGTGGTTGGATACCCTGTTTTTGTGGGGTGAAACCAGCATTTGCAAACGGGTCGTGTTGGCTCGCCGATTCTCTGGGGAGGGGGGCGGAATTAGGTGCCTCGTCAGGGGCAGGCTCGGCCTGTGTTGGCCCGGCCGAGGGAGTTTCAGCAGCTCCCGTTTCCGCGTCTGCAGGTGAGGAAACGGGAGCCTGGGGCCCATCGGACTCGCCGGTCACTCGCGGATCAAATGCGCTGGGCTGATCCGCTGGATCAAAGTTAAGCTCTGGAAGAAGCTCGGTTGCGCCGGCATCCTCGCCCTCAGAAGTGGGCATTTGGGCAGTGCGGTCTACCTCAAAAGAAGTGGTCTTATCCTCGTCAGGAATGTTCTGGTTTTCGCTCATGCTTCACTCCTACAGATCTGCAGAAAAAAAGGTTGCGCCAACAGCCAACATGAATACGGGGGCCAGCACCGTGACCGCTATTGAAAGAGCGGTGAGCCACGTGCCCTGCTTGCCTTTCAGCGCGCGCACCCCTAAAACCATGCCCGTGATTATGAAAGCGAAGCCAACCACCGAGGTAGCGATAATGCCCGGGTTTACAAAGAAATTCATCCGCCACATCAACCACCCGAGTGCCGTGACGAGGAACAGAGACCCCGTGATTCCAAGGAACGTTGCCACGCCGGGGCCCTGCGGGGGCACTCGCGTCGGATATGGCGGCAGTGGCGACGGCCGATCATACGGAGCGTAGGGAGCTGGTCTTGGCGCGGGGCCGCCCAATGGCGCGCCCGGCTGATTTGAGTTCCAAACCGGCTGGGGTGCTACGAACGCAGCGTTAGTGGGGGCAGGACCGTTGGGGTGGTTCCGGCCCTCCTGCGTCGGAGCAGCTAGATTCCCCGGGGTGTTCACATCTTGGCGGCTAGAGTTTGGTTGGGGTGCGTATCCGTTCCCGTTAAATCGGAAGCCGTCATCGTGGGGTACGCGTGGCTCGCTGTGGGGCGGGCGCGGCCCGTACTGGCCATCGAATCCCTCCCGCTGTTTGCGTTTACTAATCAAAATAATGATCAGGACAGCCGCTGCCACCAAAAAAAGCGTCACAATGGAACCGCCTGCACCATATAAACTTCCTATCCAGCCATTACTCGTTTTATATTCGATAGAAATAGGCCAGAAAAAACCGAAAATGGCCAGCGCCGCCACGCCCAAATGCGCAATATCGAAACGCGCTTGGACGAACTCTTCAAGATGGATGCGACCATCAGCGCGCTCTGGGACCAGCGCCCACAGCGTCGCATACGCGAACAACATGACGCGCGGATTCAAGATCGCAAAAATGAACATCAAGCCGCGAATCAGGTTGGCATCCAGGCCAGTAATAACTGAAATGCCAGAAGCCACGCCTCCGATCCAGCGATCAGGTTCGCGGCGGATACGCCAGCTACGGATCGAATTGAAAAAGCCCTGCCGGCCTCGCCCATCTGGCTCGTAGGGCGGGCGCGGAGGCTGATAGTTGTAACTCATGATTCAATAATCGCCCACGCCACCGCCTTGCGGTATCAGGGAAGGCCCTGATTTCACCCTGAATCTAGGGTAGGGAAGCGCAAATGCGCCTGTTTTTTGGCACTATGAGAATGTGAGTAACCCGCAACAACAAAACTGGCCGGCTACAGTGAGGCAGCCACTTGAACGCACCCCGCGAAGCGTTGGGGGTAGACCCAAGCCGTGGGTGGCGGGTATAGCCTCCGGCCTGTCTGTGCATTTGCGCGTATCCGTCGCCATTGTGCGCCTTGTCTTTGTGCTACTCGTGCCGCTAGGTAGCCCGGTACTGTACATATGGCTGTGGGCGCTCACACCCAAAGTGAGTGAAGAACGCAAATACCGCGCGGCCCGCATCGCCCGCCCGGTAAAAGAGCACCGCGAGGCGCCGGCCAGTAGCGCCCGCAACGGCGTTGCCTACGCCCTCGTCCTCCTTCTTGCCGCAGCGATCTTCTACGCCGTCCAATCCGGATGGATCCACCTGAGCAATGATTGGATCGCAACTGCTCTCCTCCTCGCCGGCATCGCCCTCATCTGGGTGCAATCATCCAGCGTCCAAGACTGGAAAAACCCCATGGTGCTTGGCCTTACCGGAACGGGCGTAGTAGCCGTCCTCGCTGGCGTCACCCTCCTCCTCCTTGGAGGAGGTGTCGGCCTGTTTCCCGGCCTCATCCTCGGCCTAGCGCTCATCGTTGTCCTCGCGCTCGCATTCTCACCGCTAGTCGTGCGCATGACGAGAGAACTCTCTGCCACCCAAGTGGCCCGCGCCCGCGAAACCGAACGCGCCGACATTGCTGCGCACCTGCATGACTCCGTCCTGCAAACTCTCACCCTCATCAAAAACAACGCGGACAATCCCGCCAGCGTGCGCTCTCTGGCCCTCAAACAGGAACGGGAACTGAGGGCGTGGCTCTATACGGGAGCCGAACAGACCACCACATCGGTCCGGCGTTTGCTCGAAACTTCAATCGAGGCCGTTGAAGAACTGTACGGCGTGGAAATCGAAACGGTAGCCGTTGGTGACGCCGTGCCCGGCCCTAACGAACAGGCCGCCATTGCTGCCGCCACAGAAGCTGCAAAAAACGCCGCGCGCCACGGGGCGCCACCCATCCAGATCTACGCCGAACTAGGCGACCAATACGATATCTACATCAAAGACGCAGGCCCCGGCTTCGACCTTGCCAACATGCCGCCCGATCGGCACGGCGTGCGTGACTCCATCATCGCCAGAACCGAACGCGCTGGCGGCCGAGTAGAAATCCGCACCCTAAACCCCGGAACCGAAATTCACATCAGCGTTCCTCGAAGTGAAAAGATGAAACCGTGACACTAAACGTAATAATCATTGACGACCACCCCCTCGTACGTGCGGGCGTGCGCCACGAACTATCTAAATATCCCGAGCAAGTCAGTGTTATCGGTGAAGCTGAAGACGTAGACAGCGGCATCGCCCTCGTGCGCGAACTCCAACCCGACGTTGTCCTCCTCGACGTTCACCTTCCCGGTGGAGGGGGTGGAGGCGGGGCTGAAATTCCGCGCGCCACCACCGACCTTCCCAAAGTGCGTTACCTGGCTCTTTCCGTATCAGACTCGCCCGAGGATGTCGTTGCAACCATACGCGCAGGCGCTCGCGGCTACGTAACCAAATCTATTTCCACCAAAGACCTCGTGGGAGCCATCATCCGTGTTGGCGCTGGTGACGCCGCGTTCTCACCGCGCCTCGCCGGCTTCGTCCTCGACGCATTTGGAACTCGCGAAATCGCGACCACCGATGAGGAACTCGACCTGCTTTCCGCGCGCGAACGCGAAGTCATGCGCCTAATAGCTCGTGGATTTACCTACAAAGAAGTTGCCGGCGAACTGTTCATCTCCGTAAAAACTGTGGAAACTCACGTTTCGTCTGTGCTTCGTAAACTCCAGCTCTCAAACCGCAACGAACTCGCGCGTTGGGCGGCGGCAAGAAACATCGTGTGAGGGCGTCCCGCTAACTTCATGTCCGTGGCAGTGTGTACAGTTAATGCGGGCGGCTGACCCGCCCAAATAGCCGACAAGTTGGAAAGCGCGATGCGAAGCTTTAACGAACCTGCACACTCCTACACCGCACTACCCGGCCTGCCCCCACTAGCAGGCCCGGGGGACGAGCTAGAAGCCTCGGGGGACACGCCGGGAACGCTCTGGGACGAGCCAGTGCCCGTAGACACCAGCGACCTCACGGATGGCCTCAACCCGCAGCAGTATGAAGCTGTCGTTTACGAGGGTGGGCCGCTACTCGTGGTGGCAGGAGCAGGTTCTGGCAAGACCCGCGTTCTCACTCATCGCATCGCATACCTGTTGCGCACCCGGCGGGCGCGCGCCAGTGAAATCCTCGCAATCACATTCACCAACAAGGCTGCGGCCGAAATGCGCGAGCGCGTAGTAGGCCTCATCGGCCCCGAAGCGCGCCGCATGTGGGTATTCACCTTCCACTCCGCGTGCGTGCGCATTCTGCGCGAGCAATACCAGGCGGCGGGCCTGCGCTCCTCGTTCACCATCTACGACCAGCAAGACTCGAACCGTCTCATCACCATGGTTGCGCGTTCCCAAAACATCGACACCAAACGATTCAGTGTCAAAATGCTTCAATCGCGTATTTCCGACCTCAAAAACGATCTCATCACGCCCGGACGATACGCTGAAATCGCGCCCAGCGATCCGGTTTCGCAAACCGTTGCCAACGTTTACCGCGACTATCAAAAGCGCCTGCGCGAATCAAACGCCCTCGATTTTGATGACCTCATCATGCGCACCGTCCAACTTCTCAAAGAGAACAAGGCCGTTGCTGAGCACTACCACAGGCGATTCCGCCACGTCCTCGTCGATGAATACCAAGATACTAACCACGCCCAATACGTCCTCATCCGTGCACTGATCGGCGACGGAACGGACATGCCGCAGGGTGAGCTGACGGTGGTTGGTGACTCCGACCAGTCGATTTACGCATTCCGGGGCGCCACCATCCGTAACATCGAAGAGTTCGAAAAAGACTTCAAGAACGCACACACTGTGGTTCTGGAACAAAACTACCGATCCACGCAAAACATCCTTTCGGCTGCGAACGCCGTCATTTCAAAGAACAGTGGACGGCGCGCCAAAGCTCTGTGGACCGACTTGGGTGCTGGGGACAACATTATCTACGACGCTGCCGAGTCCGAACACGACGAAGCGCGCTTCATCATCGGTGAAATCGACAACCTGATTGGCACCTACAAGTACGGCGACGTGGCGGTCTTCTACCGCACCAACGCCCAGTCGCGTGCCTTGGAAGAATCACTTGTTCGCGCCGGTATTCCATATCGCGTGGTGGGTGGCACCAAGTTCTACGAGCGCAAAGAAATCAAAGATGCGATTGCCTACCTCCAGGCGATCGCGAACCCTGACGACACTGTCTCGCTACGCCGCATCATCAACACGCCCCGACGTGGCATCGGCGACAAGGCCGAGGGGGCTTTCATCGCGCACACCGACATGCACGACACCAACTTTGGAGGGGCGCTTCGGGACAACTGGATCGCAAAAGATTGCCCGCGCGGGGAAGGTGAGGGGGTGGACCTGCCCGAGGGGGCTTGGGAAGCTCACGTTGAAAAGGCCCGCGCAGAAGGTGGCGGCAACCTAGTTACGGGGGCCAGCCCGAGGGCACTCAACGCGGCTGCGGGATTCTGGGGACTGCTCGAAACCATGCGCTGTGCGGTAGAAGCAGGATCCCCCATTAGCTCCATGCTTGACGACGTCATGGAAGCTACCGGCTACCTCAAGGAGCTGCGCGAGTCTAATGACCCGCAAGATGCCTCCCGCGTTGAGAACCTGGCGGAACTGCACTCCGTGGCCGAAGACTTCGCCCAGGTGAATCCCGAGGGCGGGTTAGTGGACTTCCTTGAGCGGGTATCCCTCGTGGCAGACGCTGACCAGGTGCCAGACTCCGCAGACCTCACAGGCGGTGCAAGCAGTGGGGAAGTCACCCTCATGACTGTGCACACCGCAAAGGGTCTCGAATTTCCCATTGTGTTTGTCACCGGCCTCGAAGATGGCACATTTCCGCACCAGCGCAGCCTCGCGGACGAGACCGAACTATCAGAGGAGCGTCGCCTCGCATACGTTGCGATCACGCGTGCCCGCAAGCGTCTTTACCTAACCCGCGCGGCCGTTCGGTCTGCATGGGGGACACCCGTGGATCTGCCTCCCTCGCGCTTCCTAGATGACATCCCTGGTGAAGTGCTAGAAATTAGGCGGGAACGCACCCAGATGGACAGCTACCGCTCCGGCGGCTACGGATCTGACTACGGGACGAGCTACGCTTCTGGTTCCAGCTACTCTGATTCAGACTTCAGCCCCGCCTTTGGGTCGGGCCGCTACTGCGGTTCGTACTCTGGCAAACGATCCTCGCGCGTAAACTCCCGTTTTGATAGCGACGCAGTTAGTCGCGTCAAGGAAGCCGGTGAGAAGTTCAAACCCACCAAACTGGGCCAGGGCAAAGTGAAGAAAAACGCAGCCCCTGCGATTCAGCTGGCAGCGGGAGACCGGGTACAACATGCCTCGTACGGTGAGGGAGTGGTGATCCGCCTGGAAGGTGACGGAGCGTCGCAGGTGGCGCACGTTGATTTTGGGGAAGGAAAACCGCGCAGATTACTGCTTCGTTACGCACCGCTAAAGAAACTCTGAGCAAGCCTTGGCCAGCTGATGGCGCAAATCTCGAACTTGACATTCGAAAGTGAGATTCACGCCATTAGTGACGCAATTTTGGCCGTAAGACGCTAACCTAATATCAAGATGTCTCGATGTCGAGCTTCTTATGATTGAAGCTCTTCTTCAGATTTCGCAACCGAGGACCATACGATCCAGACGAAAGGCAAGGGCGTGGATCTATACGAATACCAGGCGCGCGACCTCTTTGAAGCGCACGGTGTACCAGTTCTCCGTGGCATCGTCGCCACCACCCCAGACGAAGCAGAAGTAGCAGCTACCGAACTGGGAGGCGACACTGTAGTTGTCAAAGCCCAGGTTAAGGTCGGCGGACGCGGTAAAGCAGGCGGCGTGAAACTCGCGCACTCGCCCGCGCAGGCCCGCGAAAAAGCCGAGGAAATCCTCGGCATGGACATTAAAGGTCACACCGTCCACCGAGTCATGATCGCCGAGGGCGCCGCGATCAAAGAAGAGTACTACTTTTCCATCCTTCTTGACCGTGCTAACCGCCGCCACCTGGCCATGTGCTCGCGTGAAGGCGGCATGGACATCGAGACCCTCGCGAAAGAGCGTCCCGAGGCCCTCGCTAAAGTGGGGTTGGACGCCGCGGTTGGTATCGATGATGCGAAAGCGCGTGAAATCCTTACCGAGGCCGGCTTTACTGCTGATGAACATGATGCGCTTGCTCCCGTCCTCGTGAAACTTTGGGACGTCTACAAGCAAGAAGATGCGACTCTCGTTGAGGTGAACCCGCTGGTCAAGGTTGAAGGCGGGTCGATCATCGCCCTTGACGGCAAGGTCTCGCTCGATGACAATGCCGCATTCCGGCACCCCGAACACGAGGCCCTGAAGGACACTTCGGTGCAGGACTCGCGCGAGGCCAGGGCCAAGGCAGAGGGCCTGAACTACGTTCGCCTCGAAGGTGAGGTGGGCATTATTGGAAACGGCGCAGGCCTCGTGATGTCTACCCTTGACGTCGTCGCATATGCCGGCGAGAAATACGGCACGCGTCCCGCGAACTTCCTCGACATCGGTGGCGGTGCTTCCGCAGAGGTTATGGCTAAGGGACTCGACGTCATCCTCGGTGACGAACAGGTGCGTTCCTGCCTGGTAAATGTATTCGGTGGCATCACCGCGTGCGATGAGGTTGCCAAAGGCATCATCGGCGCCCTCGAGCTGCTAGGCGACGCTGCAACGAAGCCGATTGTGGTGCGCCTGGACGGCAACAAGGTTGAAGAAGGCCGCGCTATTTTGGCCGAAGCCAACCACCCCCTCGTAACCATGATTGAGACCATGGACGGCGCTGCCGCCAAGGCCGCTGAACTCGCGAAAGCCTGAAAGGACCGAAAAGATGGCTATCTTTCTAGATGAAAATGATCTGATTATCGTCCAGGGCATGACGGGTTCAGAAGGCACCAAGCACACCACGCGCATGCTGTCTTCTGGCACCAAAGTCGTGGGCGGCGTGAACCCACGCAAGGCTGGACAAACACAGACGTTCGACATCACGCCATACGGCCCCATGGCCGACAAGGTTGAGGCCGGCCAGGTTGAGGTCCCTGTTTTTGGAACCGTTGCCGAGGCTAAGGAAGCAACTGGAGCGGACGTCTCTGTAGTTTTCGTGCCCCCACGTTTTGCCAAGGGCGCCGTGCTCGAAGCCGTAGACGCAGGTATGCGTCTCGTCGTGGTCATCACGGAGGGCATTCCCGTTCAGGACTCCGTGGAGTTCCGCCAAGCTGCTGAAGCCAAGGGCGTTCAACTGATTGGCCCGAACTGCCCCGGCATCATCTCGCCCGCAAAGTCCAACGTGGGTATCACGCCCGCTGACATCACGGGTCCCGGCCGCATCGGCCTTGTCTCTAAGTCGGGCACGCTCACCTACCAGATGATGTACGAGCTTTCCGACATCGGATTCACCACCTGCATCGGTATCGGTGGCGACCCGGTAATCGGAACTACGCACATTGATGCTCTCAAGGCCTTCGAAGAAGATCCCGACACCGAGCTGATCGTCATGATTGGTGAGATCGGTGGCGACGCGGAAGAACGCGCAGCCGAGTACATCAAGGCAAACGTAACCAAGCCTGTAGTTGGCTACGTTGCGGGCTTTACCGCTCCGGAGGGCAAAACTATGGGGCACGCCGGTGCGATCGTCACCGGCTCGTCCGGTACTGCCGACGCCAAGAAGGAAGCGCTCGAGGCAGTGGGCGTGCGCGTAGGCAAGACGCCTACCGAAACCGCTAACCTCGCTCGCGAAATCCTCCTGGGTTAAGCGATAAGCGCTAAGGGCGGCCCCACGTCGTTGTGAACTGTCCCCTGAAAGTTAGACAGTTTAATAGTAGGGGTTCTTAGGCTACGAGGGCATGATTGCGATATTCGTTCGGGGTCATGCCCTCGAGTCGTTGTTGGATGCGTTGGTTGTTGTACCAGTGGATGTAGTCCTGTATTTGATTGGCTAGGTCTTCGGTGTTGGTGAACGCTTGTTGGTAGAACAGTTCTGCTTTGAGGTGGGCGAAGAAGTTTTCTACCATTGCGTTGTCATGGCAGTTACCTTTTCTGGACATGGATTGAGTAGCGTTGTAGTTGGCTAATAGGGCTTTCCAACTGTGGTGTTGGTATTGGAATCCTTGATCCGTATGCATGATCATGCCCGGTCCTGGCTGCGCCTGGTGTAAGGCTTTGCGCAGGCTAGAGTTGGTGAGTTCTAGGTTTGGTGAGGCGCTAATCGAGTAGGAGATGACGCTGTGGTCGTACAGGTCAATGATTGGTGACAAGTACAGTTTTTGGTTCCCTACTGTGAACTCAGTGACGTCTGAGACCCATTTCTGGTTCGGCTTGGTAGCTGTGAAATCACGATTAAGAACGTTGCCAGCCGCGTTGGATTGGTTGGATCTGTAAGAGTTGTAACGCTTCTTCTTACGCACCTGGCACGCTAGGTGTTCTTGTTTCATTAGTTTGGCTACCAGTTTTCTAGATACGCAAATGCCTTGACGTTTCAAAGCTAACCTGACGCGACGGTGACCATAGCGTGCGTGGGATTGGTCAAACACGGTCTTGATCTCACGTTTGAGCCCAGCGTGCTTATCAGGAGCATTGAAGCGTCCTGGGTTTTGTTCCGTTTCTTATATGGGGGCCAGTTCGGCTGCCCGGTGTTGGTTGTAGTTGGTGATGGCCTCCTCAGGGGTGGTGTAGTCCAGGGCCTGGTGTAGGCGCTCGTTGTTCCACCAGTGGATCCAGTTCAGGGTTGCCCATTCGATTTCGGTACATGACCTCCAGGTTTGGGAGTAGATCAGCTCGGTCTTGTAAAGCCCGTTGACGGTCTCGGCTAGGGCGTTATCGTAGGAATCGCCAACGCTGCCGGTTGAGGGTTTGATTCCGTAGTCAGTGAGTTTCTCGCTGTAGGTGATGCTCGTGTACTGAGATCCATGATCAAAATGGTGAACAAGATTGGATAGGTCTTGTCTGGCGTTCATGATTGCCTGCTCGAGCGCCTCCAACGGTAACGCCTCTGTTGTCATCGAGGAGCGGGTCGCCCAGCCAACGATCTTACGACTGAAAACATCGGTGACGAAGGCCGTGTAGACGAACCCGGACAGGGTACGGACATAGGTGATATCGGCGACCCACAACCGGTTCGGACCCACAGCCTTGAACTGCCGCTGTACTAGGTCGGGGCGAGTATCGGGAACTGGTGCTGGCCGAGTTGTCACAGGTCTACGTCCACGGCGTATCCCACTAATTCCAGCGATTTTCATGAGCCGAGCCACCTGGTCACGGCCAATATCCCAGCCTGCCCGATTGGCTGCGTGCCAGAGCTTACGCAGCCCATACACCCCATAATTCTCAGCGTGAATCGACTTGAGTTCTTCTATCAGGATCTGGTCTCGTATGCTCCTGGTGCTCGCAGGCCGGCTCTTAGCGGCCCGCTACCCCCGAGGAGTGATAAACCCTCCTTCGAGGTGTTCGCAAAGGACCCGGCACACGAACTCGACTGAGTAGTGATCGCGGTACTGGTCAATGAAAGCGATCATTAACTCCCGGGGTGGTCGAGTTCTCGTGCGAAAAAGCCGAAGCAAGCTTCAAAATCTCGTTCGCCCGCCGTAGCTGCGCGTTCTCACGTTTGAGCCGTTTGATTTCCTCGTGTTCCTCACGAGTTAAGCCCTGGCGTTGCCCAGAGTCGATCAGAGACTGTTCGTACCAGCGACGCATCGACTCAACTGAAATCCCCAATCCAGGGGCAATCTCGTTAATTGCTCTCCACTGCGTACACGACCGGCCATCAGCAAGGCGATCGGCAACCATCCGCACCGCACGGTCCTTAAATTCTTGTGAATACCTCTTCGACATGTTCCAATCCTCTCAAAAACAGGTAGGAACAAAACCCAGGACGCTTCAGAGACGCCATCGCATGGAACGAACTACACCACACCACCCCATACAACAACACCTGGGACTAACCCCCAGCAACACAATTTGTCCTATAACCCGGAAACCGCTTCATTCTCAGGTTCGATTGATATTGTTCAGCCATAAAGCACGGTCCTGTCCGAAGGAGGTGGGGACAATGACAGCTGGAGTGGATATAGCCCCTGAGCTGTTCTTCTGGGCTGTCGAACGTGCTGGGTGGAGCGAAGAAGAAATTGAGGAACGCGCTCCATACTTCTATGAATGGGTAGAACAGGAAACTAAACCAACCTTCAATCAAATTCAGAAATTTGCCGGCGCTACCTATACGCCTCTGGGATCTTTGTTCTTGTCTGAGCCACCGAAAGAATCCTTGCCACTTCCAGACATGCGAACTATGGGGAACAAGAAAGTTCCCAGGCCGTCCGCAAATCTCCTCGACACCATCTACATATGCCAGAATCGACAAGGCTGGTACAAGGTCTACGCAGTAGATGCAGGCTTCCCAGAGCTCTCATTTGTTGGCACAGCGAGACTGTCTACCCGACCCGAAAAAATCGTGCGACAGATCCGTGAAATCTTGGACTTCGACATGCAAGCACGTTCTGCCTATGTGACTTGGTCTGAAGCTTTTCGTGCCCTCGTAAGAAAGATTGAAGATCTGGGCGTATTGGTCATGGTCAGCGGAATCGTTGGCAGCAACACAAGCCGGAGCCTCGACCCGGAGGAATTCCGCGGATTCGCAATCGCCGATCCGATTGCACCACTAATTTTCGTTAACGGTGCGGACACGAAGTCTGCACAAATATTTACGCTCATTCACGAACTTGCACATATCTGGCTCGGACACAGCGCAGTATCTGATGCTTCAATCACAGCGGATACCAGTACTGATGAAGAATTGTGGTGCAACCGAGTCGCTGCTGAAGTTCTCGTGCCTATGGACACTCTAAAGCAGGAGTTCAAGGGAATTGTTTCCGAAGAAGAACAAGACCGTCTGGCTAAGAAATTCAAAGTTAGCACCCTGGTAGTTCTAAAACGTCTCTACGATGCCGACTTGCTATCCTGGGAACATTTTCAAGAACGCTACGCCAATGAGATGGAACGCCTCCAGGCGTTTATGGAAGAGAAAAGGAGCAAGAGCTCAGGCGGAAATTATTACTACACCCAACGCGGTCGTTTGGGCGAGCGATTTTCCAGTGCGGTTGTGCAAAGCGCGCGCTCTGGATACCTACCCTACCGAGACGCATATGAGTTACTCGGAATAAAGAGACACTCTACGTTTGAGAACTTCGCCAATATGATCGAGGGATCCTGATGTTCCTCTTGGATTCAAATGTATTTATCGAGGCGAAGGATCGATATTACGGATTCGATTTCGCACCTGGGTTCTGGGCGTGGTTAGATTTTCATTTCAAGAGTGGTCGTATTCTTAGCATCCAAGATGCGAGCGACGAACTCATTGGTCGTGAAGACGATCTTTCGCTTTGGGTCAGGGAACGCAAACAGTATTTTCGATCAACTAGTGAATCGGTCACTCTAGAAAAGTTTTGTGAGGTAAACAATTGGGCGGTAACACATGGCTATCCCCAGGAGGCACTCCAAGTAGCCCAGAATAATCCGACTGATTTCATGCTCGTTGCTTATGCCGCGGCACATGATCTTGTCGTGGTCACCCACGAAAAATCAGCACCACAATCAAAGAAGAGAGTCATGATTCCGGACGCTTGCAAAGCGATGGGCGTGAAGGTTACTGACACTTTCACGATGCTCCAAGAGACTGGAATTCGCCTCATCATTGAAGACCCACCAAACAACGTCTCATTCGACCAAGATTTTGGCGTGCCGGACGGAGTGAATCGACCTCTCCCCGGAATGTAGACCGACAAAAATCCTGGGTTGCCTGAGCCTTCGTCAGGGCAACCCAGGATTTATTCCTTAGTTTTGCACTAGATGGAAGCGTTAGTTCCCCGTCAAAACCTGAGCAACGACAACAGCCGAAGCCGCTGCCCACGCCTGCGGCCTGCAAGACGCCGGGTAGGGGAGTGGCTTCGCGTAAGCGTCCCGCTTGACTCCGGCAAACAGTTCCGGCAGACACCAGTCAAAGCGACGGGCGGCCTCCATCAATCCGCGCGCAACTTCCTGCGCTTCCTCCTTGCGACCTTCACGCCACATTCCGCGGATAATCATCGCCGTGTCATGCGGCCACACCGACCCCACGTGGTACCTGTACGGCCAGAAACCGGCATTCGTCGTGGACGCCGTGTGAATGCCATACCCAGAGAACATTTCCGGACTTATCAACGTCCTCATCACGTCACCCACTTCGCGCTCATCTAGCAGACCCGACCCAAGCAGGTGCCCAATATTCGAAGTCAGCGAATCCACCGCCCTCTTCGACGCATCCAACGCGATCGCGGGATAACGGAAGCCGTCATTTTCAACCCAGAACTGCTCGCGGAAACGGGTCTTCAAATCAGCCGCCCAAGCGCGCCAGGACTCACCATCTTCGCCGAACGCCTCCAAAATTTCCGCACCATCTAACGCCGCACGATGCGTGTAACCCTGCACCTCACACAGCGCGATCGGACCGTCCGCCAAAGATCCGTCGTGCCAGCGCACCGAATCCCCGCTGTCCTTCCAGCCCTGATTTGCGAGGCCGCGGCCGGTCTCATCTAGATACTCCAGGAACCCGTCACCGTCGGCGTCTCCGTAATCGCGCATCCAGGCCAGCGCCAAGCGCAAATTCGGCATAAGCTCAGCTACGTCCCCCTCGTTGGCGCCCGCCTTCCACGCATTATGTAGCGTGCTAATCCACAGCGGAGTCGCATCGATCGTTCCGTAACAAACCGGCGGCAAAACCAGCGGTCCGGAAGAGGTCTCGAGATTCAAAGGTTCGCTGCGCACCTCATGCAAAATCTTGCCCGGCTGCTCCGCGGTTTCCACGCGAACTTCCTTGCCCTGCAAGCTTGCAAGTAGCTTGAGCGTCTCCATTGCCAACGCAGGATCAACACTGTTCAAGAAGCCCGCAGTGATCAGCGAATCGCGACCAAACAGCGTCGAAAGCCAGGGCTCCCCCGCCCCAATAAAACGCAGATCCGAATCGTTTTCGTGCGAAAACGTTAGCCCGTCGAGGTCGGACAGGGCTCTGCTTAGGAACACGTAAAGGTCAGAGCCCTCACCACTTCGTGCAAGCAGATCAGCACCACGGTCCTTCAACCCCCGATACGGCGGAGCCAACACAACGGCCTTCGTGCTAGGCGAAATCTTCACCAGCACGTTCTTGGTTTCACCGGCAGGAATAACCACAGACCAGTCCACAACCACGTCATCGCCGACTGTAGAGACAGCTCCATCAGTCGAGAGTGCCGTTTCCGCCCCCGCGCCCTCGAAGGCACCGAATACGAAGGCCTGCCGATCATCGCGGAAGTTTCCCCGTTCTCGCGCACCGCAGTGTTCGACAAGGGCGACGTAACCATCGCCGACATGGCCTCCATTTACGTGTACGACAACACCCTGTTCGGAATTAAGTTCACCGGCGAGCAACTTCGCGACTATCTCGAATGGTCCGCACGTTTCTACATCCAGCAAGATGAGGGCGCCGAGGTCGAAGATTGGTCAACCGTCACCAACGCACAGTACGAAGGGATGACTCGCGGTCTACCGGACTACACCTACGACGTGCTCTCCGGAGTTAACTACCACATCGACATTTCCAAGCCCGTCGGCGAGCGCATTGATCTGCGCACCTTCCCTGACGGAACGCCGATACAGCCCGAGGACGAGCACATCCTCGCCCTCAACAACTACCGCCAGTCGGGTGGATCCGCCTACCCGCACGTAAAGACCGTCCCGGTTTCGGTCGTCGCGGAAATAGTGGTGGTTAACGCTGATTTGCTACTTCAGAGCGCGCAAAACTGTCAAGGAATCCGGCTTTCGGGAAAAATTGTTAGATTAGCACCCCTCTAATCTAACAATTTATTGGTAGTTGCTGATTTCTTGACAGATTTCTTCAAGTCTTTAGGGCGATAATGCGTCGACCTTCCAGCTCCAACTGTACGAATGATTTCTCGTGATGCCATGTCGTCTAAGCGATTCTTTGCCGTTCCTCGCGAAACGCCTGTGAGTGCCATCAGATCACTGGTTGCGATGCTTCCCATCTCATCAAGCCAAAGGAGAGCAGCGTTCTCCATCTCTGCGGGGTCAGTCGAGAGATATGACGCGGGTCTTGTAACGGAAGTAGGCGTCTGCTTAAGAATGGCTCTCGCATTTTCACCAAGAATCCACGAACCATTGTGCTCGGTGATTAGGGGTAACCCATCCACTGTCGTTTGAAGTGACGCTTCAAGCGCAGATATGGCGGCATCATTTCCAGATTGGAGACCTTTTGCCACTGTGTCTACGGTGACAAATGGCCTCCTGAACAGCAGGTACAAGATAATTGCGATCCGGTAATCCCGTTGCCGGCCTAGTGGGACAATCTTGCTCATCAACTCCAATACAGGGATTACCGGCTTGCCACCGACCAAGGTGGTTTCTACAAACGGACCGGCAACCTCCTCAATTGTGGGAGGCCGATGACCAATTGCAATCATTGACTGGTACATGCGGTCAACACCAACACCTTGTTTATCAACAAGCCTGATCGCGCGGTAAAGGTCAGCTAATGCAGGATAACGGGCAGCTCGATTGCTTAGTACGTTACCGGAGTTGATATTGGGAGGGAATCCGCCAGGACTACGCACGATCATAGTTGAGTCAAGTTCGATCCAGCGGATGTCAATAGACTCACTGCGATTCCAGTCGCGGTGAATCATTGCGTTTAGTAGTGATTCGCGAACAGCGGAGCGAGGAATCTCGGAGACAGGCTGATCCGATAATCCCGTCGACACGGTGTGGTTTCTGTTAATAACCGATAGTGCATTCTCAATTTGTTCAAGCTGTTCCAATCCTGATCCTTCCGGAGCAGGAGCCACACGGTTGCGCACCTGACCACCGTGAACATCGAAAACGGTAAACTCAACCACGGTTTGCCTGAGACTGGTGAATAGTAAGACACCGGCTTGGGACAGCTTTCCTGTAGCATCGACGGCTCCGATTCTGCGTAGAAGGTCCTCTTTTGTGTATTCTGCGAACTCGGTATCTTGACGTCTTACGTAGGCTATAGCCCCATCCCTGACCTGATCGATCGAAATGGTGGTTGACTTTGCCATAGGGTCGTACGCCGCTTGTGAGCGTTGATATTGCCACCATTCAGATCTGTCCACAGGCTCGCACGCGTCACCAACTCTCCATCTGAGACGTCCGCTTGTGTCTTCCACAGGTTCGGGCGAAGGAGCTACAAAAACTGCAAGAATCCTTTGTCCTTCGGCCCTCTTCTCAATGATGTCGGGAGCAATGTCAACCCTGCTGTAAATGCTCTGTCGGAGCCAATCAATGTCTAGCTCCGTTCCAATGATCATTCCGCTACGGTCTTCTATGCCAAGGAGTAGCGCGCCGCCTTCCGGCGAATTCGCCATGCACGCGACTTCATCGGCAAGCTTAGTTGCAGCATCTGAATTCTTGTTTTGGCCTGGTTCTATTGAAGGTCCGTTTCGGCGTCCAGCTTCTTCTTTGAAGTCGATGCTTTGGGTTTCTTTCGTCTTTGTCACGCGGCCATCGCGAGCGGTCGACAAGATTGAGTCGATAGATGAGTTCAATTCGGTTCGACGATGATCAAAACCTTCTAATGTCGGAGTCATAGCAACCTACCTGACAGAATTGTTAGATTAGCACTCCTCTAATCTAACAATGAATTGGGTATTGGGACATTCCTTGACAGATTAAGAGGGTGCTTTATTAACAATTCATCGCAGAAACCCAATTTCTTGTTAGATTCCGTTCCGTAGAGCATCCCAGCCTCGCCCTCGAGGATGAAAATTCGCCGCAAAGGTGGTTGGAGGCTTCCGGATAGCTAACGTTAACGTCGTTTTAACTTTCTCCTTCCTAGGGCATCACTGTTGCATGGTTGTCATCAACGAGATTGTTTACGGAGACGCGCTGGTTCCTGGAACTAACGACTCCATTGAGCTGTACAACGCTGGAACCGAAACTGTGGACCTGACCGGCTGGTCACTCCATGATGACAAGGATCGCCCGGGCGAGGCGGACATGAGCGGTTCGATCGCTCCCGGTGAATTCAAGGTCCTAGTTGAAGGCACCGACTTCACGTTCGGATTCGGCAAGGGCGACACGGCCCGCCTATTCAACGGTGAAGAGCTTGTCGATTCCTACACCTACGAAGTTAACGCCAACGAAAACTGGTCTCGCTGCCCTGACGGCACCGGCGAGTTCGTTGACGTCGCAATCACCACGAAGGGGCAGCTCAACGCCTGTGGCGACCCCGGTTTCGGTCTGGGTGGCGCGGATTCCGTGCGAGTCTTTGACGGTGACATGCTGGTTGAAGAGTACAGCTGGACCGAACACGCAGACCACACCTACGGTCGCTGCCCGGACATGACTGGTGACTTTGCGCAGACGCGTGAAGCCACGCCGGGTGAACGAAACGCCTGTGATGGTATTCCGGACCTGCTTCAGTACTACTCGACTGGTGAGCCGCCGGTCGTAGTTGATGAGGCTCCAACGTTCCTGGAGGACTCCTCCGGCCTTGACTACGCCGACGGATTCCTGTGGGCGGTAGATAACGGAACGGGTAAGTTCTGGAAGCTCGTCCCGCAGGCCGACGGAACCGTTCAGTTTGCAGACGGCTGGGAAGACGGCAAGCGCGCCCGCTTCATCAAGGACGCGGAAGGCCCGGACGTGGTCGCATCCGCCGAGTGGCACATCACCGACCTGCTTCCTGAAGTCAGCGCAAACATGGGTATCGAAGCTATCGAGTGGATCCCGAACGCCGAAGCCAAGGGCCGCCTATTCGACGAGAACACGGGCGAAGCTTACGATCCCGCAAACTACCCGAACGCGGTCGCTGACGGCGTCTTTGTAGTCGCACTGGAAGATAACGGCCACGTTTATGCCTTCTCTCTCAAGGAACAAGGCGAAGTTACACCATTTGTTGCAGGATCGAACGCGACCCTGCTGACCTCCTACGACTCCTTCATCGGTGGCGCTATGGGGCTTGATTACAGCCGCAATACCCTGCGCATCCTGTCCGATGACGGCTACGAGGGCGTTATCGCCGAAATCTTCTTTGACGGCACCGACAGCCCGCGCGTTGTCCACTATGAACGTCCCGGCGGCATGCCGAACCTGAACAACGAAGGCTACGCCGAATCTGATTGCATCGACGGCAACAGGTACGCATGGTTCTTCGCAGATGGATTTACCTCGGCTGCGCTGCGTGCAGTTCCCATTGCTCCCGAATCTGCAGGGGATTGCCCGACGGATCCGGAAGAGCCGGGTGAGCCGGTCGATCCCGAGGAACCGGGCCAACCTGGTGAACCGGAAGTGCCGGGCGAGCCGGGCACGCCTTTCGAACCGGGCGAACCCACCGTGCCCAGTGCACCAGGAGCGAATCCTGACGTCTCTGAGACGACGGCCGGCAATCCGGGTGACCTAGCCAAGACCGGTGTTGAGACCGCCGGCCTAGTTGCAATCGCTGGACTGCTTCTAGCAGCAGGTGGCGTTGCAGTTTGGAGCAGGCGCATCAACTCCTGAAGTTGGTCGTAACACAACTGAATAGATAGTTAGTTCCCGTGCACCTTTCGTGCACGGGAACTACTTTTAGTGTTAGATTGCAGATCCGCGGATTCACTTAGAGGAATTGCGAGCCACGCCCTCGTTAATTTCCTTCGGAAGCCTGATTTCTCCCATCATTCGACGTAGTGCCGCTGTGGCGAAGCGCACCATGGGGCGCCGCCACAGCGCGTCTTGAATGCTAACTTGCGACGGATCGTTAGAGTCCGCAAGTCCGAGGAGCGTCCTGGCAGATTGAGGGAGTAGCGCGATCGCGCCTACCTTAAGCATGTCGTAACCCCACTTCATTGGGGGCGGCAACGGCGGATTGTCGATCAGGAGGTCGATGACGTCGGCTGCAGCTGGGGAGAACTCGAGTTCGGGACCGTAGGACGCCAACGTTGCGTAGAGTTCCTTGACGTTCATCGGCGGATTTGTTACTCCCAGCATCTTCGCGGAAATCGCGGTTTGGGCAACGTACGTGTCGCATTCTGGGGGAGTGAGTGGCTGCGGGCTGAGCTTCTGGTACGCGATGAGGAACGACTCGATTTCCGCGCAGTGAACCCAAGTGAGCAAGTGAGGATCAGATGCCGCGTATGGCCGGCCGTCGGGGAGCTCGCCCTTAACGTAGGAGTGCATGCGCCTCACATGTGCAATCATCTTCTCCACGTCCACTTTGCGTGCAAATGTCGTGGTCACAACATACTCTGCGGTGCGTTGCAGGCGTCCCCACGGATCGTCCTGATAACCAGAATGGCCAGCAACTCCTGCCATTGCTAGGGGATGCAAGCTTTGCAGCAGGAGGGCGCGAATTCCGCCAACGTACATGGTGGGAGCGCCGTGGACTTTCACGATGGGATCATCGTTTGAAAACCAACGTTCCCCGGGTGCACGCCAAATCAAGTCGGCACGTTCTTGCCTGTCGGGGCCGGCAACTTTGCTTCGTATTCCCTCGGCAACCTGGTCACGCACTGTAGAAATCAACATGACGCCAGTATTTCAGGCAAGACGGTCAGCCACGACTTTTAGGCGGCTGGCTTGGGGTGTTGAGTTCGTGGTAATGCGGTGTTGGGGGGGCGGCGGTTGTGTCAGTGGGCTGGAGGTAACATCAGCGAGTTTAGGTGCGCTAGATCTTCTGGGTGAGCGTCGTAGTGTCCTTGGTGGTTCGTGTAGATCCACCAGCCCAGCATGTTTCTCAAGTTTTGTGCTGCGTCTTCCCAGGCGGGATCTTCAGGAAGAGTATCGGAGATAGCGAAGCGACGGTGTTGAAGTTCTTCAAGAATGTGTATGAAGGCGGGAGTGTAGTCGAATCGTTCGTATTTGAACGTGACCTTCGTATCAGGTGAATAGAGCTCGAAGAGAGTTACACCGTGATTTACACGCTCGATTTCGTCGAAGCGAACTTCCGTAGAGTAGATGTGGCCAAACTTGGACCACACCTTTTCATCGTCGACACCGTATCGGTGGAACAATCCCATTGCTATAGCTACGAGCGCGGAAAGTGCAAGCAAGCCGGGCACTATGAAACTCGCCAACGAGTCGTTAAAGCCACCGGCATATGAATATGCAAATCCCACAGTGGGCAGCGTCATGACGATGCCAACGGGAATTCCGTAGAGCAGCATCGCCAGAGCTCGGTGGTAAACACGTGGTTCGTCAGGTCGTAGATTCTTTTTGCGTGACTTACCCGATCGGGATTCGTCCCCTTGTGACTGGGGCGCGTTAGGGTCGGTCTCAAAATGTGCTGGGGCGATCATCTGTTGGTTTCTCTCAAAGTGCGAAGTGTCTCCGTTGTTGGGCGGAAACATCACCTAATTTCGTCGTGAACTTGTGCATTCACTGGTGGTAGCACAAGAGCATTTAGCTTTGCTAGGTCTTGCGGATGGGAGTCGTAGTATTTGCGGTGGTTGTCGTAAGCACTCCAGGCAAGGTCATTCCGTGTTAGTTGCGCTACGTCTTCCCAGTTGGGATCCTCTGGGGACACTCCGTCCAGTTCAAACCGGCGATGTTGGAGTTCTTCGAGTAGGCGTATGAACGCCAGTGTGTAATCGAAGCGGTTATAGTCCAGGTTGATCTTCTTGTCAGCGTCGTAGATCTTGTAGCGCGCATTTACAGGTTGCACACCAAAGGCCCTGACTTCATCGAAACGGACTTCCTTGTAGTATATTTGCCCGAACTTAGACCATAGCTTTTCCTGGTCCACTCCGTAGCGACGAAACAATCCCATCGAGGCCATCCATAGCGTAAGAAGCATAGTTAGGATCGGCACGAAAACAGCGTAGGGATCGTCGTGTTCTCCGCGAAAGTAGCGTGGCGTCATAACCGAAATAATGATCAACATCACGATGGTTCCCGGAATTCCTACGCCAGCCAGGATCGCTGCCTGGTTGAACACTCTCGGCTGTTGCGGGTGTTTGCTCATCTTCCGCAAAGAGCGCGGTAGAGACTTTCCATAATTCTGATAGGGAATGTTGAGTTCGGGCCCAAACTGCATTGGCTCAATCATTGAATGATCTTTCTATTGGCGGCGTCTAACGCCTCTGTTGCTCTAGTTACTTTTCTTGCGCACCGTAGCTGACTATTTCATCATTTACATATTTGAAGGTCTCTGCTCCAACTTTGACGGAATTTTCTGCAACCTTGCCTTCTAGACCAGGGAATGGTCGTAGAGAAACATCTTCGGGGAGCATACCTGCCTTGAAAATTTCACTAGTCATGGCAGTGCCTGCATTGACCGCACCCACTGCATTCGCGGTTCCCCAGCCTCCCCACGAGAAGTTCTTATTTTCGTCAACCAATACTTCGGTTACATATCCTGCATTGGCTCCAACCATTTCACCCGATGCGCTACCCACGACACTTCTTGCAGCGTTGGCTAGCGCAACATCGGAAGAATTTCGTGCCGCTATTTCCGCTGCAGCGTGGTATTGAGATCTACCGTTCAACTGTGACCAGAAACTGTTAGTTGCATTTCGTACTGCTTTGTCCGTACTTGTCGCAACTACGTCCTCGGTGGTTGGACTAGCGCGTTTAACTTTGCGAGATCCTCCGGATGAGAATTGTAGTATTTGCGCTGATTGTCATAGGCCTTCCAGGCTAGGTCATTTCGTGTCATTTGGGCTTCGTCTTCCCAGCTGGGGTCATCTGGTGATACTCCGGAGAGTGCGAAGCGGCGGTGTTGGAGTTCTTCCATTATCCGGATGAAGGCCAGCGTGTAATCAAAGCGCGTGTAGTCCAGGTTGATTTTCTTGTCACCTTTGTAGAGCTTGTAGCGCTGATTGGCAACACTGAGTTTGATGTCGGTGATTTCGTCGAAGCGGACTTCCTTGTAATAGATGTGTCCGAATTTTGACCAGACTTTGTCCTCATCTACCCCGTAGCGGCGGAACAGCCCTATAGCTGTCAGTGTGTACATAAACAGGGCCATTACGATTGGTGCGATGACCGAGGCGAGGTCGTCGTTGGTGCCTCGGAAGTAGGCGGGTGTCATGACTAGGATTATCAGAGTCATTATGAGTGATCCCGGTATTCCTACACCCAGTAAAATTAGTGCCTGACTGAACACTCGCGGCTGTTTGGGGTACTTGCTCATCTTCCGCAACAGGAGCGGCAAGTTCGTAGTATACGGAGATACTATGTTCTCGTCTGGCCCGAACTTCATCGGCTCAACCATTGAATAATTTCCTCCTATTTTCCTAGTCCGTCTTTAAAGCCTGACGCGATCCCTTGAGCCAAATTGACAGAATGGTCAACGCCCATAGTGACCCCATCCACGCTATCTTTTTCAGTAGCATTCTTAATGTTGTGACCAACAAAATCAACAAACGATCGTTGCGTGGTGTCAACAGCACTCTTGAATACGCCTCGACCCACCTTCTCGCCAAGGGAGGCTGTATTCGGATCTAAAGGCATAGGATTGACGCCAAACGTGAGAGCACTTGCATGCGCTTTTGTAGCCGCATTGACTAGACTCTTTGCGTTACTTGTTGCCAACCCTTCAACAGTGAAATTCTTGTTTGCGTCTATTAGTGTTTCTGTTGCGTATCCTGCATTGGAGCTCACAACTTCACCAGCCATATCGCCTAGCAGTTTCCTTGTGAAGTTATCTGTGGCCATATTGAGGCTATTTTTAGCCTCTTTCTTCACTGCCTGCTGGATTGCTGACGTTCCATTCATTCGGGACCAGAGTCCTGTCCCAGCCGAACGCACCTTGTCTACATTCCCATGCGTGAGCAGGGCTTTTTGAGCTGCTGGGGATGCCTGGGCCATCTTGGCGCCAATTAGGTTCGAAACGCCCATAGAAACAAAGCCGGTGACTGCTCCAACAGTCGTAGCAATTCCTACCTTCTTCCAGTCGATAGGCTTGTTGGAGATTTTCTGCGTAAGCAAGGATGTTCCACCACTAACCAAGCCTCCAGCCCGGGCGCCAGCCACCAGGATTCCGCCTACACCCGTGGCTGCAAGGGCAACTCCACCAATAATCGCTGCTCCCGCAAGGGCGTATTCCCAATTGTCCGCAGCAAACCCACCGATGCCCCTATTTCGGTTGTCGTTATACGCGGTTAGTGCACTGATGTCGCTATCTGTAATCGGACTCAGACCGTAAGGGTCGGTTAGATTTAGTGGCGTATTAGCCGCGTAGTTATATGCGTTTGCCGCCCAAAGCGTAGCCGGCGGTGCGGCGACAGGATCCTGGGTTAGGAAAGATGCGGTGTTCGGATCGCAAAGCCGGGCTCCCATCCATTCCAGACCAGCAATGGCTATTTGTCCACCAGCAGTTAGCCGGAGGTAGTCCGGAAGTTGCGAATTGATAGTTCCGATAGAGCTGCCGTATGGATCCAGCGGATCAGTGATGCTTTGAGGGCGCCATGCGTCCGCCACAATATCTGCGCTCAGGGTGACAGTTCAACGACGTGGGGCCGCCCTTTTGTGTTGCTCCCACGCGATAGCAGTGTCGCGTTTGGTGGACACACCGGCAATTCGCTGCGATAAAGCCGGAGGTTTGAACCAAGATAGAAACGATGCGAGAAAACACAGGGGATCGAAGCGAGCGCGAGCACGCGCACCGACCGAGCAAGAAAGAACGGGAAGCTAACGAGCGCAAGTTAGCTCGCAAGGCGCATGCCGATAAGGTTCGCGAGCGGGTTTTGCAGCAGCGTCGCCGCGACTACGAGACCGGTGTGTCAACCCCGCGGCGGGACGCCGAAGATTTACGGCGCGCCATTGCGCAGGCTCGCAGTCGCCAGAACCGACGCGCAGCAGATCCTCGGACGCCACACGAACTTCCAACCGAGCGTCTTACCGACGTGGAGCTTGCCCTTATCGAGAAAAATCTCCTAGACGAGCTGGAAGCGACGTCCTCGCAAATCGAAATCGACGGTGATGCGGGCGCGCCGGTTGAAGAAGAACAGTTCGCTCAAACCTCGCAAGAGGTAGAGGACGAAACGGCGGAACGAGCCGATGATTCTGCAACGGTCGCGCGCGTGCCCATGGAACGCAGAGTCATTGTGGTGCGCCCACCCACAGGCTGGCCGCAGATACTACTTGCGGCCCTCGAAACAGCGTTCTTCTCGTGGGCGCTGATCGCCGCGGTGGCGCTGGTTAGCTTCCTCGTTAACGCGTCAAACCCGTGGATGATGGAAGCCGATTGGAACTCTGCAATCTCGGTGGGCAGTGATTTTTGGGCGATGTCATATGGTGCCAGCGTCAAGATCGCCGGCGCCAGCTACCGGCTGATTCCGCTGGGGCTGACAGTTCTGCATGTGGTGCTCGCCAGAGCAGGATTAGCGAGGGTGAACACGGCAAGCTGGCGTGGTTCAGCACTATTTATACCCGCCTACCTCGTGGTCGTGCTTGTCTCGGCAGCGTTTAACAAAACGAGCGCATCTCTCCTGCAACTGATCCTTGGAAGCGTCTGCGTGGCGACAGTCGCATGGGTGTGGTCACTGAAATCGCAGGAGTTGGATATTGCATCCAAACCGGGTGTGGGCCCGTACCTGCGCGGCTTCAACGATGGCGTAATTGGCTTTGTTGGACTCTTCCTGGTGGGAATAGTGACTGGCCTTGTGGGCATTGTTGCCGGATGGAATCGTGTAAAAGGCATAGCGGAGCTACTTAACGCTTCGGTTTTAGACTCTGTGATCATCTGGAGCACGCAGGCTCTTTACCTTCCCAACGTGGCCGGCTGGGCCGCGTCTTGGCTAATGGGGCCGGGCTTTTACACGGCTTCTGACACTATCGTTACGCCTTCGCGCGCAGATGTAGCGGCGATTCCCGCGATTCCGATTCTGGGTGGTATTCCGCAAACCGCAGTGGGAATTTGGGTGGTACTCATCCCCATCACGCTCGGTATTTTGCTTGGTGTGGCCGCAGTGAAGTGGAGGCAGGAAGAGGATCTTGCCGATCACCTGGTACACGCCTCCATGTATGTGCTTACCGTCCTAGTGCTGGTCGCGGTATGGATGGGCCTGTCCGTGGGAAGTCTGGGCGTTGCTCGCATGGGGATTTTGGGGCCGCGCCTGGTATACGCCGTTGCGTTCGCTGCGCTAGAGGTTGGCATTAGTGCCGCGCTAGTGTACTCGCTGGCACACCCGTTCTTCCTGGCTAAGTACGCGCAGGCAGGAGCTGACATGTCCCGCGTGACGCGTTCGGCCGCCAAGAAGATAAGCCGAAAGAAGAACGCCGATCTTGCGAACCCGGAGCTAGATGCAACGGAGGAAGTTGAGCCGAAGAACCAGACTGAAACGGGGCAGCCGCAGGAACAAAATGATCAGCCAGCCCCTTCCTCGCAAATGGAGAACTCCGAGGCAGATTTGGATGAGGAAGTTCCAGGCGGCCAGAACGCGACAAAGTGAGACCGCGTTTGACGAAACCAGTTGAGGATTTGAAACTAGTTATCGGATTATCGCCCTCAAGGAGCAACAGTGACGACTTCCGCAGAATCTCCCATCAAAGCGGCGGGCGCTAACATGAGCGCAGCGCAAGCAGGTATCGCGGCATCGGGCCTCAAGGTATCCCCGCCCGTCCACGCCATGCCAACGCAGACCACGGGGGAGCGAGTTCCCGCAGCGGGCACACAATACTCGCCGTCGCAGTCATCCGCAGGAGTGAAGGCCGCGCGCCTAGTAGTGCTTATCTCCGGCTCGGGTACAAACCTGCAGGCGCTGATTGACGCGTGTGAAGACCCGGGATATGGGTGCGAGGTGGTGGCCGTCGGCTCGGATCGACCCGGAATTAAAGGCCTGGCACGAGCTGAAGAGGCCGGCATCCCCACATTTGTTGAACGCGTGAGCGACTACGCCAGCCGTGAAGAATGGGACACGGCGATAACCGAGGCGGTGGAAGACTTTGACCCCGACCTCGTGGTTTCGGCCGGTTTCTTGAAGCTACTTGGCCCAGAGTTTTTGAATACTTTCGATGGCCGGGTGGTTAACACACACAACTCGCTGCTACCCTCGTTTGCCGGTGTTCGCGGTCCCGCAGACGCCCTCGCTTACGGCGTCAAATACACGGGCGCAACCCTATTTTTTGTGGATCCGGGCATGGATACGGGCCGCGTGATCGCTCAGTGCGTTGTCCCCGTAGAGGCAGGTGATACTCTCGCTGAGCTTCTGGAGCGTATTCAGGTAGCTGAACGTCGTCAACTGGTTGACACTGTTGGCAAAATGATGCGCGAGGGTTGGACTACGACAGGCCGCTGGGTGGAGGTAGGCTAGAGCCTCATTTCCTGGACATTCCTTAACCTGTGAGAGCAGGTTCATTACACTGAAGGTGGCCGTGACTGGCGCAGGTGGATCACCACCGGGGAGCGGCCTGGCAGTGCCTTCAACGCCGCCCGCCTGGGTGTGGGGCAGGATTGGATAGGAATGATGTCTGCAATTAAACGTGCCCTTGTTTCTGTTTTCGATAAGTCGAACGTAGTGGAGCTGGCGAAGGCTCTGGCAGACAATGGGGTGGAAGTTGTTTCGACGGGTTCAACTGCCCGTTTGATCGAAGAGGCCGGAGTTGCGGTTACTCCCGTTGAGAAAGTGACGGGTTTTCCGGAGTGCTTGGGAGGGCGGGTAAAGACTCTACATCCGCGGATTCACGCGGGTATTTTGGCTGATCGGACAAAGCCGGATCACGTGGAGGAGCTGTCAGAACTGGGGGTTGATCCGTTTGACCTCGTGGTTGTGAACCTGTATCCGTTTGCGCAGACGATCGCGTCGGGTGCCACGTTTGCAGAGGCAATCGAACAGATCGATATTGGCGGCCCAACGATGGTGCGCGCGGCGGCGAAAAATCATGCCTCTGTTGCGGTGGTGATTGATCCTTCCCGTTACGGTGAGGTGATCGAGGCGGTGAAGGCCGGCGGTTTCACGGACGAACAGCGTCGCCGTTTGGCTGCGCAGGCGTTTGCCCACACGGCAACCTATGACGCGACGGTTGCTACCTGGTTCGCGCAACAGGTTGACCAAGACAGCGCCGGCGAGGACGATGAGACGCCGCTTCCCGGGTTCTTGGCAGGTACATGGGAGCGTCTGGACACGCTTCGTTACGGCGAAAACCCGCACCAGCGCGGCGGTGTGTATGTGAACGCTGGTGCCGGCTTTGCAGGTCGTACGGAGACTGGCGGGCTGGCGCGTGCAAAGCAGCTGCACGGCAAGGCAATGTCTTACAACAACTACACGGACGCGGATGCAGCCTTGCGAGCGGCATATGATCACGACGAGCCTTGTGTAGCAATCATTAAGCACGCTAATCCCTGCGGTATTGCCGTTGGCGCGGACGTGGCGCAGGCTCACCGCAAGGCGCACGCTTGTGACCCAGTGTCCGCGTTTGGTGGCGTAATCGCGGTGAACCGTCCCGTGTCGGTAGAGATGGCCAAGCAGGTTGCTCCGATCTTCACCGAGGTTGTAGTGGCTCCGGCGTTCGCAGACGGTGCTCTCGAGATCCTTTCTCAGAAGAAGAACATTCGCCTCCTAACGGTTGAAGCGCCCTCGCGCGGAACCGTTGAGTTTAAGCAAATCACGGGAGGCCTCGTAGCTCAGGACCGTGACGATGTGAACGCAACCGGTGATGACCCCGCGAACTGGCACCTAGTGTCGGGAGCCCCGGCTGATGCGGCGACGCTTGCGGATTTACAGTTCGCGTGGAAGACGGTTCGGGCGGTGCGGTCTAACGCGATTTTGCTGGTAAAAGATCAGGCGTCGGTGGGCGTTGGAATGGGCCAGGTTAACCGCGTGGACTCTTGTGCTTTGGCGGTGGAGCGCGCGAATACCCTCGGGGGCCGTGAAACTGGTGATGCCGCGAAGGTTGAGGCGGGAGTCGGTGGCGCGTCGAGTGCGGATCTCAAGGTGGGGCAGGCGCCGCGTCGCAGCGAGGGAGCCGTGGCAGCCTCGGACGCGTTCTTCCCGTTCGCTGACGGCCTGCAACTCTTGATCGACGCGGGTGTGAAAGCCGTGGTACAGCCGGGCGGTTCCATCCGCGATGAGGAAGTGATTGCGGCAGCCCAAGAAGCTGGGATCACTATGTACTTCACGGGCAACCGCCACTTCTCACACTAGAATCACGCAACAGCATTAAGACTGCGTATCGACGCGCCCTCTACCCGATAGGATGGAGGGCGTGTCGAGTAAAAAAGCAGTGATTGCGGCCGGAATCATCTTGGTGGCGGCCTGTATTGCGGGCCTGACAGCAATGGCGCTGTGGGTGAGCGTGCGGGTAGCGCTGTGGGGCGTGGTCGCGTTTTTTGTTGCATTGCTTGTGATTCGTATTCTGGCGCGGGACTACACATGGTTGCGGGCGCGTTCCACCCTGTTTGACGCCCTATTCTTGTCCGCTGTTATCGCGGGTCTAGCGCTAACAATCTCGGCGGCTACAACCCCATCACCAGTGTAATCACCGTTTAAGCATCCAAGGCGCCCTGAAATGGCGCCGCAGTTTAATGAACTGTCGCATTTGAAAACTTTGGTTTGAGGGAGCGAATGACAATTCCCGGAGCTGCTCGCAATCTCAATCCTGTATTAGCCGGCGCAGAAGCCGCGTTCTTCTACGAAGCTGCACGTTTTACCGACCTTTGCAGAGATTTGCTGAACATTTGGCAAAATGTGTGTCAAACAGTCGATAATAGGAGTGGTCTTGTTTCTAGTTTGGAGGTCTAGATGACACCGTCTCCTGATTTGAAGAAACGCGTAGGCGTGCTGACATCGGGAGGTGACGCTCAGGGAATGAACGCGGCTGTTCGCGCAGTGGTGCGCACTAGCCTCGAAATGGGCGCCACGCCGTATGCAATTTTGGAGGGCTGGCAGGGCGCTGTTGAAGGCGGCGAGCGAATCAAGGAAATGGCGTGGTCCGATGTTTCCTCAATTCTGAACGAGGGTGGAACCGTGATCGGTACGGCCCGAAGTCCCGAGTTTTACGAGTATGAGGGGCGGCGCCGCGCCTGCAAGAACCTGTTGGAAAAGGGAATCGACCGGCTAGTGGTGATCGGTGGTGACGGCTCGCTGACCGGAACCAACGAGTTCCGCAAGGAATGGCCCGGCCACGTTCAGGGCCTGCTGGAGGCCGGCGAAATCACGCCGGAGGTGGCCAACGCTCACTCTGCCCTCATGATCGTGGGGATTGTCGGCTCGATCGACAACGACATGGTGGGCACCGACATGACGATCGGTACGGACTCGGCGCTAAACCGCATCGTGGAGGCGATTGACGACATCTCGTCAACGGCTGCCTCCCACCAGCGCATGTTCGTCATTGAAGTTATGGGACGCCACTGCGGCTACCTGCCGCTCATGTCAGCAGTCGCGGGAGGCGCGGACTACGTGTTCACACCCGAAAATCCGCCCACGCCCGGCTGGGAAGATGACATGTCGGAAAAGCTCCGTTTAGGCCGCGAAGCCGGCAGGCGCGAGTCCATCGTGATTGTCGCCGAGGGGGCAAAAGATTCGGAAGGCAACCGGATCACGTCCGCGCAGGTTGCGCAGGCTATTGAGGCGCGCCTGGGAGAAAAACCGCGCATCACGATCCTCGGGCACGTTCAGCGCGGTGGCACGCCCTCGGCGTATGACCGGTGGATGCCAACCCTCATGGGCTACGGGGCGGTGCAAGAGATTTTGAAAGCCACGGCGGACACGCCAGCGAACATCATTGGGGTGCGCAAGAATCGGCTGACGCGCATCCCGCTAGTTGAATCGGTAGAGGCCACCCGCAACGTTGCCGAACTTGTGGCAAACAAAGAGTTCGATAAGGCCATCGAATCAAGGGGCGCCTCTTTTGTGAAGATGACGCGCATTAATCAGATTCTGTCCGAGCCGCCGGGCAATACCGCGATTCCCGAGGGAGCAAAGCGGGTAGCTGTTATGCACATGGGCGGGTTGGCTCCGGGCATGAACACCGCTGCGCGCGCCGCTGTGCGCATCGGTCTGGATAAGGGCATGCAAATTCTGGGCGTGCAGGGCTCCATGTCCGGCCTCATGAATGGAAATGTGCGGGAGCTGACCTGGTCTGACGTTGAAGGCTGGGCGTTCAAGGGTGGGGCCGAGCTTGGCACGCGCCGCACCATGGCGACCGTTGATCAGTACTATGCGATTGGGCGCGCCATCGAGGAACATAAAATCGACGCGTTGCTTCTGATTGGCGGTATGAATGCGTACCTGTCGATTTACGACATGTTCCAAGAGCGCGGGCGCTACCCGGCGTTCAACATCCCCATGGTGCTAGTGCCAGCCACGATCGATAACAACTTGCCGGGCGCGGAGCTCAGCATCGGTGCGGACACGGCGGTCAACAACGCGGTGTGGGCGCTGGATCGAATCAAGGAGTCTGCAGCGGCGTCACGGCGCTGCTTCGTTGCGGAAACGATGGGCCGCAAATGCGGTTACCTGGCTCTCATGGCGGCGATTGCTAGTGGCGCCGAAAAAGTGTATTTGAACGAAGAACCTACCACGCTCGCCGACATTTCCAAGGACGTTGCCTACCTGAAACAGTCGTTCCGCGCCGGTCGGCGCCTGTTCCTCGTCGTGCGAAACGAGGAGGCCCATCCCGAGTACAACCGCGAGTTCCTCGCCCGCGTTTTCGAATCCGAGGGAGAAGGCTTGTACGACGTGCGCCACTCTGCCCTCGGACACCTGCAGCAGGGCGGCGCACCGTCCCCGTTTGACCGTTTGCTTGCAACCCGCCTCGTGTACGAGGCAATCGAGGTGCTGGACGCAATTTTCGAGCGCGGCGGTGATGACGCGTGCTACATCGGCGAAGCCGGCGGCAAAATGCAAGCATTTCCAGTCAGCCGCATGATGGACCACCTGGACACTAAGAACCGGCGCCCCTTTGACCAGTGGTGGCTGTCTATCGCAACCGTCATCCCGGTTGTGTCGATGCCGCGCGGGGACGTGATTCCCGTGGAAATCCCTATCGAAGACGCCGACCATGTCGTGACATACTAGATTTCATAAGCGTTAATACCCAAAGAAGGAATGACGATGACAACCCCAGTGAACCCCACGTCCACGAAAGCATGGAGTGAGCTTTCTGCTATTGCGAAGGATTTCGCCCCGGATCTGCGAGGCTGGTTTGCCGAGGATCCCGGTCGCGTAGATCGATTCACGTTCGACGCCGCTGATTTGCGCGTGGACATGTCGAAGAACCTTGTGACCGATGAGGTTGTCGAGGCGCTCCTAGATCTAGCTGAGCAGACAAACCTGCAAGAGCGCATGGAGGCCATGTTTAGCGGTGAGCGCATTAACGTAACGGAGAATCGTTCCGTGTTGCACACTGCGCTGCGGCTGCCTAAGGAAGCATCGCTTGAAGTTGATGGGCAAAACGTGGTGCAGGACGTGCATGAGGTTTTGGATCGCGTGTATGCTTTCGCGGAAAAGGTACGTTCTGGCGAGTGGGTTGGCGTAACCGGAAAGCCGATTGAAACGGTTGTGAACATCGGCATCGGGGGCTCTGACCTAGGCCCCGTCATGGCTTACGAGGCACTGAAGCCGTATGCGAAGGAAGGGCTCTTAGCTCGCTACATTTCAAATATTGATCCAACGGATGCGGGCGAAAAGACGAAGGACCTGGATCCAGAAACTACACTCGTGATCGTCGCTTCCAAGACGTTTACCACGCTGGAGACGCTCACGAACGCGCGCGTGGTACGCGAGTGGTTGCTAAACGGCCTCGAAAAGTCGGGCGCGCTTGAAGGTAAATCAAAGGCCGAGGCGGTGCGCAAGCACTTCATCGCCGTGTCCACGGCCCTGGATAAGGTTGAAGAGTTTGGCATCGACCCGCAAAATGCGTTCGGTTTTTGGGACTGGGTTGGAGGCCGCTACTCGGTTGATTCTGCGGTGGGTACTTCGCTAGCGATCGTGCTTGGCCCGGAGGCTTTTGAGGAGTTCTTGGCTGGCTTCCACGACATGGATGAGCACTTCCGCACCGAGCAATGGGAATCTAACGTTCCGGTGCTCATGGCTTTGCTGAACGTGTGGTACACGAATTTTCTTGGCGCTCACACCCACGCTGTGCTCCCATACTCGCAGTACCTGCACCGTTTCCCCGCGTACCTGCAACAGCTTACGATGGAATCCAATGGCAAGAGCGTCACGTGGGACGGCAAGCCCGTAAACTACCAGACTGGAGAGGTGTTCTGGGGTGAACCTGGCACCAACGGCCAGCACGCGTTCTACCAGCTGATTCACCAGGGCACCCGCCTGGTGCCCGCTGACTTCATCGCGTTTGCTAACCCGGCGTGGCCGCTGCGAGACGAGGATGCGGACATGCATGACCTCTTCCTCGGCAACTTCTTTGCCCAGACCAAGGCGTTGGCATTTGGAAAGACTGCGGATGAGGTTCGCGCCCAGGGCACGCCCGAACGCATTGTGCCGGCCCGCGTGTTTGCGGGTAACAAGCCGACAACCTCGATTATGGCGCCGGTGCTCACTCCTTCGGTTCTGGGGCAGCTGATAGCCCTGTACGAGCACATCACGTTTGTGCAAGGAATCATTTGGGGTATCGACTCCTTTGACCAGTGGGGCGTTGAGCTTGGTAAGGAGCTTGCACGTGAACTAACGCCAGCCGTTGCGGGAGACCGCGAAGTGGTTGACGCGCAAGATCCGTCCACGAGGTCGCTGATCAACTACTACCTGGAACACCGCGACAAGTAACCGGTAAATTGCGCTAACGCCCTCGCATTCGCCGCCCAAAGGTGCACTGAAAGCGGGGGCGTTTGTTAACTCTTCGGTGGCGTGCGCGATACGATAGGGGAGGTGGGTCACTTGACCCTATCTGTCTAAAACGTAAGGAGAATTCCACTATGACAGAAGCTCGCATCGTAACCGTCACTGGCGCAGCTGGAAACATCGGCTACGCACTGCTGTTCCGCATCGCATCGGGCGCTGTTTTTGGCAAGGACGTTCCTGTAAAGCTGAACCTTCTTGAAATCACGCCGGCTCTGAAGGCCGCTGAAGGCACCGCGATGGAGCTTGACGACGCAGCATTCCCCCTCCTCGAAGGCGTTGACATTTTTGACGACGCGAACAAGGCGTTTGCTGGCACGAACGCGGCGTTCCTAGTTGGCGCTCGCCCCCGCACGAAGGGCATGGAGCGCGCCGACCTGCTCGAGGCAAACGGTGGTATCTTCGGCCCGCAGGGCAAGGCGATCAACGACAACGCGGCTGATGACGTTCGCGTGCTCGTAGTTGGCAACCCGGCTAACACGAACGCTCTGATTGCTTCGGCAGCAGCTCCGGACGTACCGGCTTCGCGTTTCACCGCAATGATGCGTCTTGACCACAACCGCGCAATGTCGCAGCTGTCTCACAAGCTGCAGGTGCCTTCGCGCCTCATCAAGGACATGGTTGTTTGGGGTAACCACTCGGCAGACCAGTTCCCCGATGTCACCTACGCTCGCGTTGATGGCAAGCCGGCGAAGGACTTGGTTGACGAGGCTTGGCTGGACGACTACTTCGTCCCCACCGTCGCAAAGCGCGGCGCAGCCATCATCGAGGCACGTGGTGCTTCCTCGGCAGCTTCGGCAGCTTCCGCAGCGATCGACCACATGCACGACTGGGTAAACGGTACGCCGGAAGGCGACTGGGTAACCTCCGGCTCCGTATCTGACGGATCCTACGGCGTACCCGAAGGCCTCATCTACGGCTTCCCGGTAACCTCTACCGGTGGCGAGTGGGAGATCGTTAAGGGCCTCGAGCTCGACGATCGCCAGAAGGCTGGCATTGCACGCAACGTTAAGGCTTTGGAAGAAGAGCGTGACGCCGTGCGCGCCCTCGGCTTCGTAAAGTAAGCAGATAACGCTAAAGGCGGCTCGCAGCTAGGCGCTTTGGTCTAGCCTGTGAGCCGCCTTTGCTATGCAAAGTTATTAACCGTATTGGCTTTGGTTTAAAGTTGGACGCATGGCTGAAGAAAACGTAAGTGACACCAAACTTATCCTCACTATCTCGTGCCCTGACGGGCCGGGCATCGTGCACGCGGTTTCTAACATCATCGTGGAGAACCAGGGCAACATCATCCAGTCGCAACAGTTTGGCGACCCAGATACGGGCTTGTTCTTCATGCGCGTAGAACTCGAATGTCCTACTGGGCGTGCGCCCATTGAGGCGGGTATGGAAGAGTTTGCAAAGAAGTTTGACGCATCCTGGAACCTTGACCTGTATGGCCGCCCTCTTCGCACGATCATCATGGTGTCGAAAGAGGGGCACTGCGTCACGGATCTGCTTTATCGTCAGAGGTACGCGGACTTGCCGATTGACGTCGTGGCGATTGTGGGTAACCACCCTGATCTCGCACCCGTCGCGCAGTTCTACGGCATCCCGTTCCTGTGTATTCCGGTTACGAAAGACACGAAGGCGGCTGCCGAGGCTGAGCTTTTGAACCTCGTTCGCGCCGAAAATATCGAACTTGTTGTATTGGCCCGCTACATGCAGATTCTGTCTGACAGCTTGTGCAACGAGCTTGCTGGCAACGTCATCAACATCCATCACTCGTTCCTTCCGTCTTTCAAGGGGGCGAGGCCGTACGCGCAAGCCCACGATCGCGGCGTGAAACTGATTGGCGCAACCGCGCACTACGTGACCGCTGACCTCGACGAAGGCCCGATCATCGAGCAGGATGTGACCCGTGTGACACACCGCGAATCAACCCGCGACCTCGTAGCTGAAGGGCAAGACGTGGAGCGCCGCGTCCTCGCGCAGGCAGTGCGCTGGCATTCCGAGCACCGCGTACTACTGAACGGCACGCGCACCGTCGTATTCAACTAGAGCGCAGACCGGCTTAAGGGTGAGCCAATAGACGCAATTGCAAACGGCAACGCAAATGATGCCGGGCTATTATTGGGTGGATGAACGATAGCTGGCGGGTATTCATCAGGGACATCAAGCGCATTCTTGCTGTCCCCCGCTCCCTCATAATCGTGATCGGCATCCTCGTCATGCCAGCGCTGTATTCGTGGCTCAACATTCTGGCGTTTTGGAACCCGTACACCGCTACAGGCAATCTGCCGATTGCAGTGGTAAATAACGATGAGGGAACCAACTCCGCGCTCACCGGCAAAATCAATGTTGGCGATCTGATAGTTGAAGAACTGTCGCACAACGATCAGCTCGGCTGGCAATTCCTTGACGAATCCGTAGCTACAGACCGGATCAGAGCTGGCGACGTGTACGCCACGTTCGTTATCCCCCCTAGCTTTAGCGAAGACCTCGTTGAGATTTTCTCTGGGGAACGTAACCAGCCCACAATCGAGTATCTAGTAAACGAGAAGAAGGGCGCCATCGCGCCCAAAATAACTGACGCGGGTGCCAACGAACTCGACATTCAAATCACCTCAACATTTCGCGAGCAAGTGGGGCAAGCTATCGTGCAGGGCATGCGCGACGGGAGTCTCAAAGTCTCTGCAAACATCAACAGTGCAGAAAGTAGTGCGCTCGGCGCTTTAGGAGGCGTTGAGGAAGACCTGGGACAGGCGCAGGCAACCCTCGACGCAGCCAGCGTGTCCCTAACCGATTCGCTACAAACTATGGGGAATGTGCGCAGTGCGCTCGCGGCCGCCGATCCGGCCCTTGCTGATATTTCTGAGGCACTAGCTGACTCGCGGGCCGTTTTGGAAACCGTAGTATCTGATGCGCAAGATTTTGCCGTCTCTGCGGGGAAAGCCAGCGCGAGCGCTCAGCAAGCGTTAAACCAGTCTTCTGCTTCGGCATCAGCGGCGGTGTCGAATACCACGGCCCGGCTAAACGAAATGCAACCGCAACTTCAAGGCGGTATTGAGCGGGCAAATGCTTCGCTCGACGCGGTGCGCGAACGCGTGAAGATTCTTGAACAAATCCCGGCCGCCCAAGACGCGGCGCAGGAATTGAACTCCCGTCTTGATGATGCCCAAGACCTGCTGAACAAGGTGAGCCAGTCTGGTAAGGATGCGGCCACAGCCACCAAGGATCTCGATGAGCTGGTCAAATCTTTTAATGACGCAATCGCAGCCACCCAGGATGTTACTAACCAGACTCAAAATCTAGCCGGAGAGGCCGTCAGCAAGCTGACCACACAGGTAACTGACCTTTCTGCACGCCTGGGCGGCGTTGACTCAGCCATAACTACCACGCGGGCTTCGCTAACCCAGGTGTTCTCCCTCGTTGATGGGGTGGAAGAACAAATCGGTGCCACCCAAGGGGTACTCGCACAGGCTAAAGGGAACCTGGGCGGACTCGCAGGATCTGTTCGAGTTGCCCAAACCGACGTGGCTACACTCGCCGCCGCCATCCAAACGGGGACGCTCCAAACCGTGATTGGTCTGGACGCGCAGAATATCGGACGCTACCTGGCTTCACCCGTGGAGTTTGACCAGCAACCCGTCTTTCAAGTTAATTCGTACGGTTCGGGAATGGCCGCTCTGTTTATCAACCTTTCGATGTGGATTGGTGGGCTCATCCTCGTAATCATCTTCCGCGTGGAAGTTGATAAGGAAGGATTTGACTGGCTTCCCTTGAGATCGGCGTACATGGGTCGGTTCATGCTTTCAGGTGCGCTGTCTATGGCGCAGGGGCTGATAGTGAGTGTGGGTAGCCTCATGATTGGCGTGCAAACAGCCAACGTTCTGGCTTTCATTGCAACCGCCACGCTGATTGGCCCGATCTACTTCGCCATAATCTATGCGCTTGCTGCGGCGCTTAGTCACGTGGGACGCGCGCTAGCGATCCTGCTAGTGGTCTTGCAGATTCCGGGAGCCTCCGGCATTTACCCCATCGAACTCATGCCCGGCTTCTTCCGTGGCCTGTATCCACTGCTACCATTTTCTTACGGTATCGACGCCATGCGAGAAACGATTGGTGGGTTTTACGCTGGGCACTACTGGCGTCTCATGGCGATCCCGCTACTCATGAGCACGTCGGCGTTACTTCTTGGCTTCCTGGGGCGGCGTCACCTGGGCTACTTCACGCAGTTGTTCTACAACGAACTAGCTCGCACTGAGCTGGTAGTTAACGAAGACGTACAATTGCAAGGAACGGTCTACCGGCTCAGCAACATCATTGCGCTTCTATCAAACCGCAAGGAGTTTTCTAACCGGATTGCCTACCGGCAAGAACGATTCAACTCGCATTACCGCGTGCTGATCAACGGTCTATCCGTTGTGGGCGTCCTTGGATTCGTTGCGCTCAGCCTGGTTTCGAGTCTGACCGCTGCAAGTAAATCAGCACTGCTTGGCCTTGTCGCCGTTTGGGGCCTGGTAATCATAGGTGCCCTCGTTGCCACCGAGGGGTTGCGAAGTTCCTTGCAACGCGCAAACGACCTCTCTCACCTCAGTGAAGATGAGCTTTTTGACAGCCTGGCGCGGCCTCGTAGCGAGGCGGAGCGGGAACGGGCCGAAAGCGAGGCGCGCCAATGAAACAGGCCCTGTTTATTGCGCGCGATGACCTGCGTCAGATCAACTCTTCGGTAATGACCAAGATCTTCGTGGTCATCCTCATTACCGTCCCCCTGTTTTTCACGTGGTTTAACGTGCTTGCAACGTGGGACCCGTTCGCTAACTCTGATCGCCTCCAAATCGCGGTGGCCAGCACGGATAAGGGGTATACCAGCGACGTGCTACGCGTGAAGGTGAACGTGGGCAACATTGTGATGAAAGAGCTTGCTACTAACGACCAGCTTGACTGGGTGCTAACCAGTGAGGACAGAGCATTGGAAGGCACTCGCTCGGGCGAATATTACGCGGCGATTGTGCTACCCGAAGACTTTTCAACTTCGATGTTCACGTTTTACGCGGGCGGGGCGAAACCCGCCAACATCACGCTGTACACCAATGAGAAGAAGAATCCGCTGTCCGCAAACCTCACCACGCAGGGAGCGCAGGGAGTAACCGCGCAGATCAACACGACGTTTTCGCAAGCATTAGCGGAGGTGGCGGTTGGTATGGCCGAGGACGTTGCTACGTATCTGGATGATGCAGAGACGCAGGCTGCGTTGGATCGGCTGGGGAACCGCCTGGAGTCGCTGTCCGCGCAGTTGAGTGCGGGCGCGGACACGGTAGATTCGTTGTCTGCACTGATTGGTTCAACGATCCCGCTTGCCACTGGAGTAAACGATCTGGCTGCGGGGGTGCAGGATTCTTTCGATCAGGCAACTGGCTCTTCGCTCAACAAGGGCAGTGGAGCGGCGGATCCATTCGGCACGATTTCTGCCGGCTTAAGTGACTCTTTGGATCAGGCCGCTTCTAATATTGAAAAAGTGGAATCTCGCCTGGATACATTGCTTAACTCCGCTGATGCAACCGCGCAAAGCAGTGCGGAGGCAGTTGACCAGCTACGGGTAATGCTCGATAAACAGATCGAGGGTTTCAAACAGACTCGAGATGAGGTCGCTCGAATTCTTGGGCCGGAAGGCGACCAGCTGATTGCTGATCTTGATACGGCGATTGCACGCCAGCAAAGCCTTTCGGACCGCCTCAGCCAGATCGCAAAAGACTTGCGCGCAGGAAGGTCTAGCGATTCAGGTTCACGCGAGGCAGCGCGCAAGGCCATTGCAGAAGCAACGGGAGCTATTAGCGCAGCCCACGATAGCTTCTCAAAAAACCTGCAGCCGCAAATCGACAGTTTGCGAGCTAACCTGGAATCGGCTGGAGAAGATGCGGCGATTTTCCGTTCGCACATGCAGGTGGTGCAATCGGACCTGTCAGATAGTGCAGGAGGCCTCATCGCGGGCATGAGCCGAGCGCATGACTCGCTTGCAACAACAGCGCAGAGCATGCGCGAAAGCGTTAAACGTCTGAACGATGCCAATCAGCAGGTTCGCGAGGCCCGCTCAGGGGGCGATACGAATGAAATCGCCAAAGCACTAGGCACTGATCCGCAGGGCTTTGCTCGTTTGCTGTCATCGCCCGTAGCCGTGCAACGCACTCCTGTGTTCCCGGTGGCGTCTTTTGGCGTGGGCATAGCGCCGCTGTTCACCGTGATCGCGCTGTGGGTAGGAGCGCTACTAGCTGGCGTGTTCTTGCGCACGGACGTGTCTAAGAACGTAGGTAAACGCTACTTGGAAAGCGTTGAACGTAGCAGTGAAGAGGTCGAAGCAGTTGAGACGCCTCAAGAACCTGGCCAGGTTGAGGAGGTTGGCGAGGTCGAAGCGGACGATGAGGGCGAACATAAGGATCGTTCGGGGCGGAAGCCGAAGAAAACAGTTAAGCACGCCCGCAAACCGGTATTTACCGGAGCGCAAGAATACCTGGGGCGCTACGTCATGTTCTGGCTGATCGGCATGGCTCAATCAACCTTGCTGATGGGCGGCCTGATCGTGATTGTAGAGATTGAACCCGCGCACCCGTTCCTACTGATGTTAGCGGGATGGGTGATTTCCACCGTCTTTACAAATATCGTCTACACGCTCGTGATATCGCTTTCCAATGGGGGCAAGGCAATAGCTGTTGTTTTGCTTGTACTCCAGATTTCTGCTGCTGGGGGCGCTTACCCTCTTGAACTGTTGCCCCGGTGGTTCCAAAACATCAGCCCGTGGTTGCCCGCAACGTACGCGATCAACCTGATGCGTTCGGCAGTGGCCGGCATTTACGCGGGCGATTTTGTACAAAACCTTGCAATGATCTTGCTATTCATCGTTCCCAACCTGCTCATTGGGCTCGTGTTCCGCCATGCTATTGCTGGCAGCATCGACAAAATGACCAAAGAGATCGAAAAAACCAAGGTGATGTAGGCGGCAGTGCCCTCCTTGTGCCGCAGATTTGAACCATTGGAGTAGCCGCGCCCTCGGGAGCAAAATAGCTGTGTGCAAATGTGTTCGAAAATAGGACGGGTACCCCGGCCAGGCCTGTTTTGCGCTATGTTTGAAACGACGCGACTGGCGCAGGTGGACCACCACCGGGGAGCGTCTTTCTGGTTCAACGGCCGCCCGCCTGGGTCAAGGATCATCAAAACACTTGGTGTTTGGAAGACAAACCTAAATAGGAGAACTCATGGCAACATCTCAACTCTTGCAGTCCCTAGCGCGGGTGGATCCACAGATCCAAAAAGTTCTTGATGATGAACTGGGGCGCCAGCGCGAAACCCTAGAAATGATCGCTTCGGAGAACTTTGTGCCCAAGGCAGTTTTGGAAGCGCAGGGTTCCGTTCTCACCAACAAGTATGCGGAAGGTTATCCTGGCCGCCGCTACTACGGGGGTTGCGAGTTTGTAGACGTCGCAGAAAACCTCGCGATTGAGCGGGCGAAAGAGGTATTTGGCGCCGCTTACGTGAACGTGCAGCCGCACGCGGGCTCGCAGGCAAATGCGGCAGTGCTCGCCGCCATAGCCCAGCCCGGTGACCGTATTCTGGGCCTGTCGCTCGACCACGGCGGTCACCTCACTCACGGCATGAAGATTAACTTCTCGGGCCGTCTTTACGAGCCGCACTTCTACCACGTCAACCAAGAGACCATGCGTATAGAGATGGACGAGGTTCGCCAGATCGCCCTCGAGGTGCAGCCCAAGGTAATCATCGCCGGCTGGTCCGCTTACCCGCGCGTCCTCGACTTCGCGAAGTTCCGCGAAATTGCCGACGAGGTTGGAGCATACCTGTGGGTAGACATGGCGCACTTCGCCGGCCTCGTCGCTGCCGGACTGCACCCGAACCCCGTTCCGTTTGCAGACGTTGTATCCACCACGGTGCACAAGACCATTGGCGGACCGCGTTCGGGCATGATCATGTCGCGCGATGCGGAGCTCGGGAAAAAGATCAACTCGGCGGTGTTCCCTGGACAACAGGGCGGCCCACTCATGCACGTAATTGCCGCAAAGGCGGTTGCTATGAAGATTGCACAGAGCGAGGAGTTTAAAGAGCGTCAGCAACGCACGCTTGAAGGCGCGAAGATCCTCGCGGATCGGCTGCTCCAAGAAGACGTTAAGAACGCCGGCATTTCACTAGTTACCGGTGGAACCGACGTACACCTAGTTCTCGTTGATATGCGTGATTCGAAGCTGGATGGACAGCAGGGTGAGGACCTTCTACACGCGGTTGGTATTACCGTGAACCGTAACGCTGTGCCGTTCGATCCGCGCCCGCCGCGAGTCACTTCGGGCCTGCGTATTGGCACACCCGCACTCGCTACCCGTGGCTTTGGCCCCAAGGAGTTCGAGGAGGTCGCGGACATCATCGCTACCACCCTCGTGCAGGGCGCGTCGGGCGGTGACGTGGACGTGGATGGCCTACGTGCCCGCGTCAAGGCGCTTACTGACGCGTTCCCACTATACGAAGGTCTCGATAAGTGAGGGCGCCCTGGGAAGGCAAAGCTAGAGTCCTAGACGGCAAAGCTACCGCCTCGCAAATCAAAACTGAACTACGTGAACGAGTCGAAGCTCTGCGCGCTCGAGGAGTTGTGCCTGGGCTTGGCACAATCCTGGTGGGTGATGACCCCGCCTCGCATACCTACGTTGCGGGCAAGCATCGCGACTGTCAGGAAGTGGGGATCGAATCCATCCGCGTGGATCTGCCCGGTGAATCTACGGAGGCTGACATTCTGGCAGCCGTTGAGCGCTTGAACACTGACGATGCGTGTACGGGCTATATCGTGCAGCTACCGCTACCCAATGGTGTGGACACTAACCGGATTTTGGAGGCAATTGACCCGGCGAAAGACGCGGACGGCCTGCACCCAATGAATCTGGGGCGCCTGGTGCTTCGCGTATCGGAAGAGATAGATTCGCCGCTACCGTGTACACCGCGCGCTGTTATCGAACTCGTGGAACGGGCCGGTATCGATCTGGCAGGGAAAGACGTGGTTGTGGTGGGACGCGGCGTAACCGTGGGCCGCTCCATCGGCCTTTTGCTGACCCGCAAATATGTGAACGCGACCGTCACGCTCTGCCACACGGGTACGCGAGACCTGGCCAGTAAGGTTCGGAGCGCCGACGTGGTGGTGGCCGCCACCGGTGCCGCGGGCATCATTACCCCGGACATGGTGAAACCGGGTGCGGTGGTTCTTGACGTGGGAGTCTCCCGCGTCGAGGTTGATGGCAAGGCACGTCTGGCCGGTGACGTTGCGGATGGCGTCGATGAGGTTGCCTTGGCGCTGTCTCCGAACCCGGGGGGAGTGGGGCCCATGACCCGCGCGCTCTTGCTCGCCAACGTCGTTGAGGCTGCTGAAAGGCTCTAGCTGTTAGGTGTAGCGGAAGTAGCGCCCTCGTAAATCCAAACAAAAAGTCGCCCTAAGCGGGGCGACTTTTTCATGCGTAGCTTAGACGCTTAGCTGTAAATGATGCGCAGGGGAGCGTGATCTGAGTACCGGGAGGCGTAGTCGGGCGCGCGGTCTACGTGCACGCTCTTAGCGCGCTCAGCCATAGCGGGGGTGGCCAGGTGGTAGTCGATACGCCAACCCGCATCATTGTCGAATGCCTTACCCCGGTAAGACCACCACGTGTAGGGCCCCTGGACGGGGCCAGTTAGCTGGCGCGTTACGTCAACCCAGCCCGAATCAATCCAACGGTCCACGTATGCGATTTCGGAGTCGAGGACGCCGGCTGTCTTGTTGTGGTTGCCCTTCCAGTTCTTAATGTCGAGCTCGGTGTGAACGATGTTGAGGTCACCCGTGATAATCACGTTTGAAAGTTCTTGTAGTTCGCTCATGCGGGTCGTAACGAGGTCGAGGTGAGCATACTTCTGATCCATCTTCTCCGTTCCCACTTCACCCGAGTGCAGGTACGCGGAGACGATACGCACAGTCTGATCCCCATCTTGCACGTCCACTTCAAGCCAACGACCCGTGTCTACCGCGAGTGCCTCGTCCTGCTGCGGGTGGGCGCCAAAGCGCGCGGTCTTAGCCAGGAGTTTCACGTGCGAGTCACGGCGAACCCCGATGGTTACACCCGCGCGGCCTTTGATCTCGCACTCGAAGTTGATAAGCTCCCAATCTTCCAGCAGGCCATCGGTGATCGCGTTTGTCGCGCGCACTTCTTGCAGTGCAATCACATCGGGGGCTGTGGCGGCGAGGGAATCTTTCATGCCGCGCTTAACTGCAGCGCGAATCCCGTTAACGTTGATCGAAGCTAGAGAGAAGGTCATTGTTTCACTTTCAAAACTCAGCGCGTCCATTTTTACGCGATCCTATTTGGTTCGTGCCGTGGCGGGCCCTACTTTTCGCCCACCTGTTGGCGCCGCCCCATAGTTAAAAGCTCATCGCGGTATTTTTGTGCTTTCGTCTCTGAACTTTCAATGCGGGCACGCAACCACTTGGCGCGTGGTGAATGCCAAACTTCATCTATGAGGACGGTTTCGTAAGACTCCGGGTTTTCACGCGGATCGAACGCTATGTCTCCCGTGAGGGGATTGTGCGGCCAATCTAGGGTATCCGGCTCTGTCATGGTGACGTAGTTAGGTGTGCCATCGCCATGCACGTAGTTCGGATCCTGCGGGAACTCCGCGTAGAACGGGTTTGCCATCCACGCGGCAACCATGAGGAGGATTCGCACTATGAGGTTTACCCACAGCATGAGGGTGACCAGTGCTGCTGAAGCGGCCAGAAGCGGGTTGTCTGCCACGGAACCAACCGCGCTTGTGCCCAGGTAACGCAAGATTGCTGAGCCCACGCCCGCAACGCCCGCACCAATCCACAGGTCGCGACTAGGAACGCGAACGCCCGCAGTGACACGCACCAAAGCAACTACGAGGAGTGTATCCACAATAAATGCCGCGAGGAGAGTGGCCAAGTTCAAAAGGGCGCGTCCTGCGCCACCCTCAATACTCAACGCCTCGATAAACCAGGATCCAACTGTGTTCATCAAAATGCCGAGTGCAGCGGTAGCCACCACTCCAATACCGAGGATTGCGAATCCAAATAGGTCCCGGATCTTGATTGCTATCGCACTACTTGGCAAGCGCACGATTCCAAACATTGACCATAGGGACATTTTCAGCGCGTCCATGGTTTTCGAGGCGGAAAACACCAACACCAACAGGCCCACAATGCCGGTGAGTGACCAAATATTGGTTTGAATAAGCGAATCCGGGTCGATCATGCCGGTGCCGTCGCCAGCGTCGATAAGGCCGGGCATTGCCGACTCGAGGGAATGTAACACGGCCTCGCGAAGTTCATCATTGCCCCCCAGGAAGTACATGAAAATCGTCCAGCCAACGGTCAGCGCAGCCGCAATGGAAAATAGTGAGGTGTAAGAGACGCCGCCTGCCAAAAGATTGCCGCGCTTCAGCGTGTAGCGTCGCATGCCTCGCCCCACCCGCGAATGGTTGTACCAATCTAGGAGCCCCTTAACTTTGGCCACTATTCCGCTGGCCTCTTTCACTTCTTGCAAAGTAGGGCCGTAAAGGTTTGGAGCGTCGGGAGCTCTGGGTGCCAAAACTTCTACTGGCTGATCAAGCACGGATTTCGCCATATTTTGTTTGTCCTATCCAGCGCGGAATCGTCTACAGCTTGAAACTACCCGAAAATACGCCGCGCGGCTTTTCCAAATCCACTTACCACTGCGGTTATGTGCCCAATCGCTCACGCGGCCCGTGCGTGCCGCCGAATTTAGCCGGCAGTAAAACTAAACAGCGCCTGGGAGTGGTACACGCCGTCAGCGCCCACGCGGTCCAGCCTAAACCCGCTGGCAACCCACTCGGCCTTAAACCCCTCGGCAAGCCTCTCAGCCTCACTCAACGTTTCTTCGTGGTCAACGTGGGCGAGGGTCACATGCGGGTGGAAAGGAAAACGCGCCGGCGCAAGGCCGGTGGCAACGCGAATCTCATCCTCGAGGACGGCCAAAGCCGCGCCGCCAACAACAACGTTAATGAACGCTACCGCAGACACCGGACGGAACGAACCCGCTCCCTGCAGGCAAATTCGGAAAGGCGCGTGCTTCGCAGCGACTTCGCCCAGCTGATTCATGATGCGCTCGCGGTCAGCTTGTTTCACGGGCGTGGGCGGCACCAGGGTGATGTGCGGTGCGGTACTAGTCGCGGTATCGAAGTTGAGGCGGGTGCGAAGCTCGTCAATCTCGTCTGCAAGCGGCTGTGGAACTGCTACCAGTATGCCGATGAGTTCCTCATCGGGGCCGCAGGGGGGAAGGTACATGCTTATTCCTTGCCTCGCGTAGTCGCCTGTTTACGGATCATTACTATCACAACCGTATGGGCTTATTCATTTTTGTGGGCGAGGACGGGTGCGGGTAAGCCGCTGAATATCTTGAAATGATGGCAATACCTATACCTGGTAGGCAAATGCAAAGGAAAAGACAGCTCAAAGAACAGCGTCAGAAAAGCCTGTTGGAAGGTAGGCTTTTAGGAGGCAAATAAATCCGAAAGTATGGTTGGGAGTACTGATGGCTGCTCGCGTTCGCAAGACCGCTACGAAGCTTGCTGATGGTCGCGACTTTTTCTATTTCGATGATTCAGAACCTTACGTGAGTGGTGAAAAGACTCGCCGGTTGGATGATCCAAGGCCTCTGCAAAACAGGTTTGCACCGGTCAAAGATGAAGACGGAAACGAGAAGCCGGTAACCGGGCCAACGATGCGCCTGGATCCGCTTACTGGTGAGTGGGTGGTTATTGCCACACACCGTATGAACCGCACGTTCCTACCCCCGGCGGATGCGAATCCGCTCGCGCCGGCACGTCCGGGTGCCGCCTATCAGGATGGAGAGATTCCTGATACTGACTACGACGTTGTAGTGTTTGAAAACCGTTTCCCCTCCCTCATGCAGATTCCGGGCGAACCCGTGGAGGTTAGTGACCTGGACGGGCAGAGCGTGTGGAAGGTAGCGCCAGCTGCGGGCCGCTGTGAAGTTATCTGTTTTGGCCCTGACCTCAATCGTAATCTCGTGGATATGGGGCCGAGCCGTATGCGCACAGTTATCGAAGCCTGGGCGGATCGCACCCGGGAGCTCGAACGGATAGAGGGTATTAAACAGGTCTTCTGCTTTGAGAACCACGGCGAAGCGATCGGCGTGACCCTTCATCACCCGCACGGGCAGATCTATGCCTACCCCTACATCACGCCACGAACGGCGAGCATGATCCGCCAGGCGAGGCAGTACCGCGAGAATACGGGTGGCGACCTGTTTAACGACGTTCTTGCCGCCGAGTTACGTAGCGGCCGCCGAATTGTTGATGAAAGCGAACATTGGGTGCTGTACGTGCCCGCAGCGTCACGATGGCCTATTGAAATGCATCTGATGCCCAAACGCGACGTCAAAGCGCTGTACGAGCTGACCGATGAGGAGCGCGAGGAGCTTGCCCACCTTTACCTCCGCATGCTGAAAGCGGGAAACAAGTTCTTCGAGATTGAGGAAGGTGGCCAAAAGACCTACTTGGAAATCCCGTACGTGATGTCTTGGCACCAGGCGCCCGTGGGGGAGGAGCGCGAACTCATGCGACTGCACATGCAGCTACATTCGATCCAACGCGCACCCGGCAAACTCAAGTACCTGGGTGGTTCCGAATCGGGCATGGGAGCGTGGATTTCTGACACTACGCCAGAGAAAATAGCAGATCGTCTGCGAGAGGTCTACGAAAAATGAGCAACATTGTGATGGAGTCATGGACTCTCGAAGAGGGCACGCGTAAGGCTACGGAGCTTTTCGAGAGCGCCTACGGTTACAGCCCCGAGGCCCTCCACTCGGCGCCTGGCCGCGTGAATGTGATTGGTGAGCACACCGACTACAACGGTGGTTTTGCTCTCCCCATGGCCCTGCCACACCGCACCTATGCTGCGGTAAGTCAACGTGATGACCGCATTGTTCGCCTCGTGTCTGCACAGGAGGAGGGCGTGCGCGAGGTGAACCTTGACGAAGTTGATACGCACGATTCCAAGAACCCTGTTGAAGGCTGGCCGGCATACGTGGTGGGCGTGGCCTGGGCCCTCGAACAACAGGGGAGGGGCAAGATGCCGGGACTTGATCTCGCAATCGATTCGTGCGTGCCATTTGGCGCGGGACTTTCATCTTCTGCGGCGCTTGAATGTGCTGTTGCCGTGGCTTGGGATGCGCTAATGGCGCAGACGGACAACTGGATTTCGATGATGACTACCACGAAGGGGCGCAAAGAACTTGTTGATGCCTGCATTAGTGCTGAGAACGAGATAGCTGGCGCTCCAACTGGCGGCATGGATCAGGCCGCGTCGATGCGGTGCCGCGCCGGGGCAGTGATCCTTCTGGATTCAAAAGATGCCTCTATTCGGCACATTCCTTTCGATCTTGAATCCGTTGGTCTGGAGATGCTGGTTATCGACACGCGGGCGCCGCACCGCCTGGCAGACGGCCAGTATGCGAACCGTCGCGGAACGTGCGAGGTCGCCGCAAAAAAGCTCGGCGTGGAATACCTCGCTAGCCTTACCCGGGATACGGATCTGTCTGCGCTCAACGAGGAGGAACAGAAGCGCGCTCGCCATGTCATTACCGAAACGGCGCGCACGCTCGACTTCGTTGAGCTACTTGAGGACGGGGCTTTGACAGATGAACGTTTAGGGCTGATTGGTTCGCTTATGACCGCCTCACATGAATCGCTACGCGCCGATTACGAGGTTACAGTTCCGGAACTGGACATCGCAGTGGAAACTGCTTTGGAGTATGGGGCTGTAGGGGCGCGCATGACGGGCGGCGGATTTGGCGGCTCAGCGATCGCACTGGTTCGAAAGCATCAGGCAAGTGCGATCATGGATGAGATCACTAAACGTTTCGCGAAGGAAGACTTCAATCAGCCACACTTCCTGCACGCAAGGCCCTCGGCTCCGGCTAACTAGGAAAAGTCCTTAGCGAAAAGGGGCGCTGGATGCACTGAGGTCGTTTTTTCGAATTCTTGTATTAAATCTTGGAAAACCTTCGAAAGAGCTGAACGTTGCGTTAGGCTTGTCTGACAACAGACCTAATGGGGTGTGTTCGTAATGTTCATAGGAGAAGCATGTTTTCAAAGATGAGGACAACGACTTTCGGTGCATCTGTGTGCACGCTAGCTATTGCCCTGACCGGCGTTGGTCAGGCTTTCGCGACTCCGCCGGTTGAGGCTTTGGCGGGGGAACAGGTAATCGCAACCAATGGTGTAGGTGGGTTTACAAACTACCGTATTCCCGCCATCGTGCAGATGAGCAACGGAGATATCTTGATCTCCTATGATGGGCGTCCAACGTCAGCTGACGCTCCGGGGCCAAACAGCATCATGCAACGGCGTTCAACGGATGGCGGGGCTTCCTGGGAGCCGCAAACCGCGATCCGCGCCGGTAAAGAAACCTACCCAATCCTTGGTTATTCCGATCCCTCCTACGTTTATGACGAGGAAAAGGAACTTCTGTTTAACTTCCATGTCTTCTCCAAGAATCAAGGCTTTTGGGGCTCTCGCCTCGGCAACGATGATAACGACCGTAACGTTATTAGCGCGGAAGTTTCCAAGTCTGCTGACAATGGTGCAACCTGGGAGCATCGCCTCATCACCAACGTGGTAAAACCAGCGGAAATTACCGGACAGTTTGCCACCTCTGGCCACGGTATTCAGATTAAGAGCGGCGCTTACAAGGGGCGTCTGGTGCAACAGTTTGTTGGCAAGTTTAGCGACGGATCTGTTCGCGCCTACTCCGTGTACTCCGATGATCACGGAGACACCTGGCAAATGGGTACGCCCGTTGGTTCCAGGATGGATGAGAACAAGGTCGTGGAACTCTCCGATGGCCGTCTCATGATGAACTCGCGCCAGTTCGGCGAGGGTTTTGGCCGTTGGATCAGCTACTCCGAAGATGGCGGTCAAACCTGGTCTGACCCAGTTCTTGATAATACGCTTCTGGATCCTCGTAACAACGCTTCGATTATTCGGAAGAATCCAAACGTGTTTGATGGTTCGATGGCATCAAAAGAGCTGCTGTTCTCTAACGCTAACGCAACTAGCCGCACGAACGGCACCGTGCGCTACTCCTGCGATAATGGCGTGACTTGGCCGGTAGCAAAGAGGTTCCAAACGGGCGAGACCTCGTATTCTGACATGGTTGCGCTGGCAGACGGGCGTTTCGGCCTCGTCTATGAAGGCAAGGCCAATCAGATTCGTTACGGCACGATCGATGATGAGTGGCTCAAGCCGTTCTGTATGACCTTCCCAGATGAAAAGAAGGTGGAGGCAGAAGCCGGAAATACTACAGAGATCACCATCACTGTGCGCAACGATGATACGCGCCCACTGCCTGCTGGTAACGCCACCGTTGAGTTTGCTAACGGTATCACCGCAGAGCCTGTTGCACTTCACCCAATCGCACCGGGTGAGGAAGCTGATATCACGCTAAAGCTAAACGTTGCAGACAACATGCCGGCTGTTGAAACGCGAGGCGATGTGGTGCTTACGGCTGGTGACGTTCGCGTGCGCGGCGACCTGTTGGTCAAGGTTTCTAATGCGAATGCTCCGAAGCTAAAGTTCAATGTTACGTCCACTATGACTGGCCCGGAACGAAACGTTGAGGAGAACCCCTTCACTGTAGGTGAAGCGCTTTCGTACACCTTTCGGGTGGAGTCCCAATCTCCGGTTGTTACCACTGTGATTCCGGTTGAAGGAAAGAACTTCAATCCGCTGCTTCCAGACGGTCCGGGCAACTGCCGTTGGCGTAATCTTCCCCCTGAGGGAGCGTACAACTGTGGTACGCCCAAGTACATCATTAGTCAAGAAGATGTTGAGAATGGTTTCGCTCAGCCGGTGAGCAGGTGGGAGATGAGCTCTTCCGGGCTTGAAACGGCTAGCGTAACCGTAGTTTCTGACCTCGTTGAACTGAAGAAGCGTCAGCCTGCACTTTCTGTCACGCGCACCGCGATGATCGTTGACGAGAATGGCATTCCAGTTGATGAGGAGGCAACGGGCGTTGAGAATACGGCAGAGGCTGCTAGCGCGACATTCAACGAGGAAGATGCCGCTGGGGATGTTGAGAGGTTCGTAAAGATTACTACTACAGCTACGAACACAGGCAACGTTGCGCTTACGGATGTTGGCCCCGCTCTGGCCCGCGTGCTTCCGGGTGAAAGCACCACGTGGTCTACTACTGAGCCTTTAACTGAGGAGCAGTTGGCCGCCGGTAAGGTGGAACTTCCCGAGCTTGAAGTGAAGGCTAAGAATGGTCCGGATTTGGAAGCCGCAGCAACGGCTGAGGCTCTGACTCTTACGTTCGCAATCCCCGTTCCTGAGCCGGACGATCCGGAACAGACTGAGCCGACCAAGCCGACGGAACCGGAACAGACTGAGCCAACCAAGCCGACCGAGCCGGAACAGACCGAACCGACTGAGCCGGAACAAACCCAGCCGACTGAGCCAGAGCAAACTAAGCCGAGCGAGGCTGAGCCTACTCCGGCCCCGTCTGAGTCAGGTGCTCCTGGTGAGGTTCCCGGTGACAACAAGGTTGTAACCCCGGTTTCGCCGGAGTTCATTAACCCTTCAGCATCGGATCTATCCTCGTGCACAGCAAAACCGTACGCGACGGTGAAGGAAATGCAGGGCGTGGAGTACACGGCCACGGTTGACGGTAAGGAACTCAAGGCTACCGCTGAGGGCAAGTTCGTCTACCCCTACGGCAAGACGATCACGGTCAAGGCCGAGCCGGTAGATGGCTTCAAGTTCGCACCAGATGCTAAGACCGAGTGGTCTTGGACGGCAATGCTGAACGACAAGTGCAACAAGAACACAAGCAAACCGCTCGCCAAGCCACTAGCCAAGACGGGCGCTGGCATTGCCGGCCTGGTCACGCTAATGGCTGGCCTCGGAGCTGTAGGTATCGCGGCAACCAGGGCTTCACGCATAAAGCGTAGCTAACACCTAGCGAAACAGAGGTGGCAGGGGCAGATCATTTGTAAAGCCCCGCCACCTCTTTCATATCCGCTTCTTTTCAAGTTGGTAGAGTGGAGGCGTGCAAGAAACAGCGAATCAGTGGCTCATTGTTGGCCTGGGGAATCCGGGATCCAAGTACGAAAATAATCTGCACAACGCAGGCCGCATTGTGCTCCATGCGGTAGCTGACTATGCCGGCGCATCGTTTAGCAAACACCGCGCTGGAGCATACGTGGCGAATGCGCGCATTGGGATGCTGCCCGGAGGAAGGCCGGGCCCGGCCGCGATTCTTGCATATCCTGACTCATACATGAACCTGTCGGGCCATGCGGTATCGAAGCTAATGCAGTTTTACGGGGTAAAGCCCGATCATCTGCTGGTTGTGCACGATGAACTCGACATCGAGCCGCACACTCTTCGCCTTAAACGAGGTGGCGGCGAGGGCGGACACAACGGGCTACGCTCCATTTCGCAGTCGATCGGTACGAAGGATTACAACCGGTTACGGTTTGGCGTAGGACGCCCACCGGGACGAATGGACGCCGCTGCGTTCGTGCTTTCAGATTTTCCTAAGAAAGACCTGGACGAATGGGCTGTCACTGTGCGTTTGGCGGCGGACGCGATCGAGGACGTAGTTACCCTCGGTTTTGAACAGGCACAACAAAAACTACACACGGCCTAGCCCGGCTGCACGCAAGGAGTTGTTTTGAAAAAACTTCGCGGGCTACTTGGCGCACTTGAAGATGACGAGGCGCTTGCCGCTGCCGCTCTTGCCTTGAACGAAGGGGGCAACCCAACGGTCATCGCCTCGGCTGGAATGCGCGCTCCCCTGCTAGCTCAAGCCGCGCTACAAGAGGGCGCGAAACCGCTGGTTGTAGTAACCGCTACCGGCCGGGACGGCGAAGAACTAGCCACCCACTTGCGCGGATACATTGATGGCGTGGAAGTGTTACCCAGCTGGGAAACACTGCCGCACGAGAGACTCAGCCCGCAGCGAGACACCATGGCTCGCCGGGTTGCGGTTATGCGCCGCCTCGCACATCCAGAGGGAGAAGTTGGCTCACGAACCGGGGCAATCAGAGTTTTGGTTGTGCCGTTACGCGCGTTCTTGCAACCGGTTATTTCCGGCCTTGGCAACTTAGAGCCGGTGCGCCTCAATGTGGGCGATACCGTTGACTTTGACAGCCTTACTACCCGCCTCATGAATTTGGGCTACGAGCGCGTAGAAGTGGTGCAAAAGCGCGGGGAAATGGCGGTTCGCGGCGGAATACTAGATGTCTTTGCGCCCATTGATCCGTACCCGACGCGTATCGAAATGTTTGGCGATGAGGTCGATGACGTCCGCTACTTCTCAATTGCCGATCAGCGCGCGGTAGGCGTAGCTAAGGAGGGGCTGTGGGCGCCGGCCGCCCGCGAACTTCTGCTGACCGACGAGGTTCGCGAGCGCGCGCGTGAGGCGATTGCGAAGCTCCCGGGCGCGGGTCAGATGTTGGAGTTAATAAGCGAGGGCATCAACGTGGAGGGCATGGAGTCGCTCAGCCCCGTCCTCGTAGACGGAATGGAAACCGTGCTGGATCTGGTTGACGTCGATTCGCAGGTGGTTATCATCGAGCCGCAACGCGTTGAATCGCGTACCGAAGACCTCGTTGCCACAACGCAAGAATTCCTTGAGGCCGCCTGGACGGGGGCGGCGGCCGGCGGTGACATTCCGCTCCAGGCCGGCAATGCATCTTTCAAAACGCTGACGCAAATGCGGGCCATCGCACGTGAACGTGATTTCGGGTGGGCGGAGATTTCGACTCTTGCCCCAATGGAGCTGGCTGATGCACTCAGCGCGGCGCCTAGCGCACACGCTTCGATTGTTGTCACGCCGAACCTAATGCAGGTTGGTAGTCGCGACGTGAAGTCGTATCGCGGCAAGATTGATGAGGCCGTGGCTGATCTTGGAAAGCTTCAAAAAGATAACTGGAAACTGGTTGTAACTACGGACGGGCCGGGCCCTGCGAAGCGTATTGCGGCGGTGTTGAACGAAGCGTTTGTGCCGGCGAAGATAGTCGAGGCCGTGACTGAGGGGCTGGAGCCGGGGGTAATCGAAGTGCTGGCCGCTGGCTCGGGGCCGGGGTTTGTAGCTGAAGAGCTCAAGGTTGCGGTGGTTACCGAAACGGATCTGACGGGCAAGGCGGGTTCATCAACTGCGGAAATGCGCAAGATGCCCGCTCGTAGGCGCAAAGGTATTGATCCGCTGACCCTGCAAAAGGGTGACCTCATCGTTCACGAACAGCACGGTATCGGCAAGTTCGTGGAAATGGTTACACGAACCGTTGGACGCGGGGAAGAGGCCGTGACCCGCGATTACCTGCTGATCGAGTACGCCCCTACGCGGCGCGGCCAGCCGGGGGATCGCCTGTATGTGCCAACGGATCAGCTGGATCAGGTGTCGAAGTATTCGGGTTCAGATCAGCCAAAACTGTCAAAGATGGGCGGGGCTGAATGGGCGAAAACCAAGGCTAAGGCGCGCAAAGCGGTTAAAGAAATCGCGGGAGAACTAGTTCGTCTCTACGCCGCGCGCAAGTCTGCGAAGGGGTATGCGTTCTCGCCGGATACGCCGTGGCAACGAGAGCTTGAAGATGCCTTCCCGTATGTGGAGACACCGGATCAGCTGACCGTTATCGACGAGGTCAAGGCCGACATGGAAAAGCCGATCCCAATGGATCGCTTGCTTGGTGGAGACGTGGGGTATGGCAAGACTGAAATCGCGGTTAGGGCCGCCTTCAAGGCAGTGCAAGATGGAAAGCAAGTGGCGATCCTCGTGCCTACCACGCTCTTGGTACAGCAGCATTTGGAGACGTTTCAGCAGCGTTACGCGGGCTTTCCTATAGACGTCGCAGCCCTGTCTCGGTTTACCAATGCGGCCGAGGGGGAGCGGATCCGCGAGGGGCTTCGCACCGGCCATATTGACGTGGTGATTGGCACTCATTCGCTGCTTACAGGTTCGGTGCGTTTCAAGGATCTCGGTCTGGTTGTGATTGACGAGGAGCAGCGTTTCGGTGTTGAACATAAGGAAACTCTGAAGCAGATGCGCACGGACGTGGATGTCTTGTCGATGTCGGCCACGCCGATTCCCCGTACGCTCGAAATGGCAATCACGGGCATCCGGGAGATGTCGCTCCTCACCACCCCGCCAGAAGAACGCCACCCGATCCTTACCTTTGTGGGCGCCTACTCGGACCAGCAGGTTAGTGCTGCTATCAAACGCGAACTGCTTCGTGACGGCCAGGTGTTCTACGTACACAATCGGGTGGAAGATATCGGCAAGATTGCTGACCATATTCAAGAACTAGTGCCCGAGGCGCGCGTTCGCATCGCGCATGGAAAGCTAGCGGAAGCCCAGCTGGAGCAGGTGATCGTGGACTTTTGGAACCGCGAATTCGACGTCCTTGTGTGCACGACTATTATCGAAACCGGCTTGGATATTTCGAATGCGAACACGCTCATCGTAGACCGTGCAGACGCGATGGGACTGTCGCAGCTCCATCAGTTACGAGGCCGTGTTGGGCGCGGGCGTGATAGGGGCTACGCGTACTTCTTGTATCCGGCCGACAAGGTTTTGACCGAGACCGCCCACGAACGGCTTTCCACGATCGCGGCTAACACCGACCTGGGTGCCGGCATTGCGGTGGCACAAAAGGATTTAGAGATTCGCGGCGCGGGCAACCTGCTGGGCGGTGAACAATCTGGCCACATTGCGGGCGTGGGTTTTGACCTGTACGTGCGCATGGTGGCTGACGCCGTGGCAACCTACCGCGATGGGCAACCTCCTAAACGCGAAGAAATGCGTATCGAAATCCCCGTCGATGCGCACATCCCGCAAGATTATATTGAGGGCGAGCAGCTTCGCCTCGAAACGTACGCGAAAATTGCGGCGCTACGCTCCCCTCAGGAGGCTGGCGATTTGCAAGAAGAGCTCGTGGATCGTTACGGGAAAATCCCTGAGCAGGTGCTCCTTCTGTTCGCGATTTCTGAACTGCGTGAGTATGCGCGCGACCTCGGTATCAAAGAAATCGTGGGACAGGGGCGTTACATTCGTTTTTCCCCAGTCGAGTTGCGAGATTCTCTGGCTTTACGTTTGAAGCGACTGTACCCGGGTTCGATAATTAAAGGCGCCGTCCGCCAGGTTCTAGTTCCTGCTCCCAAGTCGAAAAAACTGGGTGGACCGGCCATCGTGGATCAGGAACTACTTGATTGGACACACAACTTTTTGCGGACAATCGTTGATTATTCACAAGAATCTAAAGGTTAACCCAGGTAGGGGCAAGAAAATGTTAAGGGAAACAGCGTAGAATCTGTACCAGATGGTTGAAAACGAAAGGACGCGTAACCGTGACACTTAAGTCAGCATGGAAACGCATTGTAGTTGGTGCGTCTGCAGTTATAGCGACGGTTGCCCTCGCAGCCTGTTCCGCCCAGCCGGGTGTAGCGCTGAAAATCGACGGGACCACCTATACGGAAGACGAAGTGAGTGCAGCCGCGCAACAGCTTTCGCAAATCAGCGGCCAGCCATTCCCAACCGCAGGCGTGGTTTATGTGTTGGCGCAAGGGGCGGCCGTCCGCGAGGTTGCAAGCAAGCACGGTGTTGAATTCTCCGATGAAGACGCTCGCAACGCGCTGGCCTCAGTGCAGTCTCCCGGCGGGCCGGTTGACGCCGCTGCCGTTGGCGTTGTCCGCATCAACCAGCTTTTGGTACTGCTACAGGGCAATCAGGATCAACAGGTGTTGGCACAGGAAGTTGCTGAAGCGCAGAAGAACAAGGACGTTGAGCTAAACCCGAGGTACGGGGCGCTAGACGAGAATAACGTCGTTTACGCGCCGAATCTCCAAGGTGTTGTGCTCCCGCCTCAACAGTAAGTTTAAGAAGCATTGGCGGGGCCCTCGAAGGACTTGCACCCCGCTGATCTTCAACCTAGACCTGAGGGGGATGCAGACCGTCTGCAAAACCCTAATGAGGGAACGATAACTCGTTAAAAATAGTCCGCGACATTACCGGATCTATAGAAGGAGAAAAACATGGCACACATTGAGGCCATTGGTGCTCGCGAGATTCTTGACTCTCGTGGCAACCCGACTGTTGAAGTTGAAGTTTTGCTTGACGATGGCACCGTTTCACGTGCAGCCGTTCCGTCGGGTGCTTCTACCGGCGCGTTTGAGGCCGTTGAGCGTCGTGATGGCGACGACAACCGCTACATGGGTAAGGGTGTCGAGGATGCTGTTGAGGCAGTAACGCACGTTATTGCTCCTGAGCTGATCGATGAAGATGCCACGGAACAGCGCCTGATCGATGAGGTCATGATCGACCTTGACGGCACGGACAACAAGGGCAAGATTGGCGCAAACGCCATTCTTGGTGTTTCACTGGCTGTTGCGAAGGCAGCTGCGGAGTCCTCCGGCCTTCCGCTATACCGTTACATTGGCGGCCCGAACGCACACGTTCTGCCCGTTCCGATGATGAACATCCTCAACGGTGGTTCGCACGCCGACACGAACGTTGACATCCAGGAGTTCATGATTGCTCCGATCGGCGCCGGCTCGTTCCGCGAGGCCCTCCAGTGGGGTGCTGAGGTCTACCACACCCTCAAGGGCGTCATTAAGGGTCGTGGCCTATCCACCGGCCTTGGTGACGAGGGTGGTTTCGCGCCGTCGCTCGAGTCGAACGCTGCTGCGCTTGACCTCATCATTGAGGCAATCGAGAAGGCTGGCTACAAGCCGGGCAAGGACGTTGCGCTTGCTCTTGACGTTGCTTCTACCGAGTTCTTCAAGGATGGCAAGTACATGCTTGAGGGTGAGGGCCGTGATACCGAGTTCATGGTGAAGTACTACGAGAAGCTAATGGCGCAGTACCCGCTAGTTTCGATTGAGGATCCGCTTTCTGAGGACGAGTGGGATTCTTGGGTCAAGATTACGAGCGAGATTGGTGACAAGGTGCAGCTGGTTGGTGACGACCTGTTCGTAACGAACCCGGCTCGTCTTGCACGCGGCATTAAGGAGCACGCCGCTAACGCTCTGCTCGTTAAGGTGAACCAGATTGGTACCCTCACCGAGACGCTTGACGCTGTTGAGGCTGCACACCGCGCCGGCTTCAAGTCGATGACTTCGCACCGTTCTGGTGAGACCGAGGACACCACGATTGCTGATCTCGCTGTTGCAACGAACTCCGGTCAGATCAAGACTGGCGCTCCGGCTCGTTCTGAGCGCGTTGCTAAGTACAACCAGCTTCTTCGCATTGAGGAAGAGCTTGCCGACGCAGCTGTTTACGCTGGTCGTAGCGCCTTCCCGCGCGCAAACTTCTAAGCCTTTACAGCAGGCGGTTTGACCGCGCGCTGATAGAGCATTGAAACGGGGCCTTCGGGCCCCGTTTCTTTTGTTCCCCTGCTCTCGGCGCGGTTTAGGCAAGTTTGCTTAAGTTTTGTAAAACTAGAGACATGAGTGAGCGTCGGGTTAACGGATTTCGTCGTCCAACCATGCCAAAAGGCATGGGGAGCGGTGCGAAGAAAGCTACCCCGCAACCCAAGACTGCCGGTATCGTCCGGAAGAGTTCGCGACTCAACTCGTCTTCTAGAAGCAGCAGGCCGCGCCCGCAGGCAAGAAAAAACAGCGTTACTGTAGTACCGCAAGCCCCTGTTGCAGAGCGCAAGGTATCACTGAAGGCGTTTGCCTTGACTCTGACTTTAGTGGTTGCTCTTTTGGGCGTGTCACAGCCGCTCCACCAGTGGTGGTCACAGCAACGCGAATACCGCTCGGTTCTAGCCCAGATCGAGCAGGCAAAGCAGACTAATGCTGAGTTGCAAGACCAGTTGGATCGCTGGAGCGACAAATCGTACGTGGCATCGCAGGCGCGGGCGCGACTGCAGTACGTCCAGCCGGGGGAGACCCAATATCAGGTGCTTGATGCGCCCGGCCTCGCGGATGGGATGGCAGATACCAAGCCTGTTGAAGAGCAGGGCCCGCCCCGCCCGTGGTACCTAGTTGTGGCTGATACTGCAGATGCGGCCGATGATGTGAACCAACCGGTTTTGCTTGATCCGTCGGTCCGTGTGAAGAAGAGCGAGGAATAAGCATTGGATAGGACGCAAGATGTTGATCTGACGATTCTTGAGCTTCAGTTGGGGCGCGAACCGCGCGGCGTTTTAGGTATTGCAGCCAGGTGTGTATGCGGCGCTCCTTTGGTGGTGGCTACCGCACCTCGTTTGGAAAATGGAAGCCCGTTCCCAACCCTGTATTATCTGACGCATCCTGCGGCTGTTAAGGGCTGTTCCGTGCTCGAGTCTAATCAGTGGATGGAACACTTGAATGAGCAGCTTGCACAGGACGAGCAACTCCGCGCCAAATACGCCGCCGCCCACCGCGCCTACATCGCGGCCCGCGACGCGGTAGAGAAGGTAGACGAAATCAGTGGCTTTTCGGCCGGAGGCATGCCCGAGCGTGTGAAGTGCCTGCATGCCCTCCTCGGCCACGCACTCGCTGCGGGCCCGGGCGTGAACCCGATTGGAGACTGGACGCTGGCCAAGCTGGAAGAGATGGGGCTGTGGGAGAGGCAGAAGTGTTCCTGTCTGGCCGGTCAAACTCCCGCTGATTTTGAAGGAGAACGCGCGTGAGCGAAGACTTCCCGTGGCTTTCGGGCCGCGAGGGCGGCAAAGTGGCGGCGATTGATTGTGGCACCAACTCCATCAGGCTTCTGATCGGGCACATGGAGGCGGGTTCGTTTGTTGACGACCTGCGCACGATGGAAATCGTGCGGCTGGGTGAGGGCGTGGATCGCACGGGCCGGCTGTCTGAGGCCGCGATTGCGCGCACTGCGAAGCAGGCAAAGGAGTATGCGCGCATTTGTCGCGATGCCGGGGTGAACAGATTACGGTTTGTAGCCACGTCTGCGAGCCGTGATGCACAAAATCGCGATGACTTCCGCGCCGCCATCAAGAACGCGGTGGGTATTGAGCCCGAGGTCGTGGAAGGTAGCGAGGAGGCCGCACTCTCATTCAACGGTGCGGTCTCTAGCCTACCTGAAGCTGAAAACCCCGTAATGGTGATTGACATTGGGGGAGGCTCCACCGAGTTCGTAGCGGGTAGCGCTGAAGATGGCCTGCTCGGTGCTGTCTCAATGAATATGGGGTCGGTGCGCGTGACCGAAAAGTTTCCGCAAATCGCAACCGCGAATCCGGATACAAGCGCGGCGGCGGCGTGGATTGACAGTTTGATTGACGAGGCGGCAACGGTTGTCCCGTTTTCGGGAGTTAACTCGCTAGTTGGGGTTGCCGGTACGGTCACGACTATCACCTGCCACGCCCTCGGCCTTGACAAATGGGATCCCGAGGCTGTGCATGCGTCGCACTTTAGCCTCGAGCAGATGATCGCGTCCTGTGACTACATGATTAATGCCAGCGTGGATGAACTTGCTCGCCTGCCGTACATGCCGGCTGGGCGTGAGGACGTCATTAGCGGTGGCGCACTCATTTGGCGGCAAATAGTTTGCCGCGCAGCAACGGACAATCCGAAGCTACGCGGCAACTGGGTTTCGGAGCACGACATCCTCGATGGAATCGCGCTGTCGATTATCTAGTTGATCCTTAGGCTGCGATCACGAGGAGAACGCGCGTAAACGGTTCGCAGCCGCGCCGCGCGCATGCAGGTTCGCGCGGTAGTGCACCGCGTATCCACCGGCGATGGCCGCAATCGCGGTGCCCATCATGACTCCCATCTTGGCGTGCGGAATGTGAACCGAATCGGCAGGGAATGCGAGCCCGGCGATCAGTAGCGCCACGGTGAAGCCAATGCCGGCAAGCGTGGCGATGGCCACAATATCGGGCATATCTACACCGGCGCCCAGGCGCAGGCGGGTGAACTTCGTGAGGAGCCAAACGGAGCCCGCGATACCGATTAGCTTACCCAGGGGCAGACCAAGGGAAACACCGATCGCTACCGGGTCGGCCAGCGTCTCCACAACGCCGCCGGACTCCGAAACGTTCACGCCAGCAGCAAAGAAAGCGAAGAAGGGAACCACAATGCCGGCTGAAATAGGATTGATCTTTTCGGCCAGGTAGTGGGACCACTGCGGTTCGCCGCGTCTACGCGCTGCCGGCACCAGCAGACCCATCGCAACGCCCGCGATCGTGGCGTGCACACCGGACACGTGCATGAAGCCCCACGCGACGGTAGCCACGGGAATAAGGAGCCACCAGTGCATGTAGCGGCGCTGAACAAAGAAGCCGAACAGAGCAATCAGCGCAATAGAAATACCCAGGGCGAGGAAGTTCAGGTCCGTCGAGTAAACCACGGCAATGATGATAATTGCGAGGAGGTCATCAACTACCGCCAGAGTGAGAAGGAAGGTGCGTGACGCCGGGGGCATGCCCTTGCCGAACACGCCGAGAAGCGCAACGGCGAACGCAATGTCGGTGGCTGCGGGGATTGCCCACCCGGAGAACGCTTCGGAGCCTGTAAAGACTTGTACCAGCAGGTACACAACGGCCGGGCCGATCATGCCGAACACTGCGGCGAGCATAGGTAACGCGGCCTCGCGGATATCGCGCAGCGCGCCGGTCACAAATTCGGTTTTAAGCTCCAGGCCAACCACGAAGAAGAAGATGGTCAACACGCCGTCCGCTGCCCAGGCGGAGACCGGCAAATGCAGATGCCACGCTTCTGGGCCGAAGGTGAAGTTAGCCATGTTCTCGTAGATGAACCCGATCGGCGAGTTCGCCCACGCGAGTGCAAGCAATGCCGCCACCACCAATAGCATGCCCGCCTTCGTTTCATCTGAAACGAAGCGAACAAAAGACTTCGGGAGGTCCTTGACGCTCTTTAGTGCGTGCGGTCTAGCGGCGTTACGTTCTCTCTCGATTTGTCTAATCTGCGACGACGAGAGAGCGAACGGGCGTTGCATTCCCATATTTCCGGGCAGGTTGTGTGTGGACCTGCGTTTAATACTGGGATCAGGGTTCACGCCGGGTCTTCTACGGCCGTCAGACCACATACGGCTCACCTTTCTTTCAGATAATCGGTGCCTCATGCGAGGCGTGCCTTAGGTTCGACTTTAATCAATTTGAATGGTTCTTGAAGGGAAGAGGATAAGATTTGGGCGAAAACGGTGCAATATGTAACACTTTTTGCGAGCTTCGCGCTATTTTGCGAAAGTAAGCTGGGTAAGTGAGTTTGGCGTAACCAGGCGTTTTCGCCTTAGAATGGGCGCAAGCCCCCATAGCCCAATTGGTAGAGGCAGTCGACTTAAAATCGACCGAGTGCCGGTTCGAGCCCGGCTGGGGGTACCAACTTCGCAGTTAAATGTTTCGGCCATGTGCAAAGTCCGCTATATTCGTAGCAATTCACGCGATACCAATATTTAGGAGCGGATGGATATGAGTAGTAACCCCGTGATGGTCGAGCTCGATAAAGAGATTTCTCGAACTCCGGCCGGATACCCATCGATGCCGGGCTACGAGCCGGGCAAATCTGGTACTGGCACCCAGACTTCGGGCGTGCGGCACTCTGGCCGGCACGCGACGCCGCACAGTTCATACGAAACCGCACCGGGCACGCAGCCCATGGGCGAGTTTGAGGACGCTTACCGAGCTCCGGCTGCGGACGCGGCTAATACGGGCCGCATGACTTATGACGATGTGATCGTGAAGACCGGCTCAATGTTTGCCCTGGTGCTCCTTGGCGCGGCTGTGGGCTGGTTCGGGATCCGCATGTCGCCAGGGCTTGCGCTTCCGCTCGTATTTGGGGGCATGATCGCCAGTCTCGTCCTGGCAATGGTGAACATCTTCTCGAAGACCATTCGTCCCGGTCTGATCGCAGCTTACGCGATTGCAGAAGGCCTCCTGCTGGGTGCGCTCTCACTGCTGTTCGAGATCCTTTATCCGGGTATCGTTTTACAGGCGGTTATCGCCACGTTCGTGGTGATCGGTGTGGCTCTTGCCCTGTTTGCTTCCGGCAAGGTGCGCTACACGTCGCGCACAAACCGTTTCGTGCTGATTGGCCTGTTCTCGGTGCTGGGATACAACCTGGTGAATATGATTCTGGTGTGGACGGGGGCTCTAACTACGCCGTTTGGCATGGGATCTTTCAGCGTGTTTGGTATCCCCCTCGGCGTGATCGTGGGCGGGTTCGCCATTGTGATCGGCACGTACAGCCTAATTGGTGATTTCGATATAGCCAAGCGCGGCGTCGAGGCCGGCGTGCCCGCCGCTTTCGCTTGGCGCGTTGCATTTGGAATCACGGTAACGGCCGTGTGGATTTATGTTGAGGTGCTGCGCCTGCTGGCAATACTGCGCTCTGTTGCCGGGGATTAAGTAGACTGGCGCCATGAGTGAATATCTGAAAGTATCCGATAACTTCCTGCGCAAGCCCACCATTGAGTTCCTTACCGAGGAGCCTCCCGCCGGCCTGCATGTGGAAGTGATTCGCGAGGGCGCGGGTGCGCCCATCACGCCAGGCAACCAGATTGATGCGCACTACATCGGTCAGGTTTGGAACGGCAACGTGTTTGATAACTCCTACGATCGTGGTGAGCCGCTGTCTTTCACCGTGGGTGTTGGTATGGTTATCCGCGGTTGGGACGAGGGGCTGATCGGTATTCGTGAAGGCTCGCGCGTGGTGTTGTCTATTCCGTCTGACCTTGGCTACGGTGACGCGGGCGTGCCGCAGGCTGGCATTGGTGGCGGTGACACCCTCGTGTTCGTTACCGACGTGGTGCGAGTCAGCTAAACCAGCCTTAAAAGCGGCGGCCTCCAATCCATTTAGTGGGGCCGCCGCTTTGTTGTGCGCTAAGTTGCGCGGCTTAGCGTGTATTACACGATGCCAATAGGGCAGGTCATGCCGTTTGGCCCGTGGTTGCAGTACCCGTTTGGAATGTGGTGTAGGTAGGCCTGGTGGTAGCGTTCAGCCAAGTAGAACGTGCCGGCCTCCTTCGCGCTCACGATTTCCGTGGTGATCTGGCCCTTGCCGTGCTCGTTGAGTACGCTTTGGAACGCGTTGCGCGTAGCAAGGGCGGCCTCGCGCTGGTTCTCATTCGTGTAGTAGATCGCGGAGCGGTACTGCGTGCCCTGGTCATTGCCCTGCCGGTTGAGAGTAGTGGGGTCGTGGTTTTCCCAGAACGTCTTAAGAATTTGTTCGCCACTGATCTTGCGCGGGTCATAAACTACGCGGACGATTTCGGCGTGGCCGGTCTGACCCGTACACACCTCCTCATACGTGGGGTTCAGAGTTGTTCCGCCCATGTATCCAACGGCCGTTGCGATAACGCCGGGCAGGTTCCACATGATGCGCTCCGCACCCCAGAAGCAACCCATGCCAACGTAGATCACTTCGTACGGTTCGTCCCAGGGCCCCTCCACGGGAGTGTTCAAAACGGGGTGGTTTCCAAGGTTAGAGGCAACCGGTGTTTGCCTGCCTGCAATAGTGCCGCTGTGAGTAGCCATGCTCGTCCTTTCTTTTGACTCACAAATTACATCCATGAGGCGCCCTCCGCGAGGGCATACGCTTAAAAACAGGGAAGGCGGTATACTTCCTTGACGGCGGTATAAAGACTTTGGAGGTCACATGGCCAAGCGTCGCGCCACGCGAGTGAGCGATCTCTTCGACAGATTTTCCGAGCCCCTCTTACGGGCTCGCGAGTCAATCCAGCCCGAACCGGTACGAGTGGAGCGGATTGAGTCCATGCCACATCCGGATAGGCGAGTGCAAGATCATGTGAGTTGGCCGCTACAGGTGGCGGCCGCCTGGTCTTGGCGGATGGTAATTGTTGTCTTCGCCCTCGGTCTGATCGCCTACGGACTGTCATACGTTACAGTCATCGCTATCCCGGTGGCGCTAGCACTGCTACTTGCCGTGTTGCTCGATCCTGTTAATCGTCTGTTTTACCGCAAGCTTGGCCTCCCGAAGGCCGCCAGTGCCACGCTCAGTTTGCTAATTGGTGTTGGGGTTGTGGCCGGCCTGATTTCGCTTTCTTCCTCGCAAATCATTTCGCAGTTTGGGGATCTCGTTTCGCGCGCAACGGACGGCTTCACGCGCCTAACCGAATGGCTGAAGACGGGGCCTCTTCCCATTGAGAGCGAAGCGGTAGATAAGTACTTAAACTCGCTAAATGACGAGATCATTAATGCGGTTCAACACAACTCTCAGCGCCTCGCCTCTGGTGCTCTGTCCATCACGATCACGGTGGGCAACGTATTCACGGGCACTCTGATTGCGCTGTTCGTCCTGTTCTTCTTGCTGAAAGACGGACGCAAGATTTGGATCTGGTTCTTGCGTTGTATGCCGCAGCCGGCACGCGTTCCTCTTCACGAGGCTGCGGTTCGCGGTTGGACCACGCTCGGCTCGTACGCGAAGGCGCAGATCCTCGTGGCTGCGATTGACGCTACGGGTATTGGTTTGGGCGCTTACTTCCTCGGGGTTCCCCTCGCTATTCCGCTGGCCGTTCTAGTGTTCTTAGGCTCGTTCATTCCGATTGTGGGCGCGTTCTTTACCGGCACTATCGCAGTGTTGGTGGCGTTGGTGGATCAGGGCTTCATGACCGCAGTGTTCATGCTGATAGTTATTTTGGTTGTCCAACAGGTGGAGGGTAACGTGCTACAACCGTGGCTCATGTCTAACGCGGTCTCGCTTCACCCTGTTGCCGTGCTACTCGCGGTTGCGGCCGGCTCGCTCCTATTCGGTATTGCGGGCGCTCTGTTTGCCGTTCCGGTTCTGGCCTTCCTCAACACCTCTATCCTGTACCTGTATGGTTATGACAAGTTCCCCAATTTGGCTACCGATAACGAGCGCGCGGGCGGGCCTCCAGGATCTTTGGAGGAACAGATTTTGACCTCCTACGCTCCCAACATGCGCCGCGTCAATCCCGAGGCCGAGCCGACAGAAACAGTCGACGAGGATGAAGCAAGCGAAACGAAACCCAGCGAAGTACTATCTGGGGCTACGCAGGATGGGCTCGAGGAGGCTCCAGCTGAAAGTAGCGATGCGCCCAGCGAATAGTTCGACCCTCGCGGGGTAGCCCAAGGTAGAAGATAGCGTGATCTTCGCGTACCGGGCGTTACGCGTGGGTTAGCCTGGCGCAACGTAGCGCGCCGCAGCTGCGGATAATAATTCGGATAATAAATAAAATGGTGGCGATTCCAAGGAAAAGGAAGTTTCCTGGAACCGCCACCATTTGGATGCGTGTTATTTGCGCATTAACCCTTGTACGGGACGGCGTCGATGATTTTCACCGCGATTTCCTTGCCGTTGGGGGCGTAGTAAGAGACGGTGTCGCCCTTCTTCGCACCCATGATGGCTTCGCCAAGTGGAGCGTCAGGTGAGTACACCTCGACGCCCAGGCCGGTGCCGGTCATGCGTGAACCGAGTAGGAACTCTGAACGCTCACCCATGATCTCAGCGGTAACCATCATGCCGAGCTCAACAACGCCGTCATCAGCGGGCGTTTCTCCAACCTCAGCTTCTTTAAGAAGATTCTCAAGCTGCTGGATACGCGTCTCGTTCATCGACTGCTCGTCACGAGCAGCATGGTATCCGCCGTTCTCTTTGAGGTCGCCTTCTTGACGTGCCTCGTCGATTTTGCGCGCAATCTCAGCGCGCAACTGCGTGGAACGGTGCGTGAGCTCTTCCTTGAGCCGGTCGTATGCTTCCTGCGTCAACCAAGTTTTTTCGGCCATTGGGCCCTCCCTATAAAACGAACGACGCCGCGACTTGGAAAAGAAAATCCAAGCCGCAGGCGCGAGACGTGATCACTCTAGCAAGGAAAACGGGGTTTAGGTAGCTGACAGCACCGCGATAAACGCCGCAACGCAATGAGTTACCCATCCGGCAACCGTGAGTGAGTGAAACACTTCGTGGAATCCGAAAATGCGAGCACTAGGACCGGGCCATTTGAATCCGTACACGAGGGCGCCGAGCGTATAGCAGATACCGCCGGCAACAAGTAGCCACACAACCGCCGGGCCGCCCGATTGCCACATGTCTGGTAGGTACCACAGAGCTACCCAGCCGAGTACCACGTAAATCGGGGTGGTGAACCACCGGGGAGCGCTGGGCCAGAACACGGCTGTGCCGATACCAAGCGCCGCCCCGATCCACACGATCAGTAACACCTTGGTGGCTTGCGCCGGGGTTAGTAGCGCCACACAGATCGGCGTGTACGTGCCCGCGATGAGTAGGAAAATATTTGAATGGTCAAAGCGGCGTAGCAGTGCGTTGGTCTTGGGGCCCCAATTCCCGCGGTGATATAGCGCGGACATGCCGAACAGAAGCATGCTACACACCAGGTAAACAGCTGACGCCCACCTCGTTCCCATTGTGGGAGCAAGGATCAACAGGACGAGGGCAGCGAAAAACGCCAGAGGAGTTGTTACAAGGTGAATCCAGCCGCGCATCAGGGGTTTGACTGAGGCAGGTGCAGACGGCCTAGCCAGCATTGAACCGCGCGCCGATAGGGCAGTGTCAGTATGGGTTTGAATTTGCATTTCTGCTCCATAACTTACGGTGTCGTAACTTAAGGTTACGCGCGCGTAAGTTAGCGGTCAAGAAGGTATTATCTTCAATCCCGATCGAACCTCATCTACTATCGAAGCAAGGGGAGCGTAAAATCGTATTGAGAAGGAGTGAGGGATGGAAAACCGTTTGCTATACAGCCTGTACGAAAAACGGCTGGTGTCTGAACTCGCTCCAGAACGACTGCCTAAACATGTGGGCGTGATCTTGGATGGAAATCGCAGGTGGGCGCGCGAGGGCGGCAATGCTACCGCTTATGGACACCGCAAAGGCGCCGATAAGATCACCGAGTTCTTGCAGTGGGCCGAGGAGCTTGGCATTAAGATAGTCACCCTCTGGATGCTGTCAACCGACAATTTGGATAGGGATGAGGCCGAGCTTCGCCCACTGCTTAAAATCATCGCGGAAGCTGCCCGGCGCCTGGCAGACGATGGGCGATGGAATCTAAAGTTTGTTGGTGACCTTTCGCTGCTGCCCGATGACATTCGAGAAGAACTTGAAGACTGTCTGGTTTCTACGAAAGACCGTGGGCCAGGGTCTCTGGATGTCAACATTGCCGTCGGCTACGGCGGTCGCCACGAGATTACCGACGCTGTTCGTGCGCTCCTTCGTGCATACTCACAAAAGGGCTTGAGCATTGATGAGGTCGCGGATGTCTTGACCGTGGATGACATCACTGATCACCTTTACACTGCCGGAGTGCCGGATCCTGACCTGGTGATTCGAACGTCTGGAGAGCAGCGACTCTCGGGATTCCTGCTCTGGCAGTCAGTACATTCGGAGTTCTATTTCACCGAGGCTTACTGGCCCGACTTTAGGCGAGTTGACTTCCTGCGCGCGCTACGTGACTTCGGGCAGCGTGAACGCCGCCTCGGTAAGTAAAATCACTTTGTTTCCCACCCTGACTTTTCGTTGGAGTGGAGCGCGAAAAGCATGTTCTCAGTGGGTAAGTGAGTAACTTTGCACACATGTCTGACCAATTGGTCGTTATGTTGGGTATCGTGGTGAATGAAAATGGTATCGAATATGTGAAATCGGAGGGTTTAATGTCATTTATCTCCGTCGACGAGCACGCTGGCCGTGAAAAAGTCGATTTTGCCGAGTGGGAAGGTTTCAACACCGGAAACTGGGACTGGGAAATCGATGTCCGAGACTTTATACAACGTAACTACACCCCCTACCTGGGTGAAGCAGATTTCCTCTCTGGTCCCACGGAAAAAACTTTGCGTCTATGGCAGACGCTTGAGGAAAAGTACCTCTCGGAAGAACGTAAGCGCCGCGTCTACGATGTCGATCTTGACACTCCGGCCGACGTTGATGCTTTCGAAGCGGGCTACATCAGCGAAGATGACGATGTTGTCGTTGGCCTCCAGACCGATGTTCCGCTGAAGCGCGCGATGATGCCCGCCGGTGGGTGGCGCATGGTGGAAACCGCCATCAGGGAAGCTGGCAAAGAGCCGAACGAAGAAGTGAAGAAGATCTTCACGAAGTACCGTAAGACTCACAACGATGCGGTGTTCGACATTTACACGCCGCGTATTCGCGCGGCCCGCTCCTCGCACATCATCACCGGTCTGCCCGACGCGTACGGACGCGGCCGCATTATCGGTGATTACCGTCGCGTAGCGCTTTACGGTGTTGACTACCTGATCGCGCAGAAGCAGGCTGACAAGGATCGCTTTGCGAATCAGCCTTTCTCGGAGGATTGGGCGCGTGATCGCGAAGAAATTGCGGAGCAGATTAAGGCTTTGAACAAGCTGAAGAACATGGCCTCAAAGTACGGATTCGATATTTCGCGTCCGGCAAATACGGCTAAGGAAGCCGTGCAATGGACCTACTTCGGCTACCTCGGTTCGATTAAATCGCAAGATGGCGCCGCAATGTCGTTTGGCCGTCTCTCTGGTTTCTTCGACATCTACTTTGAGCGTGACTTCGCTCGCGGCATCCTCACGGAGGAAGAGGCTCAGGAAATCATCGATGCGTTGGTCATCAAGTTGCGCATCGTCCGTTTTTTGCGTACCGAAGCTTACGACCAGATTTTCTCCGGTGACCCGTACTGGGCAACCTGGTCTGACGGTGGTTTTGGCACGGACGGGCGCACGCTCGTAACCAAGACCTCGTTCCGTCTGTTGCAGACGCTGGTGAACCTCGGCCCTGCTCCCGAGCCGAACATCACGATCTTCTGGTCCCACGAGCTTCCCGAGGGATACAAGAAGTTCTGCGCTAAAGTCTCGATTGAGACGTCCTCAATCCAGTACGAATCAGATCACCAGATCCGTGACCGTTGGGGCGATGACGCCGCTATTGCATGCTGCGTATCCCCGATGAAGGTCGGCAAGCAGATGCAGTTCTTTGGCGCCCGCGTAAACTCGGCCAAAGCCCTCCTATACGCCATTAACGGTGGTCGCGACGAGGTTTCAGGCAAGCTGATTGTGCCTGACCACGCTCCGGTTGAGGGGGACGGCCCGCTGGACTTTGACGACGTGTGGGAAAAGTATGAGCAAATGCTCGATTGGGTGATCGGCACCTACGTTGAGGCGCTGAACATCATCCACTACTGCCACGATCGCTACGCGTACGAGTCTATGGAAATGGCGCTGCATGACTCTGAGATCACCCGCACGATGGGTTGTGGCATTGCCGGCCTGTCGATTGTTGCGGACTCACTGTCTGCAATCAAGTACGCGAAGGTAACCCCTGTTCGTGACGAAACTGGCCTCGTGGTCGATTACGTCACTGAGGGCGACTTCCCGCGTTACGGTAATGACGATGACCGTGCTGATGACATCGCGGCAACGATCGTTCACACTGTGATGGAGAAAATCAAGGCCATCCCGATGTACCGCAACGCAATCCCCACCCAGTCGGTGCTGACGATCACTTCAAACGTGGTTTATGGCAAGGCCACGGGTTCGTTCCCGTCGGGTCACCAGGCTGGCACGCCGTTCGCTCCGGGGGCAAACCCAGAAAATGGTGCGGACACGCACGGAATGCTCGCCTCTATGCTTTCGGTTGGCAAGCTCGACTACTCCGACGCGTTGGACGGTATTTCGCTTACCAACACGATCATTCCTTCGTCCTTGGGACGAAACTTGGAAGAACAGATTGAGAACCTCGTCGGTATCATGGATGCCGGCTTTATCAAGAAGGACTAGCAAAATGACTGTAAAGAGCTTTGATGAACGCCTCGCATCGATGAAGGCAAGCCGTGAAGCCACTGGCGGTGTTGAGGGTCTGTACCACGCCAACATCAACGTGTTGAACCGAGATACCCTTGAGGACGCAATGGAGAACCCGGAGAAGTACCCACAGCTTACGGTGCGCGTGTCTGGCTACGCCGTTAACTTCGTGCGCCTTACGCGCGAGCAGCAGCTTGACGTGCTCTCTCGTACCTTCCATGCAGGTATGTAAGCAGATTGAGTGACGTAACTTCGGGGCGGGCTTCGCTTGCTGGGTCTTCCGGGTATTCGGAAGGTTCAACGGGGGAGTACCGCCCCGATCCTTTGGAATATGAGGTTCCCCGCGCGCAAGGTGCGGGGCTGAACGGTATTGCTCCGGCCCCGCACATGGAGCGAGCTGAGCACTTTCAGGCCGTTCGCGAGGGCAGGCTAGGCTCGGTTCATTCGTGGGAGCTTGTCACCGCGATGGATGGGCCAGGAACGCGGGCAACCGTGTTCTTCTCGGGATGCCCCCTGCGCTGCGTGTACTGCCATAATCCGGACACACTGTACATGCGTAAGGGCACTCCAGTTTTGCTTGAAGACCTCATGGATCGTTTGCGTCGGTACAAGACGATCTTCAAAGTAACGGACGGTGGTGTAACGTTCTCTGGCGGCGAGCCTTTGATGCAGCCTGCGTTCCTGGCAAACCTGCTTCGCGCGTGCAAGGAAGAGGGGATTCACACCACGATCGACACTTCGGGAAATCTGGGTGTGAACTGCTCGGATGAAATGCTTGCCGACATTGATCTGGTGCTTTTGGATGTTAAGGCAGGGGATCAGCAGACGTACTTCAAGACCACTAAGGCACAGCTGGAACCGACTATCGCGTTTGGTGACAGGTTGGCGCAGCTCGGTAAGCGGGTGTGGGTTCGTTTCGTGCTGGTTCCAGGTCTTACGGACAAAAAAGAAAACATTGAGACCGTGGCTGACATCGTGGCGAGGTGGCCTAATGTTGAGCGTGTTGAGGTGCTTCCGTTCCACCAGATGGCGCGGGACAAGTGGGACGTGCTGGGCATGGAGTATGAGTTGGAAGACGTGGAGCCTCCCACGCCAGAAAAAACTGAAGCCGCGCGCGAGGTGTTTCGGTCCCGTGGGATTGAAACCCACTAACCAAACCGGTAACGGTTCTAGCACTCGCCGTGCTTGTTCAGATTCACGCTCAGAGAAACGGCGGTTCAAAATATTGAACCGCCGTTTGGCTTTGCAACGCTTACGCGTTGTTTAGATGAGTTCTTTCTTCCACGGAGGGTTGGCTCCGGCGCGTGAAACGGTGATTGCAGAGATGGAGCCGGCCCGGCCCAGTAAACGGATCACGCATTCGCGGTCAATGTGGGCAAGAGCGTAGCGGTTGTTTGCCCCGAGCAGGTTTTCGCTCCAGAGCGCGTCGATCAGGCCGCCCATGAACGAGTCCCCCGCCCCAACCGTGTCCACGACTTTCACGTCGGCTGCGGGAAGGTGTACGGTCTCATCCCCGAAGTATGCGCTTACCCCGTCACCGCCTCTGGTTACAACCACCAGGGAGGGGCCTAGCTCTAGCCACTCGCGCGCCACCTGCTCGATATTGGAGTTACCTGTGAGCCACTCGGCGTCCTCATCCGACATTTTCACAACATCGGCGAGACGAACGCACTCTTTGACGCGTTCGTATGCTTTAGCAGGATCGCCCATGATGGTGGGACGCGCGTTCGGGTCGTAGGTTACGATGGCCACGTCTCGCGCTTTTTCCAAAAGCCGCACGACGCCGCTACCGCCCGGTTCCAAGGTGGCGGCAATGGAACCGGAGTGCACAACAACGGTATCTTCAGCGATTTCACAGTCCGGCAGTTTCCACTCGATGTCGAACGTGTAGGTGGCGGCGCCCGTTTCATCCAGCCGGGCAAGAGCGGTAGAGGTTTTCTCGGCGCGTAGCGATTCTTCGCCCACAATCACGTTGGATTCTTCGAGGTGTTTGCGCACGAGCTGCCCGCGCGCATCCGAGCCCAGCCAGGTGAGTAGGCGAGCGGTGCGTTCAAGCCGGCCGAGCGTAAGAGCAACGTTTGCGGGGGAACCGCCAGGAATCTCCTTTGACTCACCGCGTAGGGGAACAACGATGTCCACCAGGGCTTCACCGACTACCAGTGCATTTGGATTAATCATTACCCGTCCAAACTCTCGAGATTTACCTCTCAGTTTATATGTTGGTCTCGGGTGTGGAGGCCGAGCCGGCGCGAGCCTGTTCGATGCGCTGCTCAGCCGCGCTCAGCACGGCGTGGCAGCGAGCGGCAAGCGCTTCTCCTCGCTCCCATAGGGAAAGTGTCTCTTCTAGCGGAGTTTTCCCACTTTCAAGCATCTTTACTATCTGCACCAGTTCGTCGCGAGCCTGCTCGTATGAAAGCTGACCGGGATCAATCAACTCTTCCTTTTCCATATTTACCTCTCTTTTCATGCCAAGTATCTAGTTCAAAGTAGGGGAGTTTCACTCTGATGATTCGTTGGACTCTTGTGATGCCCGTGCCGGCTGGGTTCCGAAAACGGTTGCGATCATGGAGCCACGGGCAAGCATGACTTCTAAAATGTCGCCCTTCTTCACACTCGCAGCGTCTTTAACCACTCCAACGCCGGGTGCCTTAACAATCGAGTAGCCACGCTCCAAAGTGGCCTGCGGGGACAGTGCTCGCAATGTTGCGGCAGCCTCAACAAGCCCGCCGCGCTCGCGGTCGATGCGTGCGCTCACAACGTGGCGCATGTTCGTAAGCGTTTGAGACAGGTTAGTTTTGTATATCTGTAGGGAGCCGGTTGGTTCTTTCAACACTGGCCTGTCTTTCAGTAGGCTCAAGTATTCGCGTTCGCGTTTGATCTGCATTTGCGCGCGCGAACGAATGGTTTCGATTGCGCGGGCAAGATTTGCGTGTTCCTCTTTTAGATCGGGTACGACTTTGCGCGCCGCATCAGTTGGGGTGGAGGCGCGCACGTCCGCAACGAGATCCAGTAGCGGAGCATCACCCTCATGACCGATTGCGGAAACTACGGGCTTTTGTGCCTTGAAAGCGGCTCGGATGATGCGCTCATCGGAAAAGGGAAGGAGGTCTTCAACAGAACCACCTCCACGCGCAACAATGATGACGTCCACGGTTTCGATTGCGTCGAGCTCTGCAATGGCTGCACTGACTTCGGGAGGACAGTTGGGGCCTTGCACGAGCACCTCGCGGATTTCGAAGCGTGCGCCCGGCCAGCGAGCCATAGCATTCACGAGCACGTCATCTTTAGCTTTGGCGCCCCGCCCGCAAATGAGTCCAATAGTGCGGGGGAGGAAAGGCAGGGGCTTCTTATGTTCGGCGTTGAACAGGCCCTCGGCTTGTAGCTTTTGGCGCAGTTGTTCAATTTGCGCAAGTAGATCTCCAACCCCAACCGGGTGAATTTCGGAGGCTTGCAGGTTGAGACGCCCTGAACGCTCCCAGAATGTGGGCTTCACGTAGGCAACGACACGCGTGCCTGCCTGAACAGCGCCACCCGTTTTTTGGAGGACACCGCCAAATACTGTTACATCCATTGAGATGTCTTCATTCACGTCTCTGATGGTTAGGAACGACATGCGGGTGGAAGGACGCTCATTGAGTTGAACGATTTGGCCTTCAATCCACAGGGCGGACATGCGGTCGATGTACTGCTTCATATTTTTGGACAGCAAGGCGAGCGGCCACGGGTTTTCCCGCGTGGTTTCGCGCGCTACTTTTGCGAGTGCCGGCCTGTCTGCGCTGCGGTGCGACGTGGCACTAACTTCCATACTTCCCCCTGCGGGCGCTCACGCGCCAAGACGTGTTGATGTCTTCTAGTTTACGAAAACGGTGGGACATTAATTGTTCCAGCCTGTTCCGGGCGGCAAGTTTGGTGGTTTGCGGTTATCTTAGAGGCGTGAGTGACGTTTCCGGTAAAAGAATTCTGTTGGCCTCCCCGCGCGGATACTGCGCGGGCGTGGATCGCGCTGTAGATGCGGTGGAGAAGGCATTGGACCTGTACGGGCCGCCGATTTACGTGCGTAAAGAGATTGTGCATAACCGCTACGTGGTGCAGACCCTGTCTCGGCGCGGCGCGATTTTTGTGGAGGAGACGCACGAAGTACCCGAGGGGGCGCGCGTGGTGTTTTCCGCGCATGGCGTGTCTCCACAGGTGCACGAGGAGGCGGCGCAGCGCGGTCTTTCCACGATTGATGCGACGTGTCCGCTGGTGACAAAGGTGCATAAGGAGGCAGTGCGCTTCGCAAAACAGGATTACGACATCATTCTTGTTGGCCATGAGGGCCACGAGGAGGTTGAGGGCACGTACGGTGAAGCGCCTGACCACATTCAGATTGTGGGCACTCCGGACGAGGTGGATAACGTGGTGGTGCGCGACCCCGAGAAGGTTGTGTGGCTGTCTCAAACCACGCTTTCGGTAGATGAAACAATGGAGACTGTACGCAGGCTACGTGAACGTTTCCCGATGCTCATGGATCCGCCGTCGGATGACATTTGTTACGCAACGCAGAACCGGCAAGAGGTTGTCAAGACCATTGCGCCGCAGGCTGATCTGATGATTGTGGTGGGCTCAGCGAACTCTTCGAATTCGGTGCGTTTAGTTGAGGTTGCGCTGGACGCGGGAGCAAAGGCGGCCTACCGGATCGATGAGGCCGCCGAGCTCGACCTGGCCTGGCTAGACGGCGTTGAAACGGTTGGCATCACCTCGGGTGCTTCGGTGCCTGACATCTTGGTGCGCGAAGTGATTGAGCGTTTGCAGTCACTGGGCTTTGGAGAGGCCGAGGAGGTGCGGACGCGCACGGAGACGATCACGTTTGCGCTTCCGCGCAACTTGCGTCAGGCGCTCAAGCGTGAGGGCGCGGATGCGGAGGATGCGACGGGTAGGCGTACACCGGGACCAGACCACACCTGCTGACACTGCCGACACTGTTTTCTGACACGGACAGCACTATTCTTGGGGCGGCGGTAGGCGTCGGGTGGCCTTGTCGATAGGTTGGGGAGCAGGTTTGATTGAGTGCTCTAGGCTGGCGATGTTGATGGCGGTTACACCCAGGCGAGTCTCGAAAGATCCGACGGTCCGATTGTAGTTGTCAACTGCGGATTGAAGGGAGCTACCCAGTTTCCCGAGGTGTTCGCCAAGCACATTTATGCGTTCGGTGAGGGTACGCCCGAGCTCAAGAATGTCGCGGGCGTCCTGCTCCAAAGAGTCCTTTGCCCACGCGTATCCAACCACTCGTAGCAGCGTGTGGAGGGCGGAGGGGCCAGCAACTATGATGCCTTTTTGAAGGGCGTCCTCAAACAACGTCGGGTCAGCTTCGAGTGAGGCAGAGATCAGCGCCTCGGACGGCATGTATAAGACCACGAGGTCTAAAGAGCCGGCAATCACCTCGCTGTAGCGCCGGTTTGCCAGCTGATTCACGTGGGAGCGCACCGCACTGGCGTGTGCTCTTAGAGCGCTCGGATCCTCCTCGTCAATGGCTTTCAGGTAGGCATCTAGGGGAACTTTCGCGTCGATTACGAGAGCGCCCCCGCCCGGTAGGTTCACTACGACGTCTGGCCGCGCTGTGCCAACCTGCATTTGTTCGAGGAAGTCAATGCGGTTAGTCAGGCCCGACATTTCAAGCACGCGGCGCAAGGAGAGCTCGCCCCAAGATCCGCGAGTGGGAGAGGACCTTAGCGCTGTGTCGAGCTTTTGGGTGGCGGCAAGAACCTCGCGCCCGGTTTTCTGGCTGAGACCAAGCTCCGAGATAACCCAATCGAGTTGATGCTTTTGCGCCGCATCCATTTGCCCAACCCGCGCATCAATAGCATGCAGTGTTTGATTTAGCGGCGCTAGCTCTTTAGAAATCTGGTAAGCCAAAGCGTCACGCGCCACGCCCTCGTTTTCGAGGGTACTCGGGCGCGGCTGGGAGTGCCGGCCCGCAAAGTACCCGGCAATGAGTCCGAATACCAGCATTGTTAAGGAAATGATCCAGCCAATTGTTGTCATGCTTCTATTAGACCGGATGGGGCGGACAAAATTCTGGACGCCCTGCCTCGCAATTTTTTAATCAACGCGCGTAGCCTAAACTATAGGCGTGGCTTTGACTATTGGTATTGCAGGACTTCCTAACGTTGGGAAGTCGACGTTGTTCAATGCGCTGACTCGCGCAACCGTTTTGGCGGCGAACTACCCATTCGCAACGATTGAGCCGAATATTGGTGTGGTTCCACTTCCGGATGAACGGTTGAAAGAGCTTGCCGACATTTTCGGGTCCGAAAAGATCATTAATGCGACTGTGTCTTTTGTTGATATTGCGGGGATTGTGCGGGGTGCTTCCGAAGGTGAAGGCTTGGGTAACCAGTTCCTCGCTAATATTCGTGAGGCCGACGCGATTTGCCAGGTGACGCGCGCGTTTGCCGATCCTGATGTTGTCCACGTCGACGGTAAAGTGTCGCCCAAGGACGATATCGAGACGGTCTCAACTGAGCTCATGCTTGCCGACATGCAAACCCTTGAACGTCAGCTACCGAAGCTTGAAAAAGAAGTGCGGGGCAAGCGCATTGAGCCGGAGTACTTGTCTACCGCGCAGGCGTGTCTCGAAATGCTGGAGCGAGGCACACTCATCTCCGCAGGTATGAAGGCTGCTGGCCTTGACCCGGCCATCGTTAAGTCGTTCCAGCTGATGACGGCGAAGCCTTTTATCTATGTATTTAACACGGACAGCGAGGGCCTTGAGGACGAGACGAAAATGGCGGAGCTGCGCGAGCTTGTTGCTCCAGCGGAGGCCGTGTTCTTGGACGCCCAGTTTGAGTCGGAGCTGGTGGAGCTTGACGAGGACGAGGCTCGCGAGATGCTTGGCGAGGTTGGCCAGGAAGAATCCGGCTTGGATAAGCTTGCGCGAGTTGGTTTTGACACGCTTGGTTTGCAAACCTATTTGACGGCTGGCCCGAAGGAAGCTCGCGCGTGGACGATCCGCAAAGGCTGGACGGCGCCCCAGGCTGCTGGCGTGATTCACACGGACTTTGAGCGCGGCTTTATTAAGGCCGAGGTCGTCTCGTTCGCGGATCTAGTGAAGGCCGGCTCGATCGCGGAGGCCCGCGCTGAAGGCCTGCTACGCCTGGAAGGCAAAGACTACGTGATGCAAGACGGCGACGTGGTGGAGTTCAAGTTCAACGTTTAGGACTCAATCCGGTTTTTCGCCTAGGGCGGCTTCGGGTTTCCGAGGCCGCCTTTTGCGTCCTGCGCTCGCTCAAGGTCTGCATCCGGAACGCGAAGACAGTATCGTTGTGAACCGTTAATAAACTCGTCGGATCCCACATAATTACGGATCCAAGACGAGGCTAGCGATGAAATGCCGTTAAGGTGCTCTTTCTCCGGCACCGTGAGTAGGAGATTCCCCCCCCCATACGTAGCCTGAGAGCCTTTTATTATTTTGGTAGCTCTGAGCTCACCGGGCGCGATCGAGGCCCAACGTATACACACGGTGCATCTAATAAGTATCCATTTATTTGGGATACGTTTGTGCGAATATCCTCATGGAAATATGCTTGGGCGCATTTGAGATGGGACGCAGGCTTACAACCACAACCGTGACGCCGGCGTTGAACTTGGCATTATTCCCCCATTTAAATGAGGTATAGGCGTACCCGATCTCTACGTCTTGTTCGTGAAGCAGGGGGACAGGAGACCGACGTGTTCGCCCTGGGGAATGGAGTTGGTAGAAACAAAGGCCAGCTCGGCACGGGTGCCGGAGATGTAGCGGCGCCCTTGATAAACCAGAGAGAAATGTAGTCGAGCTTCTTCGGGTACTTGGAGCTACCGAAAACCACCGGGTAATCCGCCTTCTGCTCTGTGGTCTGCATGCTCGATCCCACATATGGTGGGTTGCCGATCAGGTAGATCTCGTCTTCGCCGTTGTTCGGGCAGGCCTCGTCCCAGTCTAGGTGCGTGGCGTTACCAGCGTGGATCTAACCTGTTTCTTTCAAGGGGATGAGGGGGATGGAGATGCCGAACTGCTTCTTGAACTCGCGGTTCATTTGGAGTATCCCTTTGAGCACTTGTTCTCAAATATCCTATTTTCAACATGCCGGCCTTGCGCAATTAAAGTGGTAGCGCGTATGCTCATACTGGTTATTAGGTTAGGCTAACAAAAGCTGGAGGGCGAATGATGGCGTTTTCGCCTAGCAGTGCATCGGGCGTGCGAATATCGAAGATTTTAGCGATTTTCCTCTTTGTGGGAGTGTTCTTCGCTCTTTCTTCGTCTCTTACGGCGAATGCACAAGAAGAAGAGGATTGGCAGCCGGTAGTAACAAAAATGGAAGAGTACCTGGAGGGTATTCCTGCCGAGTATGCTTCGGGAGATTCTAAGGCAGTTCAACACTCCATCAGAAAAGCTTACTATGATACTTACCAGGTTTCCGGCCTTGAAGATCAAATTCGCCACAGGCTCGGGCGGGACAGGCAAGAAGACTTTGTTGCAGTTTTGCTAAACGTGCGCACGCTTTCCAATGCGGGGGCACCTCAAGACGAGGTCGCACAAGCGGTAAAAACTGCCATTGACCATCTAAATAAAGACGTTGCCGAACTTGCCACCACTAAGACTATTTCAGATCAGTGGACTAGGGTAGCCCAAGCAATCGTGGAAAATATTGACACCTCTGTTAAAGAGTACGGCGCGGGTGATGTGGATAAGGGCTACAAGCACGCTACCGCTGCCTACTTACAACACTATGAAGCCGAGGGGCTAGAGAAGGCAACAATCTCCTACATAGGGCAGGGGCGAGTTTCTGAAGTTGAAAACGGATTCCGAGATCTGCGTCAGGGAATTCGTGGCGGATTGGCACACGATGAAGTTGTCAAGATAGCTGAAAACTTAAAGTCAATGGTGAATGAGGACGCCACTGAGCTGGACAAGCTGGCTGGTTCCAATGAGGGACTTGGGTGGAAAGGATTCTTTGCCTCGTTCCTAATTCTGCTGCGTGAGGGTGCTGAAGCCCTCCTGGTTGTGGCTGCTGTTATTACCTATGCTATGAAGGCAAAGCGTAAGGATCAGGTAGCTGGAATCATAGTCGGCGTGGTCGCAGCCATCGTCTTGTCGGTAATGATCGCTATAGTGCTGGCTCGCCTCACATCAAACGTTTCAGGGTTGGCACAAGAGTTGATCGAGGGCTTTACCGGTATTGCTGCGGTGCTGATGCTCATATACGTTTCCAACTGGATCTTCTCCAAGTCTCATGGGGCCAAATGGAATGAGTACATGCAATCTGTTGCCGGATCTAAGACTCAGTCGGGTGGCGTATTCGGACTAGCGTTGGTTGCGTTCCTGGCGGTGTTGCGTGAGGGCGCGGAAACCATATTGTTCTTCTCTCCTATACTCACCGCGGCGCGTTCCGGTTCGGATTACGCATTCATTTGGCTTGGGGTGGGAGTTGCACTAGTCATTTTGATAATCCTATTCCTACTGGTGTGGGTATTTGGAGTTCGTCTACCAATCAGGAAGTTCTTCCGGTGGACTTCGGTTCTGTTGGGCGTGTTGGCAGTTACCATTGCGGGTGGTGCTGCTAAAGAGTTCCAGGATGCAACTTGGCTGCATACAACTGACGTTCCGGGCGTACCGGAAATAGCTGTGCTTGGTCTTTACCCAACTGTTCAGACTTTGGTGGCACAGGCAATTGTGGTTGTAATTCTCATAATTTTGGCTGTTGTGCAATATCGCATCAGCAAAAACACAAAACGGGAGAGCTGTGCTAGCGCAACAAATAACGAACAAAGATCGGTGAAAGATACAACTTCTGTTTAGTCAGTAACGTTACATCAGTTCTAACATCTCCAATTTTGGCCGGAAAATCCCGAAACACGAAAGGAAAAATAAATGAAGATCAAGAAAGCAATGGTTGCTCTTGGAGCGGCATTCGCGCTTACCTTGAGTCTTGCTGGTTGCTCGAATGATTCTGGTGACAAGCCCAAGGATGAAAAGGGTACTTCTGTGCAGAATACCGCCGACGAAAAGAAGAGCTCTGCTGAAAAAGGGCAGGCAGTAGGAATTAACGAAATTCCGGTTGGCGATTCAGGCCCGCAGACCAGTGGTCCGTTAACTGTTGATTTGGTTTACTTCCAGGCAATCGACATGGAGCAAGGCTCGGTGCTAGTACCGCCGGCTTCCGAATCTGACATGCACTTCGAAGTTGACGTTGCTACCAATGAGAAGGCTGCTGAAATCGGTTATGAAGCCGATCAGTTCATGCCTTACTTGGAGATAAACGTGAAAATTTATGATCAGGCCACGGGTGGCTTGGTCAAGGATTTAGGGACGATGATGCCCATGGTGGCTTCTGACGGCCCGCACTACGGAAATAACATCAAGCTGGAACCGGGCGAGTACCGTGTTGAAGTTGAGATTCCTTCACCTGCTGACAAGTTCATGCTGCACACTGGAAAAGATACCTCCGCTGTTGACGGGCGTTTCTGGACCGAGCCACTGAAGTTCACTTTCGAAAACTGGAAGTGGGACGGCCAGCTGCTTTAAGCTAACCGCGTGTGAGAGCTCGGGGCATTGCCGCCGAGCTCTCACACTTATGTACAGTTTCATGATCGGTTATTTTAACTAAATAATTTAGTAGCTATTTTTAACTTTTTGCAGGGATTTACATGTTGGAATTGTTCATTGTTTCAATTCAAACGGCGCTTCCTTTGTGTCTAGCGGTGGGTATTTTGGTAGCCAGCCGAGCTCATGCACCTATGGAGCGACAAACGGTTGCCAAACTAACTTTTGCTTCAACCGCTATTGGCCTTTTGGGCGCGGGTGTTTTCACATGGTTGCGGTTGAACACCCCGCACGTTGATATTCCTGTTTTTACCGCCTGGGCGGGAATCGCGCTGTTTATTACCATGTTCGCGTTTTTGGTAATGCTTTGGTTGTTTGGCGATAGGGATTTGCATGATATAAACCAGGGAATGCGCCACCGGGGGCTGACCATAACCGCGATATTGGCTATATGTACCTCTGCTCTTTACTATGCGGTTCCATATTTTTATTCCACCGATTCGATTGTGCACACGGGTGGATCAGTTTTTGAAACCGCCTCCCTTTTACGTTTGGCCGGGTTTTCTTTAGGAACAATTTTGGCGGTGGTTGCCTGTTGGGGATATGTCCAATGTGCGAAAAAAGTTCCTTGGTGGGTGCGCACCCTAGTCACTTCGGTAGTTTTCATGGCGATGATACTGCCCCGCATGATTTTACTGTATCAACAGTTCGCTACGAGGCGGATAGTGCCGTCTTTCCCCGGCCTATTTGACATAGTTTTGTGGATTCAACGCAATGAGGCGATGACTCAGCTGATACTAGTGTTTCTAATTGCTTTCCCTGGTTTTATAGCGCTGTGGACGCAGGTTAAAAAACCTCCACATAATCCTGCAGAGCGCCGTTTACAAAAAGCAGACACCATAAGCCGCCGTCAATTTTTTGGTTTATCTTCGGTCCTTGCAATTGCGTTTGCCTGGTCGTTGACGGATGGAAAGAGACGCTCAGAGTATGTTCCTGAACTAACAGATTTGGAAGCCACGACCTTGGAAGGCGATTTTGTATACGTGGATCGTCTGCTGGTTTCTGATGGTCACCTACATCGTTTTGGGTACAAAACAGCAAACGGAGTGGAAGTTAGATTTTTGGTGGTGCGCAAAAATGAGGTCGCTTTTGGCGTAGGTTTAGATGCCTGTGAAATTTGCGGAGATTCGGGATATTACGAAGATAAGGGAAAAATAATTTGTTCTAAGTGTGACGTGATGATGAACGTGCAAACCATTGGATTCCCTGGCGGTTGCAACCCGATCCCAATCAAATATGAGGTGGAAGATACTCGCTTAAAGTTTTTCGCTGAAGAGTTAGAAAGCCACGAGAAGGTGTTTAGCTGATATGTTTTTCTGGATTATGATAGCCCGCGCATTGCGTAGGCAGGCAGTTAAACGCCTGATGATAGCTGTGACAGTAATGTTGGGTGCTTCCCTTACAACATCGATGCTGGCGGTGATGTTTGATGTTGGAGATAAAGTACAAGAAGAACTCAGCTCTTATGGTTCCAATTTGCAGGTTCTTCCCCAAGGTAGGGCAATGGCCGCGGATTTGTACAATATTGACTCTTCCGAGCAGGGTGGCGGCGCGCTGCGGGAAGATGAATTACCGAATATGAAAACCATATTTTGGACGTACAATATTGAAAACTTCACTCCCTATTTGGAAACAAAGCTTGAAGTAGACGGTAAAGAGGAGCAGGTGCGGGGTACCTGGTTTGATAAAGAACTCGCCATTCCAACCGGAGAAAAGGTTATGACGGGTATGGACGGCATGCGGGAATGGTGGAAATGGGAGGGAACTTGGGGAAAGACGCCTAAAGAGGTAATAGTGGGTTCCCGTATTGCTACAAAGAATGATTGGAAAGTTGACGATACTTTACAAATTCGTGATAAAAACGGTGATGTTGTCGATGTAGTTATTTCCGGAATTTTTACGGGCGGAGATGCAGAAGATTCGCAAATATATGCAGATCTTGATCTGGTTCAACAGCTTACCGGGCGGGATAATGAGGTTGATCGGGTAGAGGTACGCGCAATTACTACGCCGGATAATGATCTGTCTCGTAAAGCTGCTGAAGATCCTACATTGCTCACTTTGGACGAGTGGGAAACATGGTATTGCACGGCCTATGTTTCCTCTATTGCCTATCAGATAGAGGAAGTTATGACCAACGCAGTGGCTAAGCCCGTACGTCAAGTTGCAGATACTGAGGGGGAGATACTTAATAAAACTGAGCTTATTATGGCTTTTGTTGCCCTATTTGCAGTGATTGGATCGTCTTTAGGGATTGCGAATTTGGTGTTCGCTTCGGTTATGGAGCGTTCACGTGAAATTGGTTTAATGAAGGCTATAGGTGCACGAAACCGAGAAATTATTCGACTCATGTTGGCAGAGGTTCTTATCGTTGGGTTGTTTGGCGGAGTTGTTGGATTTGCTTTAGGTTTCGGATTGGCTCAACTAATCGGACACATTGTTTTTGGATCCGCTATAGCTATGCGGCCAATTGTGGCCCCTCTAATGGCGTTAATTGTGTTTGTAACCGTACTTTTGGGATCTTTGCCTGCCATCCGTTCACTGGTACGTGTGCAGCCGGCCCAAGTGTTGCACGGGAGGTAACCGTGAAGAATAAGCATACTGCGATGTATTTGCGCATGATCTGGAAGGCGTTTTTAAATCGGATTACCCGTGTTTTCATTGCCTCCCTGTCAATAGCGGTGGGGGGTACAACTTTGGCCGCATTGGGTTTGGTGGCCTTCACTGTTCCGGCCCAAATGAGTAAGGAGTTGCGTGCGTTTGGTGCCAATATGGTTATATTGCCTGATTCTTCAGAAAACCTTACGGATGGCACATTGCAGGAAACTGATTCCATAGTTGGCAACAGCGTACTTAAACGCGCCGGATACCAGTATGGAAACCTACTATACAATCAGCAGCCATTGCAGGTAATGGCAACGGATTTGGACGCTGTGCAAGGTGTCCGCCCATATTGGAACTTAGATGGGAAAATGCCTGCTAATGATGATGAATTCTTGGTGGGCGCAGATGTGGCTACGCGTTATCGTTTCTCAATTGGGGATGAGGTTGGTCTGATGCAACCCACGTCTGAAAATGCGGTCTCTAAACAGATGAAGGTTTCCGGAATTATTCACACCGGAGGGCCGGAAGACGAGCAGATAGTAATGAGCACTAAAACACTAAGTGAATTTTTAGGAGATCGTGGTTATGACATCATCGAGTACTCAATAGATGCAGACTCTAAAGTAATTGCGCAATACGCCAAACAAATAAACACTAAAGTAAAAAATGCTGACGCTCAAGTAGTACGCCGTATTTCAGAGGCGGAAACCGGAATCGCCACCACTTTGCGTACCTTAATTTGGATAGTTTCGGCAATAATATCGCTGCTCACCTTGATAGCGGTTTCCACAACTCTTAATTCGATAATTTCTGAACGCTCCAAGGAAATCGGATTGAAGAAGGCTCTTGGTGCACTGCCCGGTGATGTTATGCGCGAATTCGTAGGAGAATCGCTTATGCTGGGAGTATTCGGGGGGACGTTAGGTGCAGCTACAGGGGTGTGGATCGCAGCGGAAATATCACGCCGTGTGTTTGCCATAAACCTGAATATAAATTGGTGGGTCGTGCCAATAACACTCATATTTTCAATAGTCATAGCGATGCTGGGCTGTTTGATGCCAGCACGCAGAATCACCAAAATAGATCCTTCACAAGTTCTAGGGGGAGAATAATGCCCGCAGATTCTATATATTCAGTACGCTCGGCTAGTCGGCACTACGGCGATCTTGCGGCACTCGACAACGTGAGCTTGGAAATTCCGCGTGGTCAATGGCTTTCCATAGTGGGCCCATCTGGTTCGGGGAAATCGACCCTGATGAATATTTTGGGTTGTTTGGATTCACCCACTTCGGGTGAGGTTCTTTTAGAAGGCGACCGCCTAGATAAAATGGGCGAGGTGGAGCTGGCAGATGTACGCCGTCATAAAATCGGCCTAGTGTTCCAACAGTTCCATCTTGTTAAACACCTAACAGCTGTGGAAAACGTGATGTTGGCGCAGTACTATCATTCGGTTCCTGATGAGCAGGAAGCGCTTGAAGCACTGGAACAGGTGGGGATGAAAGACAGAGCTACGCATCTACCTCATGAACTTTCTGGAGGGGAGCAACAGCGTGTTTGTGTGGCCAGAGCTTTGATAAATCGTCCGGCCGTGATACTCGCTGATGAACCCACCGGAAATTTAGATGAGACTAATGAAAAAATAGTTATAGATTTCTTTCATCGCCTGCATGAAGAGGGAACAACTTTGGTAGTGGTAACGCATGATGCCGAAGTGGCTGCACAAGGGCAGCGGCAAATAATTTTAGAGCACGGGCGAATTGCCCAAGAGGTTACCGATCTGGCCGATTCTCCTATAAAAGAATTACGTTTCGGTGAAACTTATTAACAGGAGCCGAATAATCACAAAATGCCAAATATTTAAAAGTTAGAAAACTTGGAGGGCCTTATGGGAAGTTCCCGATTGTTAGCTATAGCAGCGATTGTGGGAGTTGCAGTACTTGGCGGGTGCTCGGCCGATGTGCCGGCTGCAAACACTTTGCCAGATGGGGAATATGAAGGAGTTTCACAAAAAGAAGCTGATGGTTCTTACGGCACAGTGAATTTCACAATTAGTGGAGGAAAAGTCACTAAGGCAAACTTTTTAGTAAAGGATGCTGATGGTACGCCCCATGATGAAGATTATGGTTTGGGAACCGATGGCAAAGCACATGATCCGATTTTTTATCAAAGAGCGCAAGACGCGATAAAGCACGAAAATAGCTATGTGCAAAAGTTCCAGGAGACGTCGGATCAAAATCAGGTTGAGCGCATCGCTGGTGGATCTCTTTCACACAGATTATTCATGCAGGCGGTTGAAGACGCCGTGCTTAACGCTGGCGCCGAAAAGTAAGACCCGGTAATCTGAGTGATCGGGCATGGTTCATGTAGCTTTCCCGCTATGGGTACGCTGGTGTGCGCCACTTGGGAACCGGCGGGGAATGTTGAAGAAATTCAGCGTCTTATTCGTCAACGAGTTAGGGAACTAGAAAATAGGCTTAGCATATTTAAGCAAACTTCGCAGGTGGTCGCACTTAGCCGTATTTTAAATGCTGGTTCGGAAGATATTTTGAAAAAATTCAGAAGCTCCCTATTGCATTCTTCCAACGTTTACAGCTTGGCAGGGAGCGCGGAAGTTGGTTTGGAAAATCATGATGCTGGAGCTGAATTACTTTTCCGATTGGAAGAGATATTGCAAGCAAATCGGTTTTCTTCCGATCTGGCACGAGTCATGGAAGCATCCGTAAAATTCGCGAATTTGACTCAAGGTGCATTTTACCCGTTTTTGGGCCGTCAAATGCATGATTGGAAAAAATTGGTGGCTGAAAGGGCGAATAGAGAATTTGAGCTTAGTGATTCCATAATTGATTTTGGAGGTATCGCCAAGGGGTATGCGGCAGATCAGGTGCGTGATTTGGTAGTTTCTAAGGGGGGAAAAAACGTGGTGGCGTCATTTGGTTCCTCCTCTATTTCGATTGCGGGTGACCCAGTATGCGTTGGCCTGCAAAGCCCTTGGGAGGGATTGGAAGAGTTTGGGCACTTGTTGCTTACTCATCCGGCGCTTTCTGTTAGTGCTGATACAGCTACGCGAATAGGTTCGGGTAAGCGCGTTAGCCATGTTTTAGATCCAAGTACTGGAAAACCGGCATTTACGGACCTTGTTGCCGTTTTAGTTTGTACGGCTGATGGTATGGAGTGTGAGGCTTGGGCAACCGCGTTCTTAGTGTTGGGTTTGGAAAGAGCTATGGATTTGGATGCGACTCAACAGCACATAGACACGGTTTTTTTCACGGCAGATGGTCGGGTGCTGGCTAGTCCTAATTTGCAGATTACTGCTCATCCGGGAGTGCAGCAGTGGCTGGAAGCACAGCGAGTTAGGACTCAATAAAAAGCTTTTAGTTTTGGGTGTAATGCTGATTTAAACACTGTTAAATACAGCGGTATTAGATAGGCTGGCATATTCCGAATTTGCACCGCACAAGAAGATTGAAGTCTGAGCTGTCGTCGATCCTGATTCCCCCAACTCCCGCGCTTTGTCGAGCTTGCGAACAATTTGTTCGGGCGCGTGTTTACTGAACTTTTTCACCATTGCTCCATTCTCCCCACCTAGTGGCGGGGCATCAATGGACCACACTCAAGTCACCTGGACCTAAAAACCTAGGACACTCCAGGGTGCGCCAGATTAAAAGCACCCGCAAGCCGATCGTGAAAACCCTTTTGCATAAACTTGACGACCAGGCATCCCTAAAATCATCCTACAATACGAGCAGTGTTGGTGAGCAAAGCGCGAGGTAAGTAACCAGCATGGGATTTTAATCCTCAAATGGTTAAGTGGTCTTTACAGTATCGTGTGTGAAGTGAAAAGCGTAGCTTGCTGGGGGCGAGCTGGTGTGTGATGTGTTTGTTTGCAGGGGAAAGCTATTTTTATGATCATTTAGATTCGCACCAAACACCTTAAAGACATTGGTAAGGCTTACCTAACAGGCTATTATAGCCTTGGCTCGCGACGGGTGAAGCCTTAGACTCGCACAATGCGTTTCTAATCGACACTGAAGTAGAAGTAAGAGACACATGAAAAACAAATATATAGCTGGAATCCCAGCAGTTCTTTTTGGGACGATGATAGCGATAGCGCCTATGACAATCGCTCAGCCTTGTCCAATTCATGGTGACCATCCGATGATGGCTTGTCACTGGAGCGCTAAAGCCTCGCTCGGTATTGGCGCTATGATAGTCGTACTGGGTCTTATTAACTTCTTAGTAAAGGCTCCAACACGCATTGGCCTAAATATCTCAGTAGCAGCCACTGCGGTATTGGAAATATTAGTGGTTACGTTGCTCATAGGCGTATGTGATATGCCAACCATGCATTGCAGGCAGGTAATGTTGCCAACTCTCGTAATAGTGAGCGTTTTGGCGTTGCTGTGTGCGCTTGTGGCTATATGGTTTGACTGCCGTAGTGAAAAGATCGCGAAATAAAAGTGCGTAAACACTGTAAATAGGCACTCAAGAAGGGTTGTTCCATGGCAGGAAAAAGTTCGTCGGTAGGTGTCGGGCTACGAAAGCTTCCACAGGAAAATCTTAAATATTACTCGGGACGTACGTTAGGTCTTTCAATCACAGTAATTGTTTTAAGTGTTATTTTTTTCTCCGGTACCTTCATGTCATTAGCTCTTAGCCGAGGGTTTTCTGCTATGGAGGAACGCATGGGGGCTGATCTGATTGTGTTTCCAAACGAACACCAGCAGGCAGCCGAAAGCTTTCTACTTGGTAAGTCCAAAGAAAAATTTTATTTTAACGATGACTCTATATTGGAAGAGGTACGTAAGGTAGAGGGAGTTAAAGCTGCAACCCCTGAAACCTACTTGACCTCACTTGATGCTGGCTGTTGCGCGGTGGATGTACAGATCATTGGATTCAACCCAAAAACCGACTTTGTAGTGCAACCGTGGATAGCCACTGAGTATGCTGGTGAGCTTAAAGATGACGAAGTTATAGTAGGCGCTGACGTGTTTGCTGACCCAAATGGGCAGGTGCGTCTTTTTAATGAGTTTTGGCATGTTGCTGCTAAGTTAGCGCGTACAGGAACTTCGTATGACACCGTTGTGTTCGTAAATCAAAACACAGTGGAGAAAATGTTTAAATATTCTTCGCAAGTGGAGTATATTCACAACCCTCCAAACGGTAGAGCAATTTCGTCTATCTTGGTAAAAGTTGATCCGAACTATCCGGCAGAAGCCGTAGGGGATGCTTTGGCCAATAAAATGCAACATGTGGGTGTAGTTTCCTCTGCGGGAATGGCATCGCAGGTAAAGGCTAATGCAATAACTATAATCGGTTACATTTGGTTGATAGTTGCAATGTTTTGGTTGGTTGGCCTGATAGTTTTGGTAGCAGTTGTGGCCACATCCGTAGGTGAACGTAAAAAGGAATTGGCATCATTACGAATAATGGGAGCGACTCGTAAGAACCTCATGTTTATGCTAGGGAAAGAGTGCTTTTTCATCGGCTTGGGTGGTGGATTGATTGGTGGCGTATTAGGGGAGGTAATAATGTATCCCTTTGCCAATCTTATACGTGCCAAGTTGGAGCTTCCCTATGTTGATATAAGTTTTGCAACAGCGTCTGTAATAGTTGCTTGCTGTGTAATCGGAGCCCTGCTCATTTCCATACTCGCAGCGATAATAGCTGCTGGTAAAACCTTGAAAAATGAGACTTATTTGACTTTGCGTGCGGCAAGGTAAAGGGAGGGAAAATGGCGAATTCTGTCGTTGTGCAAGCCAGTGGATTAACCCGCGAGTTTTACCGGCGTGGAAGCTATTTTAACGCTGTGGAAGAGGCAAATTTACAGGTTAGTAGCGGGCAGATGGTAATGATTCAGGGCAGATCCGGCAATGGGAAGAGCACCTTGCTTAATATGCTTGCTGGATTGTTGCAACCAACTAGAGGGCAGGTGCGCATATGCGGCCAGCTTTTAGGCGACTTGGATGATTCTGAGCTTTCGACTTTGCGTGGCAGCAGAATTGGATATGCTACGCAACAGGAAACTCTTATCGCTAGTCTTAACGTTCGTGAAAATATTTTGTTACCGGCGTTGATCGCTAAAGAACGGGGTATAGAAAAACCTTACGACGTCAATGCGCGGGCTGAATCACTAATGAAAGCTTTGCAAATTGAGGGCCTAAGCGAGGTTTACCCGCGGGAACTATCTGGGGGTGAGACGCGCCGTGTAATAATTGCGCGCACATTGATAAACCTCCCTGAGGTGGTCATAGCAGACGAGCCCACGGGAGATCTAGATGAGGAGTCTACCGGATTGGTAATGAATTTGTTGCGATCAGCTACTGATGACGGTGCCGCGGTGATAGTGGTTACACACGATTCGGACACATCTAGCTTTGCCGATCAGATATACACAATAACCAAAGGCGTGCTGAAATAGAATCCAAATCCGACGCGTCTAGTGTTCCCTGAATTGTACTGCACGTATCCGACACTTTCGATTCGAATAATTGCACCTTGCCTTCGGTGTCGGTGAATATAAGTGGAGTTTTGTTTTCGCATCCCTTGATAACTTGGGTTATTACGGCATTTTCATCAGCATCTATATCTAACGTTATTTCGCGTTGAATTTTATTTAGGGTGCTGGCTAGCGCTATAGGGTGCGGATTTCGATAACCTTATTCCCGTGAGTACTGAAGCGCAGGAATGGGACGCACGCTACGCCTCGGAAGGGCAGCTGTGGAGCGGCAGAGTTAATGCTCTTTTGAAACAAGAAATCGAAGGCATGAAGCCCGGCACCGTCCTCGATGTTGGGGCGGGCGAGGGGGCAGACGCGATCTGGCTGGCCCAGCAAGGCTGGCAGGTGAGTGCCGTGGACATTTCGCAGGTTGCTATAGACCGAGCAGAGAGTGCGGCTCACAAGGCTTCAGTGAAAGTGCAGTGGATTGTCGCTGACGCGCGTGAAGTTAGTGGAGAATACGACTTGGTGAGCGCCCTCTACCCTGTGGTTTACAAGGAGTCTGACCTCTTCGATCATCTTTGTGCGCTCGTGAAACCAGGCGGAACTCTCCTGTTTGTGCACCACATGCCTGACCCGGATGGGCTACGCGGGCACGGCCCGGACTTTTCGAAGGTTATGAGTGCGCGTGAAGTCCTCGAAAATCTATCGCCAAAGTGGACGATCGAGAAATATGAAGTTATTGAACGAGGGGACCGCTCAAAGCACCCCTGTGACGAGCTGGTGCGCGCCCGAAAACTCGAATAGTGGTGGAAACAGGTTGCGCCGAACCTAGCGGCGGTGGCTGTAGGAACTGTGACGATTCCAACGGTCGCAAGGTGGCACCCGTAATGCCACTTCGGGTAAGTTGGTTTAAATTTGAACAGAACCGCATTCGTTTTGAGAGGAACAGGGATGTCTAAGCCCGTATTGCAGGTTGTTGTTTCAAGTGTTCGCCTCGGTCGCGTGAGCCCGATAGTGGCCGAATGGTTTGCGGACGAGGCGCGTAAACACGGCGCTTTTGAAGTTGAAGTTGCCGATCTGGCGGAGCTTAACCTGCCGCTTATGGACGAGCCGAATCACCCTATAATGCAGGCATACCAGCACGAACATACTAAGCGTTGGGCAAAGATTGTGGAACGTTCGGATGCATTCGTTTTTGTTGTGCCCGAGTATGATCACGGCTACCCGGCGCCACTCAAGAATGCGATTGACTATCTATTTAATGAGTGGGCGTACAAGCCGGTCAGCTTTGTTTCATACGGCGGTATTTCCGCTGGCCTCCGTGCTGTGCAGCAGTTGAAGCCAGTGCTTTCGGCGCTGAGGATGGTTCCGATCGTCGAGCAGGTCATGATTCCGATGATTGGCGCACATCTTGTGGACGGCAAGTTTGTGCCCAATGAGATCATCACCGAATCTGTGGCGCCCGCTCTTGATGAGCTGGCCAAGCTGGAAGGCGCGCTCGCCTCGCTACGCTAAAACCTGATATGGCCAATCTGTTTCGTGTCCGAGGACGAACCGAGCAAACGCCAGGGTAAAGTTTGTTGCCGGCACCAAAAGGTGCCGGCAACAACTGTATTAGTCTACTTTTTTGAGTGGACTTCTCGTTGGATCTGCTTGAGGTGGTGCATTACATCATTCCCACCCCTGCCGAAATAATCATGCAGTTTGATGTATTCAGCATAGAGTTTGTCGTATTTCTCCGAATTCTCTTCGTTTGGAATATACGCATTGGGAATCTTAGAGCCCATTGCTTTAGCGGCCGCGTATGTGTCTGGATACTCTCCAGCGGCAACCGCACCAAGAATCGCGGAGCCTAGCGAACCGGCTAGAGCAGAACCTGAAATTGACAGTGGAATGCGAGTTACATCCGCGTACATCTGCATCAGGAACTTATTCTTCAACAAGCCACCAGCGCCCACTACTTCTTTAATCTCGACACCGTGGCTCACAAAGTTTTCAATGATCGAACGCAACCCGAAGGCAGTCGCTTCTAGATAAGCGCGATAGATGTCTTCTGGGCGTGTAGTGAGCGACATTCCGAAAAGAGTGCCGGAGAGGTTAGCATCATTTAAAATTGATCGGTTTCCGGAATGCCAGTCGAGGGCTAACAGACCATTTTCCCCAATCTCTTGTTTTTCTGCCTTGTTTGTTAGCAACTCGTGAACCGAGATACCTTTTTCTTTGGCTTCTTCGAAGTAGTCAGCCGGAACAATGTTGTCGACTATCCACGCGAAGATATCTCCTACACCTGTCTGGCCACCCTCAAAGCCCCACAATCCGGGAGAAATCCCACCGAGAGTAATGCCGAATACGCCAGGAATATCCTGGGCTTCCTTGCCGTTCACAATGTAGACATTTGAAGTTCCCATGATCGCGGTCATTTGGCCAACTTCGATGGCCTGTGCTGCTGGCGCAGTTACGTGGGCATCAATCTGTCCAACCGAAACTGCGATTCCAGCGTTGAGGCCGGTTAATTTTGCGGCTTCCTCAGTTAGACCGCCCGCTCGTTCTCCTAGTTGCAGAACTGGTGCCGTGTATTTTTCTTCGATAAAGTTGGCGAACTTTGGGTTCAACGCGGCAAAGTATTCTCTTGACGGATAACTGCCATCTTGTAACAGGGCCTTGTAGCCAGCGGAAGAAGCTGCTTGGATGCGACGTCCACACAACTGCCAAACGATCCAGTCGACTGCTTCGATGCAGACTTCCATTGTGTCGTATACTTCAGGGGCTTTTTCTAGGGTTTCCAATGCCTTCGGAATGACGATTTCAGAGGAAATACGCCCTCCGTACCGGCCAAGCCATTTTTCACCGCGTTCTTCTGCTACTGCAATACACCGTTCCGCTTGTTCGGACGCCCCATGATGCTTCCATAGTTTTGCATAGGCATGTGGGTTGTTCTTGAACTCATCGAATTCGCATAATGGCTTACCATCCTTATTGGCAGCAATCACCGTAGCTGACGTAAAGTCAGTTCCGATACCTACGATGTCGTCAACATCGACCTGTGCTTTTTGCACTGCTGCGGGGACGACCTTTCCTAGTACTTCTATATAGTCTGCGGGTACTTGGAGCGCGAAGTCTGGTGGTAGTGGCTGGTTGTCACCTGCAGTGAGACTAGAATCCATCACGCCGTGAGCATATTCTGAAATGCACGAGCCCATTTCCTTACCATCTGATACCCGAACAACAGTCGCTCGCCCAGATAGAGTGCCAAAATCAATACCGATTACGAACTTATCACCCATGAAGAATCTCCTTTGATTCAAAGTGGTTGTTAATGCGGTGCAACTAGGAGGTTGCGTTTGTCCGCCAGGATTTGAAAGTTGCCGAAGCTGTTAGAGCGTATCGAGAACGTTCTTAGATGAAGACAGTCCTAAACGGGTCGCCCCAGCTTCGATCAGCTCGGATGCGAATTTTCCGTCGCGGATTCCGCCCGAAGCCTTGACTCCGAGTTCGTTCCCCACAGTGGATCTCATCAAACGCACAGCACGCACACTAGCTCCCCCTGCTTTGTGGAAGCCTGTTGACGTTTTTACAAAGTCTGCTTTAGCAGCTCTAGCGGCGTTGCAAGCTCCAACTATTTCATCATCAGTTAGAGCGGCAGATTCTATGATGACCTTCAAGACTACGTTTGGAGCAGCATCGCGGACCGCTTTGATCTCTTTTTCTGTGTAGTCGAAGTTTCCTTCTTTCACTGCGCCGACGTTTATTACCATATCGATCTCGTCAACACCGGCAGTAGCTAGTTCTGCCGCTTCTGCTGCCTTAACCGACATGGTGTGGGCGCCGGACGGGAAACCACAAACGGCAGCGACTTTCAGGGTGGTTTCTCGAGGTAGTGGAACCTGGTTGGGAGAGACGCAGACCGAGTAAGTTCCAAGGTGCTCTGCCTCGTCAATGAGAGCAAGTATGTCGCTCCTTGTTGCCTCAGGTGCAAGTAGAGTATGGTCAATCATTTTAGCGACTTCTTCAGAATTCATAACTATTCATTCCCCATTTCAAGTACACGTTTTGCAATGGCTGATTCGGTGATAAGTGTCCTGCAGAGTCCGGCATGGAGGGCCCCAAAGGTGACTTCACTCTTTTCCGAGCCGATGGCTATAGCAAGCGCGCGATCACAGTCTCGCAAGGACTCTAGGTTTATAGAGATAGTTCGCGCCTCCAAAGTAAGATCGACTATCGCCCCCTTGTTGTCGATATAGTGGCCGAGGATGTCGCCAACGCAGCCTCTCTGTTTAAGAGTAATTTGCTCGTGCGTGGATATACTTCCGGACTGTGCCAAAACTGAATTCGGTGTTAATGCGCCGAGAGAATAAATGGCAAGATCGGCTTTTTCTCCGAGTTCGATTGTTTTTTGTACATGTGGATCAGCAAAGAAATGATCTACAAGACCTTGGCTGCCCGCTATTGCTGGCGCTGGCAACAAAAGAGTAGTTGGTTGTACAGATCGTTTCGCGACCGTTGCGATGATGCTGGCCGCATCAACGGTAAGTTCGACTGATAGTGCGCTGCCGTTCAGCTGCACGATAACGGGTTTGTGAAACACGTTATTAGGAAGGGCATTCGCGATCGCAGAGACTGACCGCCCCCAGGACAAGCCAATTAATGATGGTGCCGGCCGTAGTTCTGCTACGTGATTCGCTGCAACACGAGCTGCGAGATTCAACGTTGCCGCTTGGGTTGCCTGGGTGTCCACAACTATAGGGTGAACATCGCCAAATTTATTCCTGAGGGCGGACTCCAAATCGCGCCGGCGGGAGGCCGGATGGTGGATCCGGATTTCCACCAACCCGGTCTCGCGCGCCTTCTCAAGTAGACGGCCCACTTGCCAGCGCGAGAGCATCAGTCTATCTGCAACTTGAGATTGGTTATATCCGTCGTTGTAGTAGAGCTCAGCCGCTCGAACCATCAGCAGATCATCGTTGCTACTTAAGTTCATCGCCTAATTTGTTGGTAAATCCGCGCCATTAGGAAGGAACAGAACCTTCGACGAGTGGATGATTCGCTCGTACATGGAACGGATAGTCTCGTCGACCTTATCCAACGGCAGTTCGTGAGTAATCATAAATTTCCACTTGAGATTTCCGCGTGCCATGTGCTCAAGCGTCGTTGTCCACTCCTTACCGGGGAACGGGGCAGAGAACGAGTTCCAAGATCCGCAGATGTTAATTTCTAGTCGCATGAGGCGCGCCCAGCTGGCCGCAGAGATTTCTACCTCAGCCGGGGGGATGCCAATTAGTGTTACAGATCCATGCCGAGCTGTTACAGATACCGCTTGATCTGCGACTTTTGCAACGCCCGTAGTCTCCACCACGACATCAAATCCCTTATCAGCGACCGCTAGAAGGTCATCATACGAAGTGACAGCTTCGTCGGCTCCAGCCTCCAGAGCGAGCTTCGCTTTTTCTTCGCTAACGTCGCAAGCAACGATGCGGGTAGCTCCCATGATCCTCGCCCACTGAACAGCAAAAAGCCCGATTGGTCCTCCACCGCCCATTACCAGCACTGAAGAACCGGCCGTAAGATTAGTGCGCCAAATAGCGTGGAGCGCAATTGCAGCTGGGTCGACCATGGCAGCAGCGCGAGCATCTAATCCTGCTGGAACTTTGAGTAGTAGCTTCGCAGGGCCTGCGACGTATTGCGCGTAAGCGCCGTGACGGCGTGAGCCATAGTAATCGTAGTTTTCACACAAGGAAAAATGGCCTTGTACGCACGGGGCACATTCAAAACAGGGGAGCATAGGAGGCACGGTAACAAGATCGCCGACTTCGAACCCTTCTACGCCTTCCCCCAGCTCGGCAATGTAAGCAGAGAACTCGTGTCCGGTCACGAGAGGGAGCTTGTGTGGCCCCTTCTTATACATGCGTGCAAGGTCGGATCCGCAGACCCCGCAAGCCGCGATTTTCAGTAGAACTTCTCCCGGGACGGGACTAGGAATATCCATCTCTTCCAAGCGGATATCTCCAACATCGTGCATTTGCACTACTTGCATTTTCTTCGTCATATCCCTCACCTTTGACGGTCATGATTTGAGTCACATTTGCCGGCAATTTCAGGATAGGTGTCAGTAATGGCGTTTTCAACAAATGTTGATAAAACCAACAAATGAGCGGGTCGTAAGCTCGATTGAGCGGATGTTTAGTTGCTGGAGCGCTTTGAAGTTCTGGAAAAATCGACGGTTGGCTCTTGGTGAAAGCTTGCGGCCGATTAGTTGAATATTGGTTTGTCAAAGGGGTCGGTGGTGCAACGTATTGTCGCACCACCGACCCCTTTGACGTGTGTTTGTCGCTTCTAAAGAGCTAGCTCAGATCTGCGAAGAACTTCTCCCACGGAATATCTAGGGGAGCGTCCTCGGCAACCACGGAGTAGAGGAAGCGGCACAGCGGGTACTCCTCCTCGCGAACCACGCCGCGCTCGGTCAGCTTGCGCAAAGCCGCGCCAACAACGTTGATCGCGGCAACGCCCTCGAGCGTGACGCCCTTCATTAGCTCGTCGCGCACGCGAGAGAACGGGATGCCTTCACCAACGTAGCCGCCCGCCTTCACGTTGCGGCCACCCATCGAGGTGACGAACATGTCGCCAACGCCGCCTAGACCGTCAGCCGTTTCCGGCTTGCCGCCCATGAACTTAACGAACGAGCGCAGCTCCTTCTGGCCCTGAGCAAAGAGAGCAGCCCCCATGTTGTACATGACGTAACGGTCGTTTTCCTTGCCTTGGCTGCGAAGCAGGCCATCCGCGAAGCCAGCAGCAAAAGCGTAAATGTTCTTCGTCGCAGCGCCAGTCTCGTGGCCAACAAAGTCAGTTGACGTCCACACATGGTAGTAGTCCGTACGGTAAAGGCCAGCCAGGTACTCCAAAGCTTCCTTATCCTCACCGGTGAATACAACCGCGGTGTCGTGGTGAACCGCGACCTCGCCTGCGATGGAGGGGCCAACAACAGCATTCCACGTGATCGACTCAGCGAGCTTCGGATCAAAATAGGAACGGTAAACATCGGGTAGCAACTTCAAGTTGCCGTCCTCATCCGCGCGCATACCCTTAGTCACGCACAGGAAGTGCTGACCCGGCTGCATCATTGCGGCAAGCTGTTCGCCCGCCCACTCAACGCCAAACGAGTTCACACCACCCATCACAACGTCCGCGTCCTTGATGACCTCTGCGGCCTCTTCAAGCTGGTGCGCCTGAACAGACTCGGGGACCTTCAAATCAAGATTTGGGTGCACGCCCGTGGTCTGGATCGACTCAATGATCTCGCGATCCAAGAAGGTGCCAACAAGATGCACCTCGTTACCGTTCTCTGCCGACGGGAAGGCAAGCGCCGTTCCCATAATTCCCGAACCAAATACGACAATTTTCGCCATAGCTTCTCCTAGTTCTCAGCATTCTTCATATCGGTCATAAGCTCCGCAAGGAGTGGGTAAATACGGCTGTGTAGCCGCATCCAACTAACGTATTTTTCGTGAGCTTGCGGATTCGGCTCCGTCCTCTCACCCAGATGAGCCATTGCCCGCGCAGCCGATTCAACATCGGGGTATGCTCCAACGCCAGCCATTGCGATCATGGCCGCCCCGTGTGCGGATAGCTCATCAACCTCAGACATTACGATTGGTAATCCCGTAGCGTCTGCAAAAATCTGCCTAATAAAGGGGGACCTGGCCGAGCCTCCCGTGGCGCGAAGCTCCACCAGCTTGCGGCCCGTGACCTCTTGCACGCGATTCAGGTTCTCAGCCAGCAACATTGCAGTGCCCTCAACGATAGACCTGAAAACGTGCGCGCGAGTGTGTCCCGTGGTGAATCCCACCATCGCGCCAGTCGCAAACGGATCCCAATCCGGTGACTGGCCCGCATTCCAATGCGGGAGCGTCAACAAGGCATCAGAACCAGGGGCAATACGGCTCGCCTCCGACTCCAAAGCTGGGTCCAAACCTCCCTCTAAAGCAGGATCGCCGAGGTTCTTCCTAAACCAGTTGTAGAGCACCGAACCAGAGTTTTGCACGATCTCCAACACGTAAGTGCCCGGAATTCCGCCGATCAGCGTGCGGTAAGCGCGATCGAACTGATACTCCTTCGAATGCGTGCCCGACACAACCGAGGTACCAATATTCACGTAAGCCAAGTCAGGGTCAATCGCCGCCGTACCAAGACCCGCTGCCTGCCCGTCTCCAACACCCGCAACCAGTACAACCTCCGGGCTCAAACCCCATTCGTTAGCGAGGCTCGGTAGCAGCGTACCAATCACATCACCAGCCCTGGTGAACTCCACCATCTGATCGGGGCGCAACCCCGCAATCTCAAGTAGCTCATCAGAAAATGTTCGCGCCGCGATGTCGAACAAGTTAAGAGTGTCAATAGACCCCTCTGCAGAAACCCACTTTCCGGTAAGCGCATGAGAAAGATATGCATGCACGTCAACCAATTTGAAAGCTCCACTTAGAGTTTCCGGTTCGTGTTGCTTAAGCCACGCCAGCTTATACAGGGCGGGAGTCGTATCAGCGGGCTTACCGGACAACTCGTGGATGTGGTCGGACCCGAACTCCTTGATCTGCTCACCCGCTCGCGAATCGAGCCACAAGATTGCCGGGCGAATCGGGTTGCCATCCGCGTCGATAAGAGCAAACGATTCGCGCTGGTGCGTAATCCCGATAGCGGCAATACGCGCCCTATCGCGCTCGCTCAGACCACTGACTGCCTCTGTGATTGCCTGATGCGTGGAATCCCACCACTGGCGCGGATCATGCTCGTAGTGATTTATTTGCGGGGAGAGGAGATCAATCTCCGCCCGTCCCATAGAGACAACGTCTCCAGACGTGTCGATCACAACCGCCTTCGTTGCGGTCGTTGAAGAATCAATAGCAATTACTAATGGGTTGCTCATCTGCTTATGTCCAATCTTTACACCGTCGTATTTTTCGACTGCAGTGATCTAATCAGTAGCTAAACACCCCTAAGTGATGGATACTTCCCCGAAGTACTTCACATATTGTGGATCAAGCTATCCAACGACAGATTAACATTTTTGTTGTTATTAGTAACTCATAATCAGGTATTTCAGCGCGTTAGATTACGTTCGGTGTCCTAACGAACTCATGCCCCAAACCACAAGAAAGTAGGTGTCTTAAGAGGAGGTCGCTGACCTCGCCGGAATGGTGCATCAACTGCGCCAGGCGCTTAACCCCTTGGGCAAATAAATGTCTAGAAGACCACATCCGAACTGTTGCGAGCCTTGAGGAGGATTCAGACAACGGGAGCGGAATGTGGCAACTGTCTGAGAATTTGGCGGTTAAATGCTCAATTAGGAACCGTAGAGGTTGCAAAAACATCCTGCAGAACACTAAGAGGAAGGTCTCAAAGACAGGATGAAAGATACTAAAACCTCAATAAAAGGCCTTATTGGTTTCTCATTTGACACGAAATTAACTAGAGTCAATACACAGTTTTGACAATAATTCTGAGACCATCAGGAAATATTTGCGAGCTAAGAGGAACACAAAACGCCTTATGCGACAAACATGACCTGAAGAAAGTCAGAGCCTATGTTCTACTACCTGGCACGCAGGCTTGCTAACTATGCTCTCCTGCTGTTCATTGCCGTGTCGCTGGCGTACTTCATCGCCTCCAACGCGCTAGACCCGAAGGCTGCTTACGACCTCACGGACCCGACCCGTGACTGGGACGCGCTCGAGCGAATGTTTATCGCATACAACATCTCAGATACCGTGCCCGTGTGGGATAGGTACACCATATGGCTCGGTAAAATATTCACCGAATGGGACTGGGGGATGACGCCAACCGGCGCCTCCGTAAACTCCATTATCAGCATCCGCGTCTGGGTCTCTGTCAGGCTTATTATCATCGGCTCGATCATCGGCATGGTTGGCGGCGTTGCCGTTGGTGCTTGGACTGCAACCAAGCAGTACTCCAAAACCGACCGTATCGTCTCAATCCTCGCCCTCGTTATCATCTCTACGCCGGTTATTGTTCTTGCAAACCTATTGCAGATCGGAGCCACCCAGTTCAACGTCGCAACCGGCACGCAGTTCTTCGAATTTACCGGCGAGACAGGCACCGTGGGTAACTACTTCGGCGCGGCTCTGGTCGACCGGATGCAGCACCTACTCCTGCCCACTATTTCCATGTCACTAACTGGTATTGCCTCCTACTCGCGTTACCAGCGCAACCTGATGCTTGACACTCTCGGAGCTGACTACGTGCGCACCGCGCGCGCCAAGGGCCTCGTCAAATCGAAGGCTGTAACTCGTCACGCGCTACGCACCTCGCTAGTTCCTATGGCAACATTCTTCGCCTTCGCCGTGGCCACCCTGTTCCTCGGTGCCACCGTAACCGAGCAGGTGTTCGGCTGGCACGGCATGGGCATCTTCGGTGTCTCGTCCATTCGCGGCCAAGACATCAACGGCACCACTGCGGTAGTTGCCTTCTCGGGCGCCTGTACACTAGCCGGTGCGCTCCTGTCTGACCTCCTCGTCGTCGTTATCGACCCGCGTGTAAGGGTGAGCTAACATGTCTAACCAACCCCAACCGCAAGAACGCGATGTTCGCAACGCCGAAACAGTTGGCGGCGAAACGGCCCTCGCAACCGGATCGGATCTGACCAAAGAAACCACACCCGAGGGTGCGGGTGGCAAGCCCGACAAGGGTAAATCCAAGCGCCTTTCTCGCGGTGCTCTAATCCGCCGGCGTTTCATGCGTTCAACCACCTCGAAAATCGGCCTCATCGGATTCGCAGTAGTTGTACTCATCGCAATCTTTGGCCCCATGCTGGTTCCGTGGGACTACCAAGAAGTAACAACTTCCTTCCTTAAACCGCCAAATGCGGAACACTGGTTTGGCACCACCCAGGGCGGCCGCGACGTTCTGGCGCTAACCTTGGAAGGCTTGCGTAAGTCGCTAGTCATCGGCGTCTCGGTATCCGTTATCCAGGTAACCGTTGCTGCGATCGTTGGTGCTTCCGCAGCCTACTTCGGTGGCTTCTTTGAAAAGGCCGCGCTGTGGGTGATCGACCTCCTACTCGTGATCCCATCGTTCCTCATCATCGCTGTTATCTCGCAAAAGACCGGTGGAACGAACTCCTCGACGTTACTGTTCATCCTCCTGCTCGCGGGTTTCGGCTGGATGCTTACTGCGCGTGTCGTGCGGTCGATGACACTTTCAGTGAAGAACCTCGAATATGTGACGGCTGCGCGCTACATGTCGGTTCCCTCGCACGTCATCATCACAAAGCACATCATTCCGAACGTAGCGTCCTACCTGATCATCGACGCCGCGCTTGGCTTTGTTGCAGCGGTCATGTCAGAGACCGTGCTTTCATACTTCGGATTTGGCGTGCAACCACCAGAGACGTCACTTGGTGTTCTCATCGCGGAAGGACAGGGCATGGCCACGACCTCGCCATGGATCTTCATGGCCCCGGCCACCATTCTTACCCTGACCCTTATTTTTGTTAACTTCATCGGCGACGGACTGCGCGACGCAATCGACCCGTCCTCAAAGTCTGGAGGTCAAGCATGAGCCGCAAAAACCGTAAGCTAGACAATACGCCGGTACCTCAGCGCCAAGAAGGCGTTCCAGTTCTTGACATCCAAGACCTAAACGTCAGCTTCCCCTCCGAAGATGGCGTTGTGCGCGCTGTTCGCGGTGTCAACCTAAAAGTGTACCCCGGTGAAGTGTTAGGCATTGTTGGCGAGTCCGGCTCCGGTAAGTCCGTCACCTCCCTGGCCGTCATGGGACTGCTTGACGAGTCTGCCAGTGTTGAAGGTTCGGTGAAGCTACACGGAACTGAGATCCTCGGTAAGTCCGACGCGTGGATGTCAAAGATTCGTGGCAAAAAAGTTGCGATGGTTTTCCAAGACCCCCTATCTGCACTCACTCCCGTGTACACGATCGGGGATCAGATTGTAGAAGCCTTAACGATCCACCAGAAGATGAGCAAGACAGCGGCACGAGAGCGAGCGGTTGAGCTCCTTGAACTGGTTGGCATTCCAAACCCTGAGGTTCGCTTCAAGGCATTCCCGCACGAATTTTCCGGCGGTATGCGCCAGCGTGTGATGATCGCAATTGCGATTGCGAACGACCCTGACCTGATTATCGCGGACGAGCCAACCACCGCGCTAGACGTGACCATCCAAGCGCAGATCCTCGATCTGCTAAAGAAAGCGCAGCGGGAAACGAACGCGGCTGTCCTCATGATCACCCACGACCTCGGCGTCGTTGCGGGCATGGCTGATCGCGTTGCCGTTATGTATGCGGGGCGTTGCGTTGAATACGGTTCGGTCGATGACATCTTCTACCACTCGACGATGCCGTACACGGTTGGACTTCTCGGATCCCTGCCGCGTCCGGATCAAGACTCTTCCGAGCCCCTCGCCTCCGTTGAAGGTAACCCGCCTTCGATGCTGCAAGAACCAACGGGATGCCCGTTTGCGCCTCGTTGTCCGATCTCCACGGACGCGTGTCTGAACGGTGAGCCGGAACTTCGCGTCTCACCCAATAACAATCCGAACGACGGCGTCGATCACACCGTTGCTTGTGTGCGTGCTGAAGACATCGTTGAAAACAACTGGGATCACGCCAACATCTACCCGATGCCGGAAGCCTTCAGTTCGCCGATTGCAGACGAAGATCGCATGAAGCGTGATGAAGTCATGCGTGTAACCGGCCTGAAGAAATACTTCCCCCTCATGAAGGGCGCAGTATTCAAGAGGCAGGTTGGTACGGTTCATGCCGTCGATGAGATCTCGCTAGATATTCGCGAGGGCGAGACCCTGGCGCTGGTAGGCGAATCCGGTTCCGGCAAAACCACGACCCTGCTTGAAGTGCTGAACCTGCAAAAACCGCAGGGTGGCACCATCGTAGTGTTTGGTAAAGATGCGGCCTCCATGTCTGGCCGGGAGCGCCGCAAGGTGCGCGAGGACCTGCAGGTTGTGTTCCAAGACCCGATGGCTTCACTGGATCCGCGCATGCCGATTTTCGACATCATCGCGGAGCCTTTGAAGTACAACAACTATCCGAAGGATCAGGTTGATGCGCGGGTTGAGGAGCTCATGACACTCGTTGGTCTTGAGCCCGCACACCTCAACCGCTACCCGCGCCACTTCTCGGGCGGCCAGCGCCAAAGGATTGGTATTGCGCGTGCACTCGCATTGAGTCCGCGCCTCCTCGTGCTTGACGAGCCTGTCTCAGCGCTCGACGTTTCGATTCAAGCTGGTGTCATTAACCTGCTTGAGGAGCTACGTGCCAAGCTTGGCCTCTCATACCTGTTTGTTGCTCACGATCTCTCTGTGGTTCGCCATATTGCGGACCGTGTGGCCGTCATGTACTTGGGCAAGATCGTTGAAATTGGTGCGGTTAAAGAGGTCTTCGACCGGCCGCGTCACCCTTACACGCAAGCCTTGCTCTCGGCTATCCCGATTCCCGATCCGCGTAAGGAGCGTTCGCGTGAACGTATCTTGCTTGAAGGGGATCTCCCGTCGCCCGCAAATCCGCCTTCGGGTTGCCGCTTCAGGACGCGTTGCCCTAAGTTCCTCACCCTAAGTGAGACAGATCAACAGCGGTGCGTCAATGAGCACCCCGAACTCGAGGGGGACGGCGACGTGGACTCGATGAACGCCTGCCACTACCCCGAAGAGGCGCACATGTTCTAAAGGTGCAAGCGGCATCCTCGTACGCAATATTTCGCACTGAACAACTTCAAAAGCCGATGGTCTGCAACCAGGAAACGGATGCAGGCCGCCGGTTTTTCTGATTCAATGTCGAGACCCAAAAGGCAAGAAGAGTCTGTATATGTCCACATTCTGATCACTTGTTAGAAATCGGATGAGCAGACTCATAGCTAACCGCGGAATAGTGCGGCACAGGTGTATACGAAAATATTGGCGAATGCTTGTTTTCTCAGTATTTGAAACTTTTGTTGCGATTAGAACAAGGAGAAGTAGAAAAGGGGGCTTTCAACTATCTAGAAACCTGTTTGCTAACGTAGCCTATCCAACATGGCCGGGTACGCCCGGCAAGAAATGTCAACAAAATGGAGGTACAACAGTGAAGCGTTCACTACGTTCATTCGCTGCAGTAGCCGCCGCCGCAACCCTCGTACTCGCAGGGTGTGCAGGTGGCGGCGAATCGGGATCAGGCAATGCAAATATGCCAGCACTTTCCGATATTAATGCCCAAGCCCGCGACAAAGTGCAGGACGGTGGCGAACTACGTTTCGCGATCAGCCAGTTCCCTGAGCAGTGGAATCACATGCATGCTTCCGGAAGCCAGGTGGATAACAGGGATATCAACGAATGGGTAATGCCATCCAACTGGATTTACGCAGAAGACGCCAGCTTCGAGCCGAATAAGAACTACGTCCTCGAATACGAGGTAGTGGACGGGCCTCCGCAGGTAGTGACCCTTACGTTAAACCCAGAAGCGCACTGGGGCAACGGTGAGCCGATCACGTGGGAAGACTACGAGGCAACCTGGAAGGCCGGCAACGGCTCCAACCCTGACTACCAGGTAGCTTCCACCGACGGTTTCCGTGAAATCGCCAAGGTTGAGAAGGGTAAGGACGAGTTCCAGGTTGTAATCACATACAAATCGACCTACGCTGACTGGTCTGCAACCTGGTCCGGCGTTGAATCGAAGGCTGCTATTTCCACGCCCGAGGACTTCGACAACGCTCGTAAGGAAAACCCGAACAACGACTTCACCGCAGGTCCGTTCAAGTTCGGTGAGGTAGACCACTCGCAGCGCGTCGTAACCCTCGTCCCATCCGACACCTGGTGGGGCGACGCTCCGAAGCTCGACAATGTCAGCTTCCGCGAGCTCGACCCGTCGACCTCGACCCGCTCCTTCGCTAACAAGGAAATCGACGTCGTTTCTGGCCTAATCAATGCTGACCAATACCAGACTGCTGCCGGCCGTGCAGATGCGGAAATCCGCGAAGCAGGTGGCAAGCAGTGGCGTCACTTCACGTTCAACTCAAACTCCGGCGTTTTGCAGGACAAGGGCGTCCGCCAGGCAATCGTCAAGGGGCTGAATCGTGAAGCTATCGCAGCATCTGACCTTGCTGGTCTCCCGGTTGAGCCGTCCGAGCTGATGCTGGGTAACCACTTCTTCATGCCTGGTCAGGAAGGCTACGTCGATAACGCCGAAGACTTCAAGTTCGATCCCGAGGCTGCAGGAAAGCAACTTGACGAGCTCGGTTGGAAGCTGGAAGACGGCGCAGAGTTCCGCACCAAGGACGGCCAGACCCTCGAGGTCGAATACCAGCTGCTCCAGGGCATCCCAACCTCTGAAAACGAAGGTAAGCTCCTTCAGTCTGACATGGCCAACATTGGCGTAAAGGTCAAGATGGTGAACAAATCGCCGGATGACTTCCCTGATTTCGTGAAGCAAGGCACCTTCGGCATCACCTCGTTCACGTGGGAGGGTACCCAGTACCCGATGGCGAATGTTGGCCAGATCTACGGTTGTGACTCGAAATCGAACTACTCGGGTATTTGTGATGACGAGATCAGCGAACTGATCAAGAAGATCGACGTTGAGATGGACTACCAGAAGCGTGTTGACTATACCAACGAAATTGACAAGATCGTCTGGGATCGTGTCATGACTGTCCCGTTGTACCGCCGCATCGAGTACGTTGCCGTTCCGAAGAACCTCGCCAACTACGGTGCTAAAGGTCTCTCCAGTTTCAAGGTTGAGGACATCGGCTTTGTCTCGGAGTAGCACTCACGAAGTGAAACCAAGTGTAGCTGAATAGCTAACGCGAGAGGATCGCCCCGCACACCGTGCGGGGCGATCCTTATGAAATTGCCGGCCTGCACCTCGACGAGGTTGAGGAAGTTCGGAAGGCTACTTTTGGTATTCCGACCCAAACTGGCGGAAACAGGATGCTGATTTGGCAGTTTCCCTCACGGTTGTGGCTTGGTTGGGTGGTGTGATCGGTATTCCGACCCAAACTGGCGGAAACAGGATGCTGATTTGGCAGTTCCCCTCACGGTTGTGGTTGCTGTGTTGGTTCTTGACAGTATTCAGACGGGAACTGGCAGAATTGGGGTTCGAAACTGGTGCTTTCCCTCACGGTTGTGGCTTGGGTGGGTGGTGTGATCGGTATTCCGACCCAAACTGGTGGAAACGGGATGCTGATTTGGCAGTTTCCCTCACGGTTGTTGCAAAGAGCCTGGCCGAATGCGCGAGGCCGGGGTGTTATAGGCGAGGAGTTTCAGTCGGACTTCAGTCAGGAGTCAAGCATGAAGCTGGATCCGCGTCAGCAGATAGCTATGAGCCTGGATCCTCGGCAGGGGTGCGAAATCGGATCCCGGTTAGAACCGGGGAATGAAGGTGGCCAGAAGTAGCACGAGCAGAGCCAGCAGGGGAGCGGTGTTAAGCTTCCGCTCGACCTTCGCAGTGGTGTCTGTTAGCCCCGCCTCGAGGTGTCGCTCATAGTACATGCGGAGCAACTCGGCGGTTTGAGATGAATCTAAGTCAAGAAGTTGGCTCGGCACCTCCTCGTCAATGTGAGGAAGCTGCAAGGGGCCATACTGCGCTTTCATATTTCGAATGCCGGTGCGAGGACGAGCGGCGGATGCGCGGATATCAACGTCGCGCGTCTCTAAGATGAGGCCGAGGTTCAAACGCGCGCCCGTGTACCTCTCCCACGGAACGATCCACGAGAAAATCATGTTACGCACCGTGATCTTGTCTGGCGCAATGGTGAGGCGCGGCATCCACCACAGCATGAAAACCGCCCAAAATACGAGCCAAACATACGGCAAGGCTGCAACAGCGACGGATACGCCATCACGCGTAATGGTCACAATCGAAACGGCTACCGCCAACACGGCAAAAAAGTACGTTCCGTAGCGTGCTGGGGCAGACGCGACCCGGATAGTTGGATGCATGCTCCCATTTTAGAGGGCGGTGCGGAATCGGGTAGTGGCGAACTTCGCAGAACCCGAAGTGCGTGATCGAAAGGTTCGGGGCATAAGGTAGTAGAGCGCACCTTTTGGCGAAACCACGCCGGCGCGCACGCTTAGAAGAGGAGACCTGGAGGCAAAATGACTATTCGCGAAGATATTCGCAACGTCGCGATCGTTGCCCACGTGGATCACGGTAAGACGACTCTCGTGGATGCAATGCTGTGGCAATCCGGAGCCTTCTCTGATCATGACACCGTAGAGTCGCGTGGTGAGCGCGTTATGGATTCTGGTGATCTTGAGCGGGAAAAGGGCATTACGATCCTCGCCAAGAACACGGCGGTGCACTATCGGGGCCCTGCCGCGCAAAAGCTAGGCCTGCCTGAAGGCATCACGATTAACGTGATTGATACGCCTGGACACGCAGATTTTGGAGGCGAGGTTGAGCGTGCGCTCTCCATGGTTGATGGCGTGCTCCTTTTGGTGGACGCGGCAGAAGGCCCGCTCCCGCAGACGCGTTTTGTGCTCCGTAAGGCGCTGGAATCGCAGCTACCGGTTGTTGTGGTGGTGAACAAGGTTGACCGCCCGGATCAGCGTATTGCGGAGGTCGTGGAAGAGACCATGGACTTGCTGCTATCCATCGCGGAAGACCTGCAAAATGAGGGGCGCGAGGTTGACGTGGATGGCCTGCTGGAAGTTCCCGTGCTTTACGCGTCAGCCAAGCTTGGTAAATCCTCACTTGAGCAGCCCGCTCTTGGGGAAGTTCCCACGTCTGGCCTGGAGCCGCTGTTCGAAACCCTGCTTTCCCGCATTCCTGGCCCCTCCTACGACGAGGGCGCGCCCTTGCAGGCTCACGTCACTAACTTGGATGCTTCCCCATTCCTGGGCAGGATTGCCCTCCTGCGCATTCACAACGGTGAACTCCACAAGGGGCAGAACGTGGGCTGGGCGCACGCTGACGGCTCCCTCACGTCCGTGAAGATCACGGAACTGCTTCGCACCGAGGGCCTGGATCGCGTGCCCGCCCAGACCGCGAAGGCCGGTGACATCGTTGCGGTTGCCGGTATTCCAGACATCACGATTGGTGAAAGCCTCGTGGATTTGGAAGATCCGCGTCCGCTACCGCTGATCACGGTTGACGAGCCGGCAATTTCCATGACCATCGGTACGAACACCTCGCCGATGGCTGGCCGCGAGAAGAACACCAAGGTCACCGCGCGCCAGGTGAAAGATCGCCTGGACCGCGAGCTGGTTGGCAACGTTTCGCTGCGCGTCCTGCCCACCGAAAGGCCGGATTCTTGGGAGGTGCAGGGGCGCGGCGAGCTTGCCCTCGCTATCCTCGTTGAACAAATGCGCCGCGAGGGCTTTGAACTAACCGTTGGCAAGCCGCAGGTTGTCACGCGCGTTATTGATGGAGTTAAATGCGAGCCCATGGAACACATGACCATCGACGTGCCCGAAGAATACATGGGCGAGGTCACGCAGCTGCTGGCCGCCCGTAAAGGCCGCATGGAAAGCATTGCCAACCACGGGTCTGGCTGGGTGCGCCTAGAGTTTCTGGTTCCCGCTCGCGGCCTGATCGGCTTCCGCACGCGCTTCCTCACCGAAACGCGCGGTACCGGCATCGCCTCCTCCTACGCTGCGGGCTACGAGCCGTGGCAAGGCACCATCATTTCGCGCAACACGGGCTCACTTGTTGCGGATCGTGCCGGCCAGGCAACGCCATACGCGATGATCAATCTGCAAGAACGCGGAACGTTCCTCGTACAGCCTGGTAGCCAGGTTTACGAGGGTCAGGTTGTGGGCGAAAACTCGCGCAATGAGGATATGGATGTGAATCTTACGCGTGAAAAGAAGCAAACGAATATGCGTGCCGCATCCGCAGACTCCTACGAGGGGTTGAACACGCCGCGCACGCTCACGCTTGAAGAATCGTTAGAGTTCGCCGCCGAGGATGAGTGTGTGGAAGTCACGCCGAGCGCTGTTCGTATCCGTAAGAACGTGCTGTCCACTCAGGATCGTTTCAAGATCGCCGCGCGCGCACGCCGCGAATCCAAGTAGTTTAAAGTATTCGAGGCTACAAGGCCAGCATCGCGAACAAGTTCGGCGCCATGCTATGCGCATGGTGGAATGGGCCTGGTGGCTGTGTGGGCCCGTTTGGTTGGTATCGGATTTCGCGAGAGTCGACACGTGTCTGGTAAGCGGGCTTGCAAAGGGACAGAGCCGCCTAGTTGCCGAACGGTGATTCGGGTACGCGCTTGCCGGTGACCATGACGCTTGCTGGAACGGTAACCAGGCCTTTGCGCGTGTTCACTGTGACGTGGGTTGGTGCTACTTCAGTTAGGTGGCCGAGGGCATCGTACAGCCCATCGGGTTTGCGGTAACGCACAACCACGCGCTGGCCAACCCGCCACTGCATCCACGGCAAGTTTGGGGGAGACGCGCCTGGCTTGGGTGTCGAAAAACTGCTCATGGTGAGATAATAAACCCCATATGGGACACGAAAAGCGGCCGGGAGTTTCAGCCCGCGGATTTTCGGCGTAAAAGAACTTAAGGAGACCGTTTTGACCTACGTTATCGCGCAACCTTGTGTAGACGTAAAAGATCGCGCATGTGTTGATGAATGCCCAGTTGACTGCATTTATGAAGGCGCGCGTAGCCTATATATCCACCCGGATGAGTGCGTAGATTGCGGTGCTTGCGAGCCAGTTTGCCCGGTTGAGGCGATCTTTTACGAAGATGACCTGCCTGAAGAATGGTCTGAATACTACGAGGCGAACGTGAACTTCTTCGACAAACTCGGTTCGCCCGGTGGCGCCGCCCGCACGGGCGCTGTGGATTACGATCACGAGGTGATTGCGAAGCTACCTCCACAAAATCAGGACTAGCAAGATCTTTTTATGATGGGCCCGGCGTTATGTCGGGCCCTCGTCGCATTTCCAGTTGTGAGGATTTGCTTGGCCGGGGCTGTGCGCTTGAGCCTAACGGGGAATGCCCTCGGGTCTCTTGCGCATATGTCGAGGCGAGCGCAAATGGCCGGTAGAGTGCAACCAGGTACAACAGGAAGAAGAGGGCAAGCTATGGAAAGCTCACTACCGCGCGGCGTTGATCTGCCGCAGTTTCCGTGGGACACGCTGGCTGATGCGAAGAAACTGGCCAGCGCGCATCCGGATGGAATCGTGGATCTGTCCATCGGCACGCCCGTAGATGAAACGCCGCAGATAATCCAAGATGCTTTGAAAGAGGCGGCAAATGCGCCGGGATACCCCACGGTGGTTGGAACCGCGGAGGTTTTTGAAGCTACCAAGATTTGGGCGCGTGCCCGCGGAATCTCCGCCCTTGACGAGGGAGCGGCGGCGATTCCCACCATCGGATCAAAAGAAATGGTTGCGTGGCTTCCCTTTATTCTGGGGGTGAGGCCGGGAGACCGTGTGTTGATCCCGAGGTGCGCATACCCGACCTACGACATCGGGGTGCGCCTGGCCGGTGCCCAGCCCATCGCGGTGGATGAGGACCCCGCGCAGTGGCCAGACGCTCAGATGGTTTGGATCAACTCGCCGGGCAACCCCAACGGGCACGTGCTCGACGTGGAGCAGTTACGGCAAATCGTTGCGTGGGCCAGGCAACGCGGCGCGATTGTGGCGTCGGATGAGTGCTACGCCGCCCTCGTCTGGGATGAATCCCTGCTTGACGAGGGAGTTCCCTCTTTGCTGTCCGACGCGGTGTGTGAGGAGGACGCGAGTGGCCTGCTGACGTTGTATTCGCTGTCAAAACAGTCCAACATGGCCGGATACCGCGCGGGCATTATGATGGGGGACCCGAAACTGGTTGAGGCGGCGGTAGCCGTGCGTAAACATGCAGGAATGATGGTATCTTCGCCTGTTATGCACGCAATGAGCGTGGCTTTGCACGATAGCGCGTCGGCCTTCACCAACCCGCGCGAGGGGCTCTACCGAAGCACGGATAATGCGAAAACTGTCTTAATGGGACAGCTCTCACACGTATCTACCCAGCGGGGCATCTACGCCAAGCGCCGGGCAAAACTGCAAGAAGCGTTTGCGAGCGTCGGCCTCGAAAATGATCCGCAATCGCGTGCCGGCCTTTACCTGTGGCTTCGCGACCAACGCGGTGAGGCGGACGGGCGAGAGCTTGTGGAACGGCTTGCGAAGCTGGGAATCCTTGTGGCGCCGGGAGAATTCTATGGGGAAGGTAACGAAGCGTTCATAAGAGTTTCTCTATCGGGTAACGATGAACGAATCGACGCCGCTGTGGAACGTTTGTCACAGTCAAAAACGTCTTTCGCCGCGAAATAATCTCGATGTTGAGATAATCTGATTTCGACAGTTTCGACAAAGAAGCGAAGCTAAAAGTTTTCCGCAAGCTCAGGAGGAAGGCGGAGATGGCAACTGAAAAGGGCAAGACCCCAAAGACAGAAGTAGCCGACAAGGTGGAGAACACCAAGAAAACAAGCGGGCTACTTACGGTTGACGAACACAAAGTTGAACTTCCGCGAGTAGTGGCCACCGCCGGCTCGGATGGTCTCGGCATCAACAAAGTTCTGGCAACCACTGGCGTAACCACCTACGACCCCGGCTTTACCAACACGGCGTCCGCCTCATCCGCGATCACCTACATCGATGGCGGTGCGGGTATTCTGCGCTACCGCGGATACCCCATTGAGCAACTCGCAAAAGGCTCCAGCTTCCTGGAAGTTGCATACCTGCTCATTTATGGGGAACTACCCGATGCGGTGACCCTCGAAGCTTTCATCCGTCGCGTGCAGCGCCACCGCCTGCTACACGAGGACTTCCAGGCCTTCTTCGGCGCCTTCCCCAGCAACGGGCATCCCATGGCCATCCTGCAGGCTGGCGTTGCCGGCCTCGCAACCTACTACCAGCACACGCTGAACCCGGACGATGACGAGGCAATGGACAAGGCGTCGGTGCTACTGCTTGCGAAGGTGCCGACCATGATCGCGACCATTGCCAAGCGCGCCGCCGGTCTACCACCGCTATACCCGGACGCGCAGCGCTCGTACACTGAAGACTTCATCCGCATGACGTTTGGCCTGCCATACCAGTCTTACGACATTGACCCGGCCATCGTCCGCGCGCTTGACATGCTACTGATTCTGCACGCCGACCACGAGCAGAACTGCTCCACCTCGACCGTGCGCATGGTTGGATCCGCGAAGGCGAACATGTACGCATCTGTTGCTGCTGGTGTTGGCGCGCTCTCTGGCCCGCTTCACGGTGGTGCTAACGAGGCCGTTTTGCGCATGCTCGCAGAGATTCGCGACTCTGACATGACGGTTAAGGACTTCGTAGCGAAGGCCAAGGATAAGACGTCGGGCGTGCGCCTCATGGGCTTTGGACACCGCGTGTACAAGAACTACGATCCGCGCGCAGCCATCGTCAAGGGCGCTGCACACGATGTTTTGGAGCGCCTGGGCAAGCAGGACGAACTTTTGGACATCGCGTTGGAGCTTGAAGAAATGGCTCTGAATGATGACTACTTCGTTGAGCGCAAGCTCTACCCGAACGTGGACTTCTACACGGGCCTCATCTACTCGGCTCTGGGCTTCCCAACCAAGATGTTCACACCGCTGTTCGCAATGGGCCGACTACCCGGCTGGATTGCGCAGTACAGGGAGATGGCTCGCGACCCGGAGGGACGCATCGGCCGCCCGCGTCAGGTTTACGTTGGCGAAACCGAGCGCGACTACATTCCGCTCCGCAACCGTTTGCGCAAAGACAGCTAACTATTAGCTGGTTATCTAACCAAACAGGGGGAGGGGGGACGCAGTATTTCCGGCGTTAAACCCTCCCCTGTTCACGCGTTGCGACAGCGCGCTACTTGTTCCAAAGGCCGGGCCAGAAAACGCCGAGCTCCTTTGTGATCTGGCGAAGCAGAGGCAGTGAGATCCCGACCACCGAGTGTGGATCTCCGGTAACTCCCGCAATGAACGCACCGCCAAGGCTATCGATGGTGAAAGCTCCCGCAACTTCCAGAGGTTCTCCCGTAGCTACATAAGCGCGAATCTCATCTTCATCGAGGTCAGTGAAATGAACCGTGGTGGCGCATGAGTCATACCGCGTGTCGAGGATCGTTAAACCGGTTGGGCCATTGTTTGAGCCTCCCGGCGAAGTAGCCGAATCGTACTCAACGCGAAGTAGTGTGATTGCGTGACCGGTGTGCAACACGACGTCGTTGCCTGAAAGCTCGCGAATACGGCTCACGGCGACTTCGGGTGAATGAGGTTTGCCAACCAGTGCGCCGTTCACTTCCAGCATCGAATCGCACCCAACCACGATCGCCGAGGCAGGAGCGGGCATGCCTTGCTGGCGCGAGAAGTCGGCGATCTCAGTGGCGGTAAGCGCCTGGGCTACCGACGCGGCCTTCACCTTCGCTAAGGCCATTACCTTTTGTGCCGCCTGGTGGGCGGAGGTGGCATTCTCAAACTGGGCGAGAACCGCGTCCTCGTCTGCATTTGACACGCGGATCAGCGGCTCTATGCCCGCCGCGCGAAGCGTTTTCGCACGCGCGGGTGAAGCTGAGCCAAGCACCAAAACGGTACTGGTATTCGCGTGCTCAGCGGGAGAGAAACCCGGGGTATCACTCACAGCTCATCACGTCCTCGAGGACGGCCAGTGGAAGACCGCCGAGCGCCAGCGCGGTGTCGTGGAACTCGCGCAACTTCGTGCCGTGGTTGCTTGCTTGAAGCGTGCCGGCGGAATGCGCGGACAGCCACTTGCTGCGCAGATCTTGCCAAACGCGTTGGCCCACTTTGTAGGACGAGGCTTGTCCCGCCCAACCAAGATAGCGAGTAGTTTCAAACTCGAGGAACTTCGGATCCATAGCCACATTCAGGCTCATGAATGCCCAAAGATCATTGCGATCCCAAACCCCCTCGGCGACGTCGGTCTTACCGAGGTTAAGGTACGGAGAGGTGTTAAGGGCGCCCTTGTACGCCCTATCGGAAATGCCGATCGAAGACAGGTAAGCACTCGTTGGTTTCTTAAGACCGAGGTGAACGCCGATATCTACCAGGACGCGCGCGGCGCGTAACCTTTGCGCATCCAACATGCCGAGCCGCTCAGCAGGGTGCTCCAAGAATCCGAGCTCGTCCATTAACTGTTCGGCATACAGCGCCCAACCCTCACCGTAACCGGAGAACCAGCACAACTGGCGACGCCACGTGTTCAGCGTGTCTTTCAAAGACACTGCGCGGCCCAGCTGCATGTGATGGCCAGGCATACCCTCATGGTAGACCGTAGTTTTCTCCTGCCAAGTGTGGAAAACCTCCACGCCTGGAGGTACGGCCCACCACATCGTTCCCGGCCGCGAAAAATCATCTGTTGGCTGAGTGTAGAAAATACCTCCATCGCCAGCTGGCGAAATCTTCGCTGCTAGTCTGCGCATCTGATCCGTTACCGTGAAATGACGGCCCGACAGGTACTCAACGGCCTCGTCCGACGTCTCCTGCATCCAGCGCTGAAGCGCGTCCACGCCGTGAACCTGGTGCGCCGGGTCGTTATTCAACCTCTCGAAAGCTTCACCTACCGTGACCGAAGGGCCATACAACTCAGTGACGATCGCTTCTTGTTGCGCATGAATATTGCGCAGCTCTTCAAGCGCCCACGCATAAGTTTCTTCCGGATCGATCTTCTTACCCAAGAAGTGAGCCGACTTCAGAATGTACTCGTCACGCCCAACCGCATCCCGATTGATCGCAATCGGTGCCACATTCTGCTTAAGCCAGGCCGTGAAGTCTCTTGTCGCTGCCTGCGCGCCGCGTGCCGCCTCTTCAAGCTGTTTGTGTAATGCTGTATACCTGCCCACGGTTGAATCATTAAACTCTTTCAATAACCTGCCGTACGGATCCTGCGCCCCGCCTTGAGCCGTCAAATCGCCGAGCACGAACTCAACCTGCGTCCTCGTGGGGATGCGCCCAGCTTTGATAGACCATTCGAGGCCGCGCTTGTACGAGTCGAACGCCTCTGGAACTTCCTGCACGCGGCGCACCAAGTCCGCCCAATGTTCAGCGGTTTCCATCGGCATCAGCGTGAACGGGTCACGGATCGCCTGCACTGGCGAATCAATGTTATTCAGCTCGCCAACTGTCAAACCAGCCTCGAACAGTTCCAACTGATTACCCAAATCCCAGGTCAAAGCCTTACGAGTAACCGAATCAACCTCGTCCTCGTCTCTCACGGTTGAACCATGCTGAAGCGTGCGCCTATAAAGCTGCGCAAGCTCAGAAGCACCTTCGGGGGAAAAGTCTGAAATCGTCCTTCCCGCGAACGGTACCCCCATGCCGATCGCCACTTCCGGAACAAAACCAATGAGACTTGCTACAAAATCGTCCGTTACGCGATCCAACGCAGAAGGTGTACGCATCATCATCCTTTCTATGCTTGCCCTTCAACTCTAAAACATGGGTAGGACAAACAATTTAGAACAACAACGACCAGCCGACACAGCTAGAAACAGCAGCCAAATGAAAACCATGCTCAAGATGTCAAAGCGCGTCCGAGAAGCCTACGAACAAGCGAAAAACTTGTGATCCTAACACGATTTTCAGCGCGCGTAAAAATGCCGCTTAAAAATGTGGGAAATTACCCGAAAACGTTCAAAACTCGCTGTTTCAAGCTGACAACACGCCCTTAAAGCCTTAGTGTGTGGGTGTTAGAGCGAAAACCGCTCGTAACTGTTCATATTGGTTTTCTACCGGAAGGTTCCAACATGTCCGTAAACCGCACTCAGCTTGTTGCAAAGATCGCCGAGAAGGCTAACCTCACCAAGGTTCAGTCCGACGCCGCTCTAGCCGCATTCCAGGAAGTCCTAATTGAGTCCCTTTCCGCTGGCGAGCCCGTCAAGGTAACCGGCCTCTTCTCCGTCGAGCGTGTTGAGCGCGCTGCCCGTACCGGCCGTAACCCGCAGACCGGCGAGCAGATCCAGATTCCTGCTGGCTTCGGTGTGAAGATCTCCGCTGGCTCTACCCTCAAGAAGGCCGTCCAGAAGTAAGCGGCGCGTGAAGCAAACTAAACAAAGTGGCGAGGATAACCTCGCCACTTTTCTTCTTTCTACTTAATCGACCCAAGTGAGGGTGCATATACTTAAACGCGTAGCTGGGCTACGCTAACCAATCTAGTTAAGGAAACCGAATGAAGATTGCTATTCTTCCAAACAACGAAGCTATTGGTAAAGTCGGCGCCGATATTCTCGAATCGGCACTAAAAGACAAGCCTGATTCTGTAATTGGTCTGGCCACGGGCTCTAGCCCGCTACCGCTGTACAAGGAACTGATTAAGCGACACCAAGCCGGTAATCTCAGCTTCGCCCAGTGCCGAGCATTCACTCTCGACGAGTACATTGGTCTCGAAGCTGGACACCCGGAAAGCTATGTGAACTTCATTCACCGCGAATTTGTTGACCAGGTTGATTTCGCCGAGGGGGCGGTGAACACGCCGAATGCTCTTGCTGCTGACCTCAACGTTGCAGCCGCCGAGTACGACGCTTCCATCCGGGAAGCCGGGGGAGTTGACTTCCAGGTTCTCGGCATTGGTTCAGACGGTCACATCGCGTTCAACGAGCCGGGCGACTCGCTCGCATCTCGCACCCACGTTGTGTACCTACACGACCAAACGCGCCGCGATAACGCTCGTTTCTTCGACGATGACATTGACCAGGTTCCCACCAGCGCCATGACGCAGGGCCTTGGTACCATCCTCGAAGCACGCAAGATCATCCTTTTCGCGCAAGGAAAGGGCAAAGCGCGTGCAATTCGTGAAATGATTGAGGGCGGCATTTCGTCTCGCTGGCCGGCATCCGTGCTCCAGCTACACCCCTTCGTTTATGTACTTGTAGACGAGGACGCAGCCTCCGAGCTCGAACTTTCTCCCAACTACCGCGAAGACTGGGAAAACTACTACTCAGCAAACTTCTAGGCTAGCTCGATGGGGGCGTGCAGGCGGTGGTCTGCATGCCCCCTTTCGCATGTCCACGCGCTCTAGGGCTGTGGAGCCTGGAAAAGCGAGTTCCTGGTGCCACCCACCGGGGTGTTTAAGTAGCGTGAGGGGAAGTGCCGGTTTGGGATCCTGTTTGGGGCAGTTGGGGTCGGAATACCGTTTAATCCGTCCTCTAAAACCGCAACCGTGAGGGGAAAGTGCCGGTTTGGCTGCCGTTTTCTGCCGCTTCGGGTCTGAATACCGTTACGGCAGTTTGGGTCTGAATCGTTGTGTGGGGCGAGGGGCGGTGGATCAGCGGTTGGAAACTACCTAAACTAGAGGCATGTTCAGCTTCAATTTGGATGCGCCAGACCAGCCGCAGGCGCCAAGCGCGCCCTCTCGCTCAACCAACACATCGGTGCTGGAGCGAACGGAGACGAAAGAGCAACGCTCTCCCGGCGACGGCGACCGCTTCGCCCACTACGTGCGCCGCGACCGCGTAACCAAATCTCTGATCACCGGCCAGCCGGTCATCGCATTGTGCGGCAAAGTCTGGATCCCCATGTCAGACCCGTCCAAGTTTCCCGTCTGCCCGCGCTGTAAAGCCCTGCGTGACGAAATGGGAGCGCACGGCCCTAACTGGCCCTACTCCGACGGCAACGAGTAACCCAGCCACTTCAGTTCTGACATGAAACCGCCCACCCGGGCGGTTTCATCATAAACGGGTAGCGGCCGCCAAAGGCGACCGCTACCAAATCTTCCAAACGGGAGCTAGTTGTCGAGTTGCACCATCCTGGTGGGGATGGCCGGCTCGCCGGCAGACAATCGCCATGCGGCGTAAGGAAGCTCGTTGCGCGACTGGCGGTGGCGTTCGGCCGCAGCCTCCAGGGCGCCCGGCCCCCACAGCTCCGAACGGATCTGCCCGTCCGTAACCAGTGGGATCTGCAGTGGGCGCGCCCCCTCGGCCTCCAAAATCTTGTGTGCTTCCTCGACGGTGCCGCCGGCAACGATGAGCTCTTCGGAAGCGTAACCCTCTTCGTCTCTGATCCGGCCCGCGATCTTACGACCCCCAACCGTGGACTTCGACGCGGACTTCTTACCAACCTTAACCATGTTGCCGGCCTCGTCCTCACGCGCAACCAGCTTGTAAACGAGGGCAGCGGTGGGAACGCCTGAACCCGTCACCATCTTCGTGCCCACTCCGTACGAATCCACCGGAGCGGCGCCGAGGGCAGCAATAGCGTACTCATCCAGGTCATTCGTCACCGTGATCTTTGTGGACTTCGCATCCAGCGAATCGAGCAGTCCGCGAACCTTAAATGCCAGGGCCACAAGATCGCCCGAATCCAAGCGGACTGCGCCAAGCTCACCGCCCATCTCACGAGCGAGCTTCACACCCCGCTCCACCGCCTCAAAAATGTCGTAAGTGTCCACGAGGAGCGTGGTCGAAGGGCCAAGGCTTTGAATCTGGAAACGGAACGCGTCTTCCTCTGAATCATGCAAAAGCGTGAACGAGTGCGCAGACGTGCCGACGGTGGGGATGCCGTAGCGGATGCCGGCCTCCAGGTCAGAAGTGCCCACAAACCCCGCGATAACAGCGGCGCGGGCAGCAGAAACAGCGGCGCGCTCGTGCGTTCTGCGCGCCCCGAAGTCCACGCACGGGCGACCGTGTGCCGCGATCGTCATCCGCGAGGCCGCAGAGGCAACCGCACAGTCGTGGTTCAAGATTGATAGGGCAAGCGTTTCGAGCAGGACGGCCTCAGCAAACGTGCCCTCAACGGTCAGCAGGGGAGAGCCCTCAAAGTAAACCTCGCCCTCGGCATACCCAAAAATGTCGCCCGAAAAGCGAAAATCCTTCAAATAGTCCAGCGCCACGTCAGACACGATCTTGTTTTTATACAGATAGTCGATCTGATCCGCAGAGAACGTGAAACGCTCCAATGCTTCCAAAATGCGGCCCGTACCGGCAACCACGCCGAATCTGCGCGTTGCAGGAAGGCGCCGCCCAAAGAGTTCAAATACTGACTTGCGCTCCGCTGTTCCCGCTTTCAAAGCGGCGTCCAGCATGGTGAGCTCGTACATATCGGTTAGCAGTGCTGTAGATGTTGAAGCAGGCATAAGTTGAGTTTATCCCCAAACCGACACTTTGCACGCCTTAATCTCTTAGGCTGAAAACATGAGTGCAACCCCCACAACCACCACCCGCGCCAGGGTTGATACTGCTCCTGCGCGCGAAAACCACGCCCAGTGGTGCACCGTGGTGTGGGATGACCCCATCAATACGCAGGCGTACGTTGTTGGCGTGTTTCGCCGCCATTTCGGCTACGGTGAAAGCCGGGCCCGCTCCCTCATGCTCCAGGTTCATGAAAATGGGAGAGCCACAGTTTCAACCGGCCTTCGCGAGCGCATGGAAGCCGACGTTTACGCCATGCATTCCTATGGCCTAAAAGCCACTATTGAGCCGGCGCCAGATGCTGCTTAGCGAATTCACCGCCACGCCAGACGGCTACGAAACAACCATTGATGAGGACGTAGCTGTCTTGATGCAAACCCTGCTAGGCGAAACCATTGTCATCCTCGATGCGCCCACACAAGAGCCATTACTGTCCGCCCTCCTATCTGAGGATGAGCGCGACGAGCCCGACGACCCTACGCTGAAGATCCTCCTGCCCTCGATGAGCAGTGATCCCGAAGAAGCCAGTAGCCTGCGTGCCCTCACCGAGGACGCCCTGCGCACACTCAAAACCGAGCGCCTCCAAGTAATCGGCCATAAACTCGCTGAGCTTGCCACCAGCGAATCCCGCACGTTCACCATCGAGCGCGAGGACGTGTGGCAGTGGCTGTCCGGCCTCAATGATCTGCGCCTCGTCCTCGCTGGGCGCCTCGAGGTGAACAAGCTAGACGACACAGAATACTGGTATGAGCGCGTCGCAGCACTCCTCACTCGCGACACCGCACAACCACGCCAGATCAGTGCGGAGGACCTCGTTGGCCTCGTATTCGTGCTCGTGTCTTGGTGGCAAGATTCACTACTTCAGGCGGTCCAAGAGGGCGATACTGCTAGTAACCTCTGAACTATGGATTCCGCTCCAATCGGCATACTTGACTCCGGCGTCGGAGGCTTAACTGTTGCCCGCGCGGTCATGGACAAACTGCCGGGCGAACAGATCCTTTATGTTGGCGACACGGCGCATTCGCCATATGGCACAAAACCCATCGCCTACGTGCGTGAACTCGCGATGGATGTCATGGACCGTCTGGCAGAGCGCGGCGTAAAAATGCTTGTAATTGCGTGCAATACGGCCTCGGCTGCCGTGCTTCGAGACGCGCGGGAAAGGTACGAGGTTGACGCCGGTATCTCCGTCGTTGAAGTCATCCAGCCTGCGGCCCGCCGCGCCGCTCGCACAACTAAAACCGGGCGGATCGGAATTATTGGCACCGAAGCCACGGTCACCTCGGGCGCATACTTGGATGCGCTCGCGGCCGTTCCCGGTCTTGAAATCGTGCAACACGCGGCCCCCAAGTTCGTTGAATTTGCTGAAGCCGGCATCACTACCGGCGACGAAGTGCTCGAAGTTGCACGCGAATACTTACAGCCCATTAAAGAGGCTGACGTTGACACTCTTGTTCTTGGATGCACGCACTACCCGCTACTGACAGGCGTCATTTCGTACGTGATGGGGGAGGACGTGCAACTCGTGTCTTCGTCAGAATCGGCGGCCCATGATGTTTACCGCCGGCTTGTTGAAGAGGATAAGCTACGCGATCCCGCACTTGGCGAGCCCGTCCCAGAGTTTTATGTTACGGGGGATGAGCGCAGATTTGCGCCCTTGGCTAAGCGCTTCCTCGGCCCGCAGGTGGGGGAGATTTCGCGCATGGAGGTGCACTCTTGAGGCTAACCGTAGTTGGATGCACCGGTTCGATGTCAGGTCCGTACTCCGCGGCTTCCTCATACCTGGTACAGGCGCGAGGAGTGGACCTGGACACGGGGCGCACGCGCACTTGGAACGTGATGATGGATCTTGGGCCCGGCTCATTTGGTGCGCTATGGCGCTATATTGACGCGCGAAAGCTTGATGCGGTGCTATTCTCGCACCTGCACGCCGACCACGTGGGTGACGTCATTTCGTTGCAGGTACACAGGCGCTGGTATCCCACCGGACCGCTTCCGCCCCTGTTGCTTGCGGGGCCGGAAGGGCTGATGGGCCGGGTGCGCGGCATCGACGGGTACGCGCCTGACGAGACGTTTGAACAAGAGTTCGTGCCCGTGCAACTGGCCGACCGTGAGCCGCTCCAAATCGGGCCCCTCACCATCACGCCATACGCGGCCAATCACACGGTGCCCGCGTTTGGATTCCGCGTAGAAGGCCCCTCGGAGGGGGACTCCTCCAGCCGCGTGGAGCTTGCCTACACCGGCGACACGGACACCTGCGACAGCATCCAGGAAATGGCCAACGGCGTGAGCTTGCTTTTGTCGGAAGCTGGATTCACCCGCGCCGACACCGCCCGAGGCATACACCTAACGGGTGGGAGAGCTGCGAAAATCGCGTGCGAGGCAGGCGTGGAATCGCTTGTCCTCACCCACATCCAGCCCTGGACCGACCCAAAGACCGTCATCGCCGAGGCCCGAGAAGAGTGGGACGGTGCCATCTCCACCGCATACGCGGGAGCCACCTACTCGCTATAGGGCGCGCCCGCGTGGCGAGGCTTGGGTAATTCAGCCTTTGAGCGCCTCGACAATTCGTGGAGCGAGAGCCGTGAAAGCCTTAGCCCGATGCGAAATCGTATTTTTCTGCTCCGGGGCAAGCTGTGCGTTGGTCTGGCTCATGCCCTCGGGCACGAAGATCGGATCGTAGCCAAAACCATTGTAGCCGCGCGGCTCGTCAAGGAGCGTGCCACGCATAACCCCAACCTCAACCGTTTCGCTTCCAGTCGGCGTCACGAGCGCAGCGGCGCACACAAACTGGGCGCCTCGATGCTGGGCAGGAACGTCGTGCAACTGGCCTAACAGCAGGTTCAGGTTTCCCTCATCATCGCCGTGGTGGCCTGCCCAGCGGGCAGAAAAGATGCCCGGTGCGCCCCCCATAATATCCACGGATAGGCCCGAATCGTCAGCCACTGTTGGCAGGCCCGTTACCCGCGCCAACGCCCTTGCTTTAATGAGAGCATTGCCCTCAAACGAGGTTGCGTCTTCAACCGGCTCGGACACATCAAAATCGCTAGTCGTGGCAATCTGATCCTTCGTGAGAGCAGGCATTAAAGGCGCGAGGATAGCGAGTAACTCATCCACCTTATGCCGGTTTCCCGTAGCTAAAACCAGCTTGAAATCAGGCATTGTCTTGCCTCCTGTAAAGATCCTTCGCACTCTTACATGGCTTCTGTATGACGCTCATCGCTTCTTTTTGGTGTCTACAGTCTTCGTTGAATGGCTACAGTTTCTGGGCTAGCGCAGTCAACTGGATCTGCCGTAGCTGCTCGCAGCCGACCTGCGCCAAACCAAGCAGCTGGTCAAGCTCGCCTCGGTCAAACGGCGCGTGCTCAGCCGTGCCCTGCACCTCAATGAACTTACCCGACCCGGTCATCACCACGTTCATATCCGTGTCAGCGCGCACGTCCTCCTCATACGGCAAATCCAACATCGGCACACCATCGATAATGCCCACCGAAATAGCCGAAACCGAATCTGACAACACCTTACGATTTGCCTTATCCGGGGCGATTAGGCCCTGCTTTTGCCCCCACGTAATCGCGTCGGAAAGCGCCACAAAAGCGCCCGTAATCGAGGCAGTACGCGTCCCCCCATCGGCCTGCAAGACGTCACAGTCGAGCACAATCGTGTTCTCACCCAGAGCCGCCGTGTTCACCACCGCGCGCACACTGCGGCCAATAAGACGCGAAATCTCGTGTGTGCGCCCCCCAATCTTGCCACGCACCGACTCGCGCTGCGAACGCGACGAGGTTGCACGCGGCAACATCGCATACTCAGCCGTCACCCATCCCTCGCCACTACCCGTGCGCCAACGCGGCACGCCCTCAGTTAAAGACGCCACGCAAAGCACACGAGTATTACCAAACTCGATCAGGCAAGAACCCTCCGCATTATCGATCCAGCCACGCTGCACCTTCACCGGCCGAAGCTCGTCGAGAGTGCGCCCATCATGCCTAACAGTTGAAACATTCTTCGAATCACTCATGCTTCAACCGTACCGCGTAATAGCGTGGAAACATGAACATGCCACTACCGCTTTCACAAGGCAACTGGGACCCGTGCACCTATGCGCGCCCTTTCATTGACCCGCGAGGAGTTGCCAAACGCGAAATCCCCGCCAAAACAATGTACGACGCCATCGCGCAGCACTGCGGCCTCCAAGTTGGGACCACCTCCACCTACCTGATCAGCGAACGAGGCCGGTTCATTCCCAACTCCCAAGGTGGTGCTCGGCACGACCTCGATCGCATAGACCCACACCAAATCAAACGAGTGTTCTTTCTGGGAGAAGAGGGAGGCGCGGCCCTCCTCGGCATTCAACTACACCCCACCGACAGCGACGGATACGCCGACCTGCGGCAAAACACCCACCTTGACCCAACGGACGTGCAACTGCTGGCAACTTGCTCCGGACTGGCAAATTGGCACGACAATGGGGCATTCTGTGCGCGCTGCGGCGAACGCACAACCTACACAGCCGCAGGGTGGGAACGCAAATGTCTGGGCTGCGCGCGCATCGAATACCCGCGCACCGACCCGTCAATAATCGTTGCGATCCACGACCAAAACGATCGCATTCTGGTAGCGCACAACACGCGGTGGCGGCCAACGTACGCCTCCTTAGTGGCCGGATTTATGGAAATGGGCGAAGCACCCGAACAGACCGTTGTGCGAGAAACACTAGAAGAAGTTGGACTACACGTAGATCGGATCGAGTACGTCGCATCCCAAGCATGGCCTTTCCCCCGGTCCCTCATGCTCGGCTACCGCGCCCGGGTTGTGGACGGATCCGGGCTTGAACCGGTTGTGGATGGAGTGGAAATCGACTGGGCCCGCTGGTATACGCGTGAAGAATACGCCGATGCTATTCGGGCCGGAGAAGCAGAGGTGCCTGGCCCCATCTCTATCGCCCGCGCCATCATCCGCCAGTGGTACGGCCAGCCCCTGCCCGGCGAGGAAAAGTAGCCGCGCATCTCGATCCACAACCAACGCGCCCGCAATTTGCTGTCCGTCCCCTAACGCATAATGGTTAAGGACAGGAGGTAAAGCAGATTGGGACAAAATCCTAACGCCCTACTTGAAGCGCTCGACCCGGAACAACGTCAAGTGGCCATGCAAGTTACCGGGCCGCTATCCGTGCTCGCCGGCGCCGGAACCGGTAAAACCCGCGCCATCACCTACCGGCTCGCATACGGAACCGCGATAGGCGCGTTTGATCCCGGCTCCGTACTCGCAGTTACTTTCACCCAGCGCGCGGCCGCCGAAATGCGCACGCGCCTAAGAGATCTTGGCGTGCCCGGCGCGCAAGCCAGAACCTTCCACTCCGCCGCGCTACGCCAACTACGCTACTTCTGGCCACGAGCCATCGGCGGGCCAATGCGGCCCATCATGGACTACAAAGCTCCCATTGTCGCCAACGCCGCAAAACGCTTGGGCCTTTCCATCGACAAAACTGCAATCCGTGACATGTCAGCCGAAATCGAATGGGCAAAAGTCTCCATGGTTGGGCCCGACGCATACGTTGACGCCGCCACCACGCAGCTACGCGAGGCGCCCGCCGACCTCGACCTCGAAACCATGGCAACACTGCTGTCGGCGTACGAAGATTCCAAAGATGAACGGGGCGTTATCGACTTCGAAGATGCCCTCCTTCTGCTAACCGGTCTTCTTCAAGAACGCGACGACATCGCGCGAGCAGTGCGATCCCAGTACCGCAACTTCATTGTCGATGAGTTCCAAGACGTCTCCGCCCTGCAATTCGCGCTCCTGCAAGAATGGCTCGGAGGCCGACACGATGTGTGCGTCGTAGGCGACGTTGCCCAAACAATCTACTCCTTCGCAGGAGCGGATCCGGCTTACCTCGTGAATTTCGAAAAATACCACCCCGGAGCTCGGCGAGTACAACTAAACCGGGACTACCGCTCCACACCGCAAATCGTTTCAATCGCGAACAAAGTTCTCGAAGGTGCTGCAGGGATCCGGCGTAGGAACGCCACCTCAGACAAGGGCATGCCCGAAGGGGCCGTCCGCCTTAAATCGCAGCGACCATCAGGCCCAGCCGTATCATTTGCCTCCTATGCCGACGACCAGTCCGAAGCTGCCGGCATCGCCGCGCACATCAAATCCCTAACTGAAGACGGCGTCCCGCTACAAGACATTGCGATCCTCTACCGCACCAACGCGCAATCCGAAGCGTTCGAACAGGCGCTCGCCGATGCCGGCATAGGGTTCATCATTCGCGGGGGAGAAAAATTCTTCGAACGGGAAGAAATCCGGCGAGCAATGGTGATTCTGCGCCAACTGGTTCGCATAAAACTGCCGGCTAGTAGCGTGAATCCGGGGGAGGAGAAAGAGTCTAAAAACCTTGAGGTGCTTGCTAAACCCGAGCAGGTGGACGCCAGTGGCCTCGGCCTTGAAAAAAACACCTTAGAAGCAGTAAAAAATGTTGCCTCCGGGCTTGGATGGACGGTCAAACCGCCATCGGGGCAAGGCGCGGTTCGAGAAAAATGGGAGAGCCTGGACGCCCTCGTCAATCTAGCCATTGAACGCGAAAATTTGCCGTTGGCTGAATTCGTACAAGAACTCAACGAAAGAGCCGAAGCCCAACTTGCGCCCACCATTTCAGGCGTGACTCTCTCATCGCTACATGCAGCGAAAGGTCTGGAATGGGAGGCCGTTTTCCTCGCCGGCGCATCCGAGGGGTTACTGCCCATCTCGCTTGCAAAAACACCAGAGTCGATCGAGGAAGAAAGACGCCTGCTCTACGTGGGTGTTACGAGAGCGAAAACGCACCTCGTGATCTCCTATGCCAAATCTCGCGGAGTGGGTAGAAGCAAGACGCGCGAAAACTCTCGGTTCTTAGACTCAATTTGGCCAGTGGAAGAAATCAAGCCAATCAAACCTAGACGCGTTGCTCCCAAACTGAAAGATGAGCTTGCGGACGCGTCCGAAGATGTAAAGCGTCTGTTCGAAACGCTCAGGCAATGGCGACTAGAGCTATCGCGTGAAATCTCGAAACCGGCCTACACGATATTTACCGACCGTACGCTTATGGCAATAGCCGACGTGAAGCCCGAAACTCTAATACAACTGCGCACAATCCCCGGCATCGGGGCCACTAAGAGTGAAAAGTACGGCGCCGACGTTTTGAGAATCATCCGAGACAATGCGGGAGAGTGATCATCAGATTACTGCGCGGCTCGTTGCTTGAGATGGGGCTAGGTAGTGGAGGAGCTTAATTTACGCACTTGATGGCAACTCTCGGCACGGTTTGTGTTCAGTGGTGTGCTGTCCTTTAGTTTTGAGCGGATTTCTTGCTTACAGGAACCTTCACACTTGCGGGTAGTCCCGTGCAGGAGCACTCGTGGTGAATCGGCCAATTAAAGCGGTTCACAACGAAGTTCTCGTCAATGAACCGAACCTCACCAGGGGGTAGTCCAAACCCATCAATCTCATTCGCAACCAGGCGCGCAGTCATCATTGCGGAAGCCAAGATCAGGTCAGAGGAGAGGCTCGGAAATGGTTGATGGCGGCACTGAATCTGCAGCGCTGGCCACTCTTCATCCATGTCGCGTAAATTGCGGTCCACGCACTCCAGACACGGAGATCCTCCGGTGCGAACAAACGGGCCAACCTGAACGTTATCCTCGTTAAAAATTACTGACAGTAGCGGGATCCCCGAGTCTTGCCACTCGCGGATAAGTGAGTATGAAGATGCCCTCGCGAACAACGCGATAATGAAATGCGGTTCAGATGCTAAAGGTTTGCCCAAGCCAATGGTCCGATTCAACGTGGTACGCGACGAATTGCCCATGTCGTCGCCAAAATACCGCAGGTCAAGCCGCCTTATGGACGCGCCTTGAAGCGACTCCACGAGGGCAGACAAATACGTCCTCATTTTGAGAAACTGCGTGGGGTCACCACAACTGTGCGCCACTATGTCAACGCGGATCTGCTCGCGTTTCCCGAGGGCATTGGTAGTGCCGTCTCGGCGCATTAATCGCTTGCTGTCACTGGTTGACTGCACCTCTGCGGCAAGTTGAGTTAAATGACGCTGTTTTAGTAAATCTTCAAGCTTGTGGATGCGAGCTTCAGAAATGTTGCGCTTCTTCGCGCGTGCATGTGTGGCCGTGTTGGACGAGTGGAACTTCAAACTCTGCAAGTAGGACTGCTCGACGGGTTCAAGACCGGTGAGTACTGTGCTCGCTGGCCCCATGCCAACTTGTACGTCTCCGTTCGCGCGAACAAAAATGGCTGTTCCTTCACGAAGCTGCATTGGTCCTCCTTAGAGCCGCACGGGCTCTACTCGTATTAACAAGGTGACGGGCTGTCTGGTCACATCTGGTAGTGGAATGAAGTGCGCTGGGGCGGGTGGCTGGTCGTGTTTGCTTGGTGGTTTTGATGACGTGGGCGTCTGATCGTGTTGGCCGGCAGTTTTGTCCGGATGGGCATCTGGCCGTGTTTGCTTGGCGGTTTTACGGGACGGTCGTTTGGTTCGGTGGGTTTGTTGTGTTCGCTGGTGATCACAACATGCGGCTGGTTCGGGGGGGGGGG
>NZ_KE150267.1:133219-189209 GCF_000411155.1 Gleimia europaea ACS-120-V-Col10b
GGGGGGGGGGGAGAGAGAGAGTTACGTTTGGTTTCCTCGCTTGTATCTGGCTTGTTGGGTTTACGATCCCAGAATGCGTTGGCGGCGTCCAGGGGCGGCTCGTAACTGTGGAAAACCCGTTCTTCCGTCGATTCAGACCCAAAGCGTCTAAAACGGGGTCGGATTCGCCACTTCCCCTCGCGGATACGATGGGGCAAGTCATTCCTTGACGGTATTCAGACCCGAAGTGGTTAGAACGTGGGCGCGAATGGTCAGTTCCCTTCACGGACGTGTAAGAGGGCAGTTTCCCTCTCGCACGTTGAAGAGGGTGCTGAAGCATCGTGCCTCAACACCCTCTACGGGAACGTAACTAAGCTCGGAAGCTAGGTCTGACCGGTATCTTCATCTTCATCGTTAGATGAAGCATCATCGTCGAGGCCACCGCCCGACTCAGACCTGTTAGCATCAAAATCTGACCCACCAGCACCAGAGCCGGGTGAACCGACACGCTTGGCATCGCCCTCCGAATCCTGACCTGGCTCAAGCCCCTCGGCCCAGCCTAGTGTCCCCTCCAATAACTGCTCCAGAGCAGCATCAATGTCGGCCTCGGCTTCGGCCTTCCGCTTGCGGGAAAGAAGGAAAGCCTCCGGATTGGCAAGCTCGGCGGCGGTTGGTGCAAAGTCGGGGTGATTCCAAAGAGCATCGCGTTCGCTACGGCCTCGTTCGCTTGAAACAATCTGCCAAAGTTGTGCAGCGTTACGTGCCTGACGCGGACGCAATTTCAGGCCGATGAGCTTTTCGAGCATCCGTTCTGCGGCACCACCTGAAACGCGGCGGCGACGCATTAACTCGCGCAACTGCTCGATATGCGGCAAGTATGGGCGACCCGCCTCGAGAGTAACAACTTCAACCCAACCCTCCACGAGCGCGAGCTGAGTCTCCAAATCCTCCAGCGCCTTCTCCTGCGCGGGAGTGGGCTCCGCGTTAAACGCTCCGGCCGTCATCGCATCTTGGAGCGCCGCCATGTCTGTCGGATCAATCGAAGTGGCGGCCTCATAAATAGCATCAGTGTCAATACGGATCTCGGTCGCGTAGTTCTGTACGGACTGCAAAATCTCTGACCGCAACCAGGACACGGAATGGAACAGCCTAGCGTGTGCTACCTCCCGCAACGCGAGGAACTGGTACACCTCATCCGTTGGAATATCGAGGCCGTCCACGAAAGAGTTCACATTAGGCACAATGAGGGCGGTGCTGCCACCATCGGTTAACGGAATGCCCACGTCGGTAGAACCGAAGGCGTCGTGGGAGAGACCACCCAGGGCCTCGCCGATCTGGCCGGCAAAAACCGCTGCAGAGAGGCGCTCCATCATCGGCTGAGCCTGACTGAACACCGTCGACAAGCCCTCCGGCAACTCTCCGATGCCATGATTTGTCATCTGGTCCATCTGCTGTTTCAGAGCGTCGGAGAGGGCGCGCGACGCGTTCGCTGCAACCGGCTCAACCATCTGCTTCCACGTTTCCAGCGTGTTATCCACCCAGTCGGAACGGCGCCACGCGTGGCGATCACCCTGCGGAGGAGCTAAGTCCGTTACCGCGTCCAACCACAGATCGCCAACCTGCAGGGCTTGGCGGATTCGCTGGCCCTCGGCTGCGGAGATCTGCAAGTCTCCATCGCCCCATGCTCGGTGGCGCGCGATTTCGTGCGCCATCTTCCAGTTGATCGGGCCGCTACTTGAACTCATCATGAAGTTTAACTGCCCGAGCATCGAGCGCATTTCTTCGGGTGTACGGGGGAGTTTCATGCCGGCACCCAGCAACGCAGGGTCCACACCGCTCGCGCGGATGGCATTCAGCATCTCGTCAGCAACGTCATGGCTGAGCATACTTCGGAGCATCTCTTCCCACGACGGCCGCTTGCCGTCCTCGCTTGACTCAAACATGTCGGGGTTGTTCTCGCTCATGCCTTCCAAATTACCGCCTCTTCTGCGCTGGCGCGCCGAGAGGGTGCGGAATGAGTCCGTTTGGGCCGGTATTTAGGCGTTTAGCCTATAGCGAACTGACTCGGCGCGTGAGAGGAAGTGGTGGAGAATCCCGGCAGTGAACCCTTCTGTTACCGTATGTGAGGGAAACTGCCCATTCGTGGTGCCGTTATCGCCTCTCTGGGGTTGAATACTGTAACAAAGTTTAGTTTCTCGCTACATCTGTGAGGGAAAACGACAGTTTTGGGTGGTAAAACTGCTAGTTTGCCTCTGAATACTGTTAACACCGGTAGCTGTAACTGCGTCCGTGAGTGAAAGTGACAACTTTGAGGCAATTCCTGCCGCTTTTGGTCTGAATCGATGATCCTGTGAGGCCACCTATTCCCGAAGGATCTCCTAGAGACTGCGCCCCCCCTGAGGAGCGGAGGAGTGCTGCTCGCTCAGATAGGAAACGCAAACAAGAGGTAGTTCCCCTCACGCACGCTCAAGACCCGCACCTCCTCACGCTTGGAAAAGTTCGTACCATTCACGCAAAATGGTTTCGGCGGCCCAGACGGTGGCCGGCCGGTTGGAGGAACATATGGCTATCGAGTATCACAACGCCCCCTCGGAAATGAGTGAGGAAGGCGAGAAACAGTCAAGCCATTCGCGTCCACTCCGCAGAAAAATCAGCCGCTGGGGCACATTAGTGGGCGCGCTGGTTCTAGTTGGGGTTATTGCGTTCGCGGTGCCCATGCCGTACGTGATTACGTCGCCGGGGCCAACGTATGATGTCCTCGGTTCTATGAATGGCAACCCTGTAATCGACATTGACGACCCTGACGTCGTGAACCAGTCCGAGGGGCAGCTACGCATGGTCACCGTGTCGAGTCTGGGCGGGCCGGACGCTCACGTGTCCCTGGTGGATTATCTGCTGGCAAAATTGGATCCGTCGAGCAACGTGAGGCCGGTGGAGGAGGTCTACCCGCGCGACCTCACTCGCGAGGAACTGGATGAACTCAACAAAGTCCAAATGATGTCCTCCCAATCGACGGCCGCTTCGGTGGCTTTGGAGGAGCTCGGTTACGACGTGGGCGCGACCATGACGATTGCTGGTGCATCCTCAGGGTCGCATGCGGAGGGCGTGGTTGAGGAGGGCGATGTGCTCCAGGCGATCATCACACCCGATGGGGAACGGCATGCGGTTGACCGTCCGTCAGTTCCGTTCGCGCTTCCGAAAACGCTCCCGCCGGAAACGCCTGTGAAGCTGGAAATTCTGCGTAATGGTGAGAAGAAAACCCTTGCCATGCGCACTTATCTGCCCGAGAATGTGGAGTCGGATTTTGAAGGCTCTCGGTTCGGTATCTACTTGACTGCGGACGTGACGTTGCCGATTGATGTGACTATCCATTTGGAAAACGTTGGTGGCCCTTCGGCCGGCCTGATGTTTACGCTGGGCATCATCGACAAGTTTACGGGTGGGGATTCGACCGGCGGTGCGATCATTGCGGGCACCGGGGCCATTGGATATGACGGCGAGGTGCAGCCAATCGGTGGTATCGTGCAGAAAATGTACGGCTCGAAGCGTGATGGAGCGCAGTGGTTCCTTGCGCCGAAGTCGAATTGCGATGAGGTGGTGGGAAATATCCCCGATGGTTTAGAGGTCTGGCCCGTTGCGACGCTCGCGGATGCGCGCGAGGCGGTGCAGTCCATATCGAAGGGAGCTACGATAAATCACCCGGTTTGTGAGGTTGAGTGAGACCTCGTCGAGCATAGGGACGCGCCGGGGTCTTCTCCCATTGACGCATGATTGCCGGCGCGCGCCATTCAGACCCAAAGCGGCTAATTCAAGCTCCTAAACGATGACTTCCCCTCACGGATGCGATTCTGGGGATGTGCGATCACGGTATTCAGACCTGAAATGCCAGAAAAAGCCTTTGGTTTGCCAGTTTCCCTCACGGATGTGGTTGAAGCGGCGGGCTCATGTGCGATTCAGAGCCGAAATGGCAGGAAACCTGCGTGGTTCGGGTAGTTAGGGTCACGGTCGTTGAATAGGGAGGTTTCCCTGCAATGATTCAGCCCCCAAAGCGACCGTTTCAATGCCGCTTTGGGGCAGTTTCCCTCACACACCTAAAGCTGGCAGACCGGAGGCAGGTGCCGTTGCGAGAGCGAGGCTAGCAGTCGCAACCGCCGCCTCCACAGCCACCGTCTCCGTGTCCTCCGCCGGACCCACACCCTCCGCCGCCGGAGCCGCAGCCGCAACCGCTACCACAGCCACCAGACCGGCGCTCTTCGGCCGGCATGAACGTGGTAAAAAGGGCCTCCACTAAGCCGGGAACTAGATTGGTGCCCTCGGCAACCTCGTCGTTATTGTCGTGGGATCGCGCCCGCACCGCGCACCAGGATTCGCCGGTGCGTAGAACGCCCGCAACAATACGGACCTCGTCTCGGTCAGGGTGATTAGCGAAGAACTCAACTGCCTCTACCGGGTCCTCAGGAGCCTGCTCCTGCACGGCGGGCGGAACCATGACGCGTTCGGTGGCAACTGCTACGCCGGCAACGGACTCGGGCCAGCCTAGTTGCGCGAGGGTTTCCTCAAGATCCTCCCCGGGCAGGTCCTCCTGGATGACCGCGGTCAGAGCGGTTTCTGTGCCGTCCCAGTTGGACTCGAGGTGTTCGCGCATATCTGCGGGAAGTTCCTCCAAGGCCAGCAACTCTGCGGTGGGTACGAGCGCGTAAACCGTTGAGGCGTGGTCCCAACCCAAGGCCGAGGCCGCTTGCTCAATCTCGTGTACAGCCTGCGTCAGGCCCAACTGAGCGCTAGTTACGCCATTTGGCATGGGGGAGGCGGTTGTAGCCTCGTCCTCGTTGAACATCGTTCACTTCCTTTGTCCGTAGCTCGCCCTACACTTGAACCAGAACGTTCAGTCCTGATCGGCAGGGCGCAAGGCGGGTATGCTAAGCACCATTATTCCCGTGTGCCTTATGCCTCGCCAATCGATACACTGGATGGACAGTGTAAGCAAACGCGCTAGTTTTCGAGAGGAAAAACGTGAGCGGTTTTCCATTCCAGGGATTTCCTGAGCCGTCCAGGCCAGAAAAGCCCAATCACCCTAAGAAGGGGATGACGCCGTTCCGGATCACCATCCTGGTGCTTCTGGTTCTTGGTGTGTTCATTTACGTTGCGTCCGATCTGTGGACGCAGATCCTTTGGTTCAACCAGCTGGAAGCTCAACGAGTGCTGTGGACCAAGTGGTTGTCGATTCTAGCGATTGTTGTGGTGGCGACGCTTGTGAACGCCACGATCGTTGGCCTGAACATGAATTGGGCGTATAAGAAGCGTCCGCGTTCAATGCTTGGTGCCCGCAGCGAAAGCCTGATGCAGTATCAGGAGAAAATGACTTCGCTCCGTCGCGTCATTTTCTGGGGAGTTCCGCTGGTTATCGGCCTGTTTACGGGGTTGGGGCTTGCCGCAGATTGGCGGCAGATCATTATGTGGATGAACCGCACTTCGTTCGGAGTTACGGACCCGCAGTTCAACACGGACGTTTCGTTCTACGTGTTTACGTTGCCGCTATTGAAGATGATCCTCTCGTTGTTCACCACAGTGTTCGTTGTGAGCCTTTTGGCTTCCATCGTCGTGCACTACCTTTATGGCGCTATTCAAATGTCTCCTCGTTTTCGGGTTACGAGGCCGGCTCGGCGTCAAGTAGGGATCCTTGCGGCAATCCTGTCGCTAGTGGTTGGCCTGCGCTACTGGATTGCCCCTTACCGGGCCCTGGTGGAGACTACAGGATCGCCTTCCGATGGCGCGCTGTACACGCAGGTTAATGCTTACATTCCGGCGCAGATGATCCTCGCGGTTATCTCGGTGCTTGTGGCGGCGCTCTTCGTGGTTGCTGCTTTCCGTGGCACTTGGCATCTGCCCGCAGCCGGTGTTGCTGTTACGGTTGTTTCCGCCCTCGTCCTCGGTATGGCGTATCCCGCGTTGATCCAGCAGTTCAAGGTGCGCCCGAACGAGCGTGCCCTGCAGTCGCCGTATATTCAGCGCAACATTGACGCGACGCTTGCGGCATACGACCTCGAGGATGTTGAAGTGCAGACCTACGCGGCGAGGACCGACACGGCCACTGGTCAGCTCCGTGATGATGCGGCTTCAACGCAGCAGATTCGTCTCATTGATCCGGATATTATTTCGCCCACTGTTCGACAGTTGAAGCAGTCACGCTCGTACTACACGTTCGAGGATCAGCTAAACGTTGACCGTTATGAGATTGACGGACAGAAGCGGGATACGGTTATTGCGGTTCGCGAGATCGACCTCGAGGGCCTTGACAATAACGAGCAGAACTGGGTCAACCGGCACACCATTTTCACGCATGGTTACGGTGTAGTGGCAGCCTACGGTAACAGGGTTGATTCAAAGGGCGAACCGCAGTGGTGGGAGGATGGCATACCCTCTAATGGCGATGTTGGAGAATACGAGCAGCGCGTCTACTTCTCGCCGAACTCGCCGGAATACTCGATCGTCGGCGCCCCAGAAGGGGCGGACCCACTCGAGTTGGACTACCCCGATGAGCAGTCGGGAGGCCAGGTTCCAACAACATTCGACGGTGACGGTGGTCCGTCGATTGGCAACTTCTTCAATAAACTCCTGTTTGCAATCAAGTTCCAATCGACGAACATTTTCTTCGCGTCGCAGATCAACCCTGAATCGCAGATTCTGTACGACCGTGACCCGGCGTTGCGTGTCTCGAAGGTCGCTCCGTATCTGACGCTTGACCGCAGGCCCTACCCGGCTGTGGTCGATGTGGATGGCGACCCATCCACGCCGAAGCGTCTCGTCTGGATTGTGGATGCTTACACCACCTCGAACCATTATCCGTACGCGCAACACGTCAACGTTTCTGCGGCAACTGCGGACGCCTCAACGCAGGATTCTGCGCTTTACGCAGCGCAGCCGAACATCAACTACATGCGTAACTCGGTTAAGGCAGTGGTTGATGCCTACGACGGTTCGGTTTCGCTCTACCAGTGGGATGAGGAAGATCCGATCCTCCAGTCGTGGATGAAGACATTCCCCGGTCAGGTGAAGCCGCTCACGGACATTTCTGGTGACCTGATGGCGCACCTACGCTACCCGCAGGATCTGTTCAAGGTTCAAAGGTCGTTGCTCGCCGCGTACCACGTGACCGAGGCCGGCGATTTCTACACGGGTGGTGACCGCTGGAGGCTATCCGAAAACCCGACTTCAGTGCGAAACGTCGACGGCTCGACGCCTGTTCAACCGCCGTACTATTTGACCATGCAGATGCCGGGACAGGAGAGTGCGGAGTTCTCTCTGACCTCCGTGTTCGTGCCTGGCGGACGTGCGGACCGCGAGCCGATGGCGGGCTTCCTCGCCGTTGACTCCGAAACAGGCTCCGAGGCTGGCAAGGTGCGCGAGGGATACGGACAGTTGCGATTGCTCGCGCTCCCGTCCTCGACCACAGTTCCAGGGCCGGGCCAGGTACAGAATAACTTCAATGCGAACGCGGAGATTGCGCGCGAGCTGAACCTTATGGATCAGGAGGGATCTGAGGTGATTCTCGGAAATCTGCTCACCCTACCTGTTGGTGGCGGCCTGCTGTATGTGCAGCCGGTCTACCTGCAGGGTACTGGTTCAACGAAGTACCCGGTTCTGCGTAAGGTTATGACTGCGTTTGGTGATTCCGTCGGCTTCAGTGAAACTCTTGAGGGCGCCCTCGACATGACATTTAAGGGCGACTCGGCTGCGGAGCTGGCCGAAGGGGCGGGCAACAAGGACGGATCCAGTTCGGGTGAGAGCGAGGATCTGAACTTGTCGGCCCAGCAGAAGCTGACCAGCGCTCTGCAGGGTGCGCGTGACGCCATCATTGCGGGCGACGACGCGATGAAGGCTGGTAACTGGGCCGAGTATGGTAAGCAGCAGGAGCGCTTGCAGAGCTACTTGACTCAGGCGCTTCGCTTGCAGAACGAGCTGGATACACAAACGCAGCTCAGCCCAGAGGAGCTCACTGTGGAGGCGCCCGAACCAACGGCCGCGCCCACCGAGCCGGAGGGCACTGCCGCTAAGAAGTGACGGCAACCACGTAAAGTCGGGGCCTCCCGTCGGCCAGCGAAGAGCTGGAAGGCGGGAGGCCTTGCTTTGCGCCGGAGCGGGCGGCCCTGCCGGTTCTGACTTGATTGGCGGTCGCGGCCTCCAGCAGGTGTTGACTGTGGGTTCTTGTTAGGAAGAGCGGGGGCAAGTTCTGGCTGGGATCGGCTTGCGTGCATTCTGGTGGCCTATGGTGACCTCTGGTGGTCTCAGGTTGTAACTCGCGGTTTAGCTAACCGCTTTAGATCACGTGCCCGATGGGAAATGCATCATTTAGGTGGCGTTTCTGGTGTTTTAGGTCTGACTTCCGTAACCCGCGGAGCTGTTGGCCACGCTACGTGAGGGAAAGTTCCCGAAAGAGTGGGGTTTCAACACACTTTGGGTCTGAATGGCGTTCACTTGCTCATACTCATACGGGTTCGTGACCCAAAATGGCGGAATGCCGGTATCGTCAGGTCGTTTTTGGTCGGAATCGAGGATCCTACTGGAGGACAGCTACACATGCGTGAGGGCAAGTGGTCGAATGGTACTCATTTTCTGCCTTTTTAGGTCTGAAAACCTGGCGGGCGACCCCATCTAGGATAGCTACGAGAGCGGAAGTGTCCCATTATCAGGGGGTTTCCGTCACTTTGGGTCTCGCACGCAATAGAGACGCGCATAGCATACGGTTGTACTGGTAGAGATAATGGGAGGCCGCGTTGAATTTAATCGTCGAGGTTGCAGACATAACTGTGCTGGAAGTAGATGCGATCGTGAATGCGGCAAACTCATCGCTGCTGGGCGGAGGCGGTGTAGACGGCGCAATCCATCGGGCGGCCGGTCCTGGTTTGCTTGAAGAATGCCGCAAGATAAGGACAAATGAGCTACCGGAAGGACTTCCAACAGGTCAAGCTATAGCCACGCGAGCCTACGATTTGCCTGCACTTTGGGTCATTCACACAGTGGGGCCAAATCGGCATGCCGGCGAGAATGATCCGCATTTGCTTGAATCGGCGTTCCGGAACTCCTTGGAGCTCGCCACGCAGTTAGGTGCCCGATCGGTGGCGTTCCCAGCTATCTCGGCCGGCGCGTACGGTTGGGAAATGGATGAGGTTGCGCGAGTTGCCGCCTCCGCTGTGACAACGTGGAATGTTTCAGAGAGTGGCTTATGCAGAGCTTTGCAAACAGTTATTTTTGCGGTGACGAATGAGCGCGCTCGCGATGCGTTTGAAGCGGCACTGACGGCAACAGCTGGTACGTTCGAAGTTGATTGAGGAGGATGCTGTTGGCTTGGGTCATTCTAGTTGTTTCCGCGATGTTCGAGGCCATGTGGGCAAGCGCGTTGGATCGCATGGCCGAGGGCACTATTACTTTGCTTAACGTGATTAGCTTCGTGGTCGGCTCGATCATCTCGGTAGGCGGCCTGTATTTGGCGTTACGCGATTTGCCGGTGGGCACGTCGTATGCGATTTGGGTTGGGATTGGTGCTACAACGACGGTGCTTTGGGCTGCATTCGCCGGCGTCGAGACGTTAACGGCGTTGAAGCTGGTTTTCATCGGCATGATCGTTGCTGGTGTTGCAGGCCTAAAAATTGTGTCTTAAGGGTCTAGAAAGAGGATCGAACTTCGGCGCTGGGGCGCAACGTGTGTGCCGAATTTCGTGGGTGGCAGCCGCCTGCAATCCTCAAGCAAAATGCTGAGCATAGCACTGTGCACGCATAAATTCGTGCTCCAGAGGCTGACCGCTAACCAAGACAAGGCCTCGAATGGCATAACATCGCATTATGCAGAGGACACATTACGCGCACGCCGGGGATTGTGACTGCAGAGTCAGATGAGGCGCCGCATCATCGCACCAGGGAAATACCGTGATCTCAGTTTGGCGAGGCGAGTGGAGAGGCTCCCGGATTTGAACTCGCCCCAGGTGAACCGTTCCAGGTTTGGAAGTTTTCGGCGAATCGTTTCTTCTCGTTGCCGCTCCTCGTGCAAGGCAATCTCGGGGTTCATGATGGTGCCATCGTATTTGACAATACCGTCGAATTCGAGTGCGAGTCCTTTAGAGGGGTATGCGAAGTCGGTGAAGTAGCGGCGACCTCCTTCTCCGATTTCGAATTGTTCGGTGGCGGGAGGGAAGCCGAAGCGGTGAAGTTCAAGTCTTAGTAATGATTCCCCGACGCTTTCGGACCAGGGTGAGATGAGGCGGAGATTGTGCCTCGCGCGCCGTTTCCTGCGGTGGTCTTTTCGGCTTGCCAGGATGGTTTCGAACCGCAGAAGGATGTTTCGGAAGGTTGCTTCGACGGCGGCGCGGTCTCGTTTATGCTCGAGAACGCGCTGCTGAATGAACCAATCGACTATTGGCACGCAATGGGGCGCGGGATGACGGGCCAGTAGTTCCACGCAGAGGTAGTCCCATTTCAGTGTTTTCAACCCGTCGATCGTTGTGTACGCGTCGGTGGGAAGGGTTCTTGAGCTTCGCTTTACCACCCCCTCGTGTATTCGAGGCAGATTTTGGCCGTGTGTAGCGGAGGGGACTTCGACGCTGGTGGCTGAGCTATTTTGTGGCGTTGTCGCGGGTAACAGGCCGAGGGCACTGCCAACCCACTGATAGGTGGCTTCGCCGACGAATCGTAGCTTGCATTTGGCGTGGTGCCGGGAATGTTTGACTCCGGTGATGAGCTCGATTTCCCACGTTTTGTGTGGGATGGGCGCGCCGTACATGAGGGCGGCGATGGAGCCGTCCAGTGCGGTGCCATCAGCGGACATGTTTAGGACGCGCCGGGCGCGTTCCTTTTGTACGGCTTCCCAGATTTCCCAGGGGGCGCCGGGTTGGATTTGTGCCCAGACGCCGTAGGCAAGTCGGACTCGGCTGTTCCTTTTGCGCCTCGTGATTGTGCGGCCTGATTGTGCCCATGTTGCGATGTTGTCAATATGCTCCATGCCGCAAGACCATCATGACTGCGGTTTTCGAGGGCGTCACTGGGCAAGGGCTGTGGACACGCTGGGGAAAGCGCTGCCTGGGGAAACAAGGGGTGGGAGGGGGTCTGGCCAAGGGAAGAGGTGAGCGTACGAGGTAGAAACGGGGGCTGAACGAGAGAACTGGGGGAGGAAGTGGACTGGGGGAGGGCAAGAAACTGAGGGGGGGAACTGAGAACCGAAACTGAGGGTAGGAACTAAGCGAGGCCGAAGTTGGCGCCGGTCCACATATGCAGGTGCGAGACGGGAAGTGTCACAAATGGGTGCTCTCCACGCCAGTTTAGGTCGGAGTTGCTTCAAGTGGACGGCAAAGCCATTACGTTCCCGATAGAAACTGGCTTGGAAAGGGGATTTTATGGCATTTCGGATCTGAATGGTAAGCCGTCCTGCTGCCCAGCTCCCGTATTTCTTAGTTTGCGAGGGGACGGCCCCAACCGTCGACTTTCCACTTTGGGTCTGAGCCGAAGAGATACATGAGTCCCTCAAAAACTCCCCACATGGCAACAACCGGAGCAAGCCCTAACGCAGAGAGCAAGGTGATCAGCAACTGTATCAGCGCCAGCTTGTACTTGCCGAGGTAAAAGTTGTGCGTACCAAACGCGCCCAGCAAAATCGCTGTTACGCCAGCTACGATCCGGTCTTTTTTCGGTTTTTCGCTAGTGCTTCGTCGATTGTCGCGTCTGGCAGTTAGGCTCTGAAAAGCTCCTTTAACCGATTTTGATCGGTTGTTTCTTGAGGATGGTATTCCCTCGTATTTTCCCGTCTTCGTTGAGCCCTTAAGCTGAGTGACGTCGAACCCTGCGACTTCACCTATTTGCAGCGATGGCCTGCGCGCAACGCGATCTGTCGTCGAGGGCTCGGCGTCACTGTTGCTAGCCGCCCGGGGTTTGCGTGGTGCCCGGAGGGGAGTACCGTTTGCGTGGTCGGCGCTTAGAACTCCCAGCTGTGAGGTGATGTCTTGAAACTGGGGTGGTTTCTGCCCGCTGGCATTTCGAATCTTAGACTCGTGGCGTGTGTCGTCCCCCTCAGGGTTCCAGTATCTTTCGGGTTGAGGGAATGCGCTCATCGGGCACTTCCTCTCCAACCTGGGGTTGGCCGTCATTCGCGATTCAGAACAATAGTGCCAGAAGTTCCATCCAATCTTCTCAAGGCGTGCTATTGATAAGCAGATTGTGATTTTTCATCTGAATCCCATTCCAGACACCATACTTGTGGACATGTGTTCATTTTTGAAGTGGGTTATGCACAGATTTTGAGATGGTCTGGGAATTGTGTGGGCGATGTCGTACTTTCCTTGTACAGGCTTTACATTTGAGGAGTTTGCTACGATGCGCCATCTAAAAGCTATGACAGCTGTGGTCCTACTGGGTTTTCTCAGTGCGAGCGCCGTGGGCTGTTCTTCATCGGAAAAGAATGAGGCTGAGCAGGCGCAAAGCTCTCTGACCACCACCGCCATAACTGAAGTGGTGACTGAGGCTCCCACAATCCCGCCGGCAGACGTGCTTTATCCGTATCCCAAACCGGATATGCCACCCGAAGCGCACGAACATTCAGTGCTGGGAGCACAGGCTTTTTCGGTTTATGTCTTGCACATGTTTGGGTACGCCGGCGCGACTCGCGATATTGACTCCTTCGCATCTCTTTGCATTGAAGACTCAGTGTCGTGTAACCGCTTCTTAGATCGCATGAAAATAAGGATTGAAGAAGGCTCTTACTACGAAGGATATGACCTTCAAGTTACGCGGGTGAACGGTAGCGCGTATGGGGGAAGCCGACCCGAAGCTGAATATGGCACTCAGCTTGCTGCCTTCGTCCCTGGACACGTGTTTCATGATGGGCCGACGGGTGAGCTCGTGAAGTTTGAGGACAGAGAAATCATAGGCGCAGTTGAAGTTGTCTGGCGCGATGAGTGGAAAGTCGTAGAACTTCAGATGAGGGGCGTGGATGATGATTAAGTCAATTCTGGCGGTGCTCCCAAGCCTGCTCTTGGTGCCGTTGCTGATCATAAGCAACGCGCTATTCCCACAAGTTGATAGGCACTACTATTTGGACAGTGATCCCCAGTCAAACAAACCTCTGCCCGCGGCTAGTCTCCCGATTTTTCCTACCCCTGGTACTTATGATTTGGGTCTGACAAGTGATGGTACTCACAGGGTTAGGTTTAACTTTGCCGGTGCGTGGGCCGGGGACACCCTTGCGCCGTGCCATATGCTGAGAGTGGGCTTGAGTGAAGGTTACGCGCATCAGATTTGTTATGAGCCAGTGAACGGCCAAGTCCAGGCCCCAACTGGTGATACCACCAACGAAGGTGAAATCGAGTACCGTCCTATCGACCCCGCACAAATAGCTGCACAAGCAGTTAACTACCAGACCCCAGCCGGCATGCAAGTCAACGTCCAGCCCAATAAAGGCTGGGTTTTCGCCACGGTCCCAACGATCGTGTACATGACAGGTGATAAACCTAGCTACTCAATGAATATTGACGGGCTCGATGTTGAGGTGACCTGGAATGTTCGAGAACACCAGATCGAGTTCAACGAGCCGGGCGGGAGTGGATCTAAACTGGTTGCTTTAACCGATGGCGCGCCATACCCGAACGAGTCGATTACCTGGACCTACCGCAACGAAGGTAAAGCCCATGTGCTGGTAACAACCGTGTGGGACGCCAAAGTCACCATTGCTGGATCCAGCTTTGACCTACCAAAACAACACACCACAACATCCTCCAGTAGCGAGTTCGAAATACGTAAACCCATCATCTCCCTCACAAAACCAAAATACTAACCATTGGTGCAGGCGTTAGCTCGGGTGTGAAACTAGGAGGCGCCTCACCGACCAGCTCTTTTGAACATGTGACAGGGTATGTGAACCAGGTCAAGCGGGTTAACAGCGAAACGGTAGCACCTGAGAGAACATAGCTTCGTCCTCGAAAATTAATCGACGTAAATCCAGGGAGAGCCCCCTTCTTGGCGAACGAAGCGTGAGCGTTCTTCTTGTACTCCCGGTCCTTGCGGGGTGAGGTAGTGGGCGCGGAAGTGGACCATGCCCATGTAGTCGGATTGCTGGCCCTTCACGCTTTTTACGATTTCCAAGTGTGTCCACGTGATGGCATTGTCGAAGGTGAGGGAATCTGGTCGGATTCTCGGATCCCAAGTTCGCAACAGGAAGTCGCAGTCCTCGCGTGTGAAAGCACAATAGCGCGCACGCATGAGGTGTTCAGCCGTGGGTGGGTTGGCTCCCCGATGAAAAGGGCCGCAGCACTGGTCGTAGGGCTTCCCGGATCCACAAGGACACATGGGTTTTCTCTCTGTCGGAATTCAGACCTAAAGTGACTCTATCGAAAACTGGCTGGCTTGTCGGTGTTGATGTGGAGGCAATGAATGGCTCTCACGACGCTCCGTGACGCCTACTAATCTGTGGGTTGATGTGGAACAGTGATTCAGACCTAAAAGTCCAATAGGGATACTGTTTTTGCCAGTTTCCATCACGCACACTCATTTGACTGGTAGCTTCGAACAGTGTTCAGACTTAAAGTGGCTAAAGCGAGCCTCTCGATTGCCAGTTCTCCTCGCGAATGGGCAATGAGCTTAGTCCTTATGGGCGTTTCAGACCCAAAGTGTTTGAAATAGGTTTCCCAAACGCCAGTTCCCCTCATGGTTGTGGCGCTAGCCGCAGCCTTATACGTGAGTCAGAGGGGAACTGGCCTAAAGGGATCGCGGAATGGGTGCTTTCCCTCATGGTTGAGGTCGCGGGTTGAGTTCACAAGGCGAGTCAGCTTTCGTCGGGTCAAGCTGGAGGGGACAGATGAGGTCTCGCAAGGCCAAGTCGGCAGTGCGGGTCAGTTGTCGCAGGGGTTGCTGTCGGGCGTGATGCTGGCGCAACCCTCGCTTTGCGCATCTTGGATCGCGCTGTTAGTGTCCCAACCGTTTGATGCAAGATAGTGGATCTCCGCGCCGTTTGAACACTGTTTACCAACGACGACGATGTCGTTGCAAGCAGACCGGCGCTCCTCTTCTTCGCGGCGTTTTTTAGCCTCATCGGCCTTTTTCTGTTCTTCTTTTTTCTTTTCCAACTCGTCGCTGTATTTGTCTACGGAGCCCTTAAGCGCCGCGGAGTAGTGCTCCGCGTTCGACCTGATTTCACTCATCCGGTCGAGGGCAGCGTTGGCGGCGCGCAGATCGTCAAGACTGTTCAGTTCGTTGGGCACTTCAGGAGTTTCGGGCGGTGAGTCGACCAGTCGTTGCGCCTCCATTAAAAGGCTCAGCGATCCTTCGACTTTGCCATATCCGCCGGAGGAGTTCGCTTTCGCTAAGCTCGATTTCGCGCTAGCCAACGCTTTGGTAATCGCGGCGCGGTGCTCGCCGTCTTTTTCGCTGATAAGTGGCGCGGCATGGGTTAGCACACCTTCGGTGAGTTGTTGCACCGATTCGCTGAGGATCTTCGTGGCCTCTTCGGTTTCGCGGGCAGTGTCGGATATGGTTTTCGCATCAGCGTCGGAGGAACAGTTTCCGGCGGTGCTGGGCGTTTTGTTCAGCGCATCTCGCGTTGCTTGGAGTGGGGTAGCGGCTTCGTCGCTGGTGGAGTAGCCGAAGGTGTTCTCGTCGTTGAAGAAGTTCAATAATTCTCGCGCCTTAGCGGCTTCTATTTCGTACTGTTTGACCGTGGCGGCATGCTGTTTGTTGGCTTCGGCGCAGCTTTTTTGCGACTTTGTGAGGTAATGAAATGCCATGGAGCCGAAGCCAAGCACCAGTGCCGCAGCGAGTAGCGTCGAAACTAAAATCTTTCCCGTTTTCATTACCTTGGCCTGTGACCGCCACCTTTCTGTGAATGCTATTAGCACAAGGATAAAAGGTTTTAGCTGGCAACGGATACGTCTTGAGAATTCGGAACTGCGGAACGTTGCGGATAAACGCAGATGTTTCTTTCCTATTGATGCGGTAGGGAAGCCTCATTCGCGAGGGAGGAGCTGGGTGAACTAGGTCGCAGACGCGGAGTTTTAACGTGCGTGAGAGGAACTGGCGTTTTGGACACCTGTTTTCGCCACTTTAGGTCTGAATCGTGGGTGAGGTGGCAACTGTTGCCACATCCGTGAGGCGAACTGCCCTTACTGGAGCCCAATTTGGTCGTTCAGGTCTGAATACCGAGTTAGGGTGTGAGCTGTATCGGTCTCCGTGAGGGGAGCTGTCCTTTTCGGGTCCGGTTTTAGCCGTTTTAGGTCTGAATCGTCGAAGAGAGGTAGCCGGGAAGAACGCCCAGTTATTTGGGCGAGAGGGGGAAGCACTTGGTCCGGGCTCGTGGTCCAAACTCTAAGTTTCGCCGAGGCTCCGAGCTTTGGTTCGCAATGCAAGTCGTGTGCTCCAGGTTTAGCAACATTTTCGCCCGACCTCATGGTTGCCCACACACAACTCAAAACGCGACTTTCCCGCGCCGTAACAGGTAAAAACCTGTCCTCTAGCAACGCATCTTGTCCGACCTGACAGTTGAGGCAAACCAACTCAAAACCCCAGTTTCGCCCACCACAGCAACGAAAACTCGGCACAAAAACAGGTAGGAACAAAACCCAGGACGCTTCACTTCAGACTATCAATCAGACAAGGCTGGGCAGGCAGATACAAACCCTAAACCAACACGACACGCCACCAATAGACACACAATTTGTCCGGTAACCCCCCAAACACAAAAAATCCCACGACATATGCGGACATATGTCGTGGGACATCACAATCGTAGCGGGGGCAGGATTTGAACCTACGACCTCCGGGTTATGAGCCCGGCGAGCTACCGAACTGCTCCACCCCGCGTCGGTATTTCAACTTTATGAAACCCGTGGCCGGAATTCAAACGGTTAGCAGGTGCTGTTCGTCACCACTGGTTCGTCCAAGTTCAAAGTAACGGTTGCCAGCTAAACAGATTACGCACTTCTGAGGGGACGAGGGAACCTCATGAATGGTGAAAATAGGCGTAAGAGTCGGGGTGCGTGCCCGATGGAAGGAGAGGTGGGAAGAGCAGCGGAGCAAAACACGCGCCCGAGAACGCAAGGCTTGTCAAAATGAGCGCCATGAAACAGGCGCGAGTATGGTGTGGGTCATGGGAACGGTGTGGGCGCTTATGGCGGTTGCGGGCGCAACATTGGTGGCATCGGGCGTTCAAAGCATTGCTGGAATGGGATTTGGGCTGGTGGCAGTACCGGTGTTCATCGCGCTGTTTGGCCCCGCAGAAGGAGTGCTGTGGGGCAACATCATTGGTTCGGTGACGGCAGGAACGTTACTCGTCGAGAAGCGTAAGGATGTGGACTGGGCGATCGCAGCTCGTTTCAGCGTGGCGGCAGTACCGGTGATTTTCGCTACGGTGTTGCTTACGCAAAACCTCGACGCATCCATGATGGACCTAGCGGTGGGGCTAATCATGCTGGCACTGGTTTCTTTCGCGGTGTTTGCGCGGAATATGCCCAGAGCTCAGGGGCGCCTGCCCATGTATTTCACGGGCGGCGTTGGCGGGTTCTTGTCTGCTGCGGTGGGGCAGGCGGGGCCTGTCTTGACGGCGTATGCACGGGCGGCGCATTGGCCGCAACGCAGTTTTGCAGCAACGTTACAGGTGTATTTCTTGGCGATGAACGCAGTGAACATACCGTTGAAACTCGCCGTCGGGTACGGCCCTCACGACGGCCGCGTTGCCATTACGACCCTCGCGGCGGGCCTCGTCGGTATTGCGCTTGGCACTTTCGTGGCCCGTACAGTGTCAGCGCGCATCACCAAGCAGCAGGCGCGCAATTTCGCGATGATAGTTGCAAGCGTCGGCGCCACCCTGGTGTTTGCGCGCGGGATTATCGGCATCCTCGCGTAGAGAAACTGCGTGGTACCGTGCTCATCGCGCAGCGCCAAACCTTAGCCACTATCGTGTTTCTTGATTGATGAGGGCATAGCGGCGCCTCCTAAATGAACAAATCTCATTGAGTGGGGAACGCTCTCCACAACAAACCCCCTGGGGTATTGTGTGGTGGGTGAGGGAGGAAAGGGATGCCGTGGAGAGCTCGACTGTAAAGGTGCTTTCACAACCGATGCCGCAGAGGCTTGGCGCCGATTATGTTGCGGCGGACGGCGCGAGGAGGGCGGAGCGGCGCAGGCGCCTACTGATTGCGGCGGCGTGGGCGCTTGGGGGTCTTGCTGTTCCTGGGCCTGCCAACGGACCTGGTTCCTAACCCTATCTTTGGGCGCGAAGTGCCTATCCGCTGGTGGGAGTATCCGGTTGTGGGCGCGACGATGGCGCTCACGTTCGCGTGGTTTGCTGTGCAGGCCCCGCCGATGGAGTTTCAAAAGAATGGGCGCCTGCTTGGCGGGGTGATGCTCACTTTGTTCGCCGTGGCGTGTCCGGTGTGTAACAAGATTGTCTTGCTTTTGCTTGGCACCTCAGGGGCGCTTGGGTTCTGGGCGCCGTTACAACCCTATATCGCGGTGTTTTCGCTGGCCGCGTTGGCTCTCGCGCTCTACTTGCGTATGCGCGTCGCCCGCAAGTGATGCTGTTTGTAGCGTATTTCTGCGGCGTTGCGTCAAACGTGTCCGCGAGCGGGTAATAATGGAAGTTGGCCTAGTAGCTGAACAGGATGGGTGGTGTCCCATGACGGTCGCGATGATTTGGGCGCAAGATGTGAACGGCGTCCTCGGAAATGGTAGAGAAATGCTGTGGCACGTGCCCGGCGACTTCAAGCATTTTAAGGCGGCAACGCTTGGGCATCCGGTGATTATGGGGCGAGGATCGTGGGAGGCGCTCGGCGGCAAGCCTTTGCCGGGCCGCTTGAACGTAGTAATTACGGGGCAGGAGGGTTACGAGGCCGAGGGCGCTGAGGTTGCTCATTCGCTTGGGCAGGCGGTTGCGGTGGCGCGAACTTCCGCGGAACTCGTATGGATTGTGGGAGGTGCGCGGGTTTACGCCGAGGCGATGGGGATTGCTGATGAGCTTGTGGTGACAGATCTGGATCTAGAGGTCGCGCCCGCACCCGACCTGGTCTACGCGCCGACTATTGACGCTGAGACTTGGCAGGCTGATCCGGAACGGTCGGACGCGCAGTGGAGGACCCAATCTGGTGATGCGAGATGGAAGGTCACCACCTACGTGCGGCGTCGAGCGGCTTAAAGGTCAGGGATTTCTGCGGCTGCCTCGGCCGCGTCTTGGTCAAAGCTGAATAGTGTGGGCTGCGGGTCGGCGAGCGCCAGGCTGATCGTGTGTTTGAACCGCTCGTTCATGTCGGGAAGTGCATCAATGGGGAACCACCGCACTTCGGAGTTTTCTCCATCGATTGGCCTTGGCGTGCCGCTCACGTAGCGCATGTGCACGGAAATGTCGAGGTACGAGCTCACATCCCCATTCGGGTATGTCACCGGCCCTACCGTGCCGATAGATAGGATACGGGTTGGTTCGCACATGACCCCGGCCTCTTCGATCGCCTCGCGGATAGCGGCGTTTGCGGGCTCCTCATCGGGGTCAATTATGCCGGTGACGGGGGTCCAATGGCCGTTATCTGCGCGTTTCACTAGCAGCACCTCGGTGGCCTCCTCGTTCGTAATAACTGCGGTAACGCCCGACAGCCATAGGGGAGCATTTCCAACATGCTCGCGCAGGTCTGCAACAAATTTTGGTATAGCCATGCCTTCAGTTTATGCCTTAGAGGTGCGAGGGCATGATGACAGTTCCCCTCGCGGACGAGGTTGCGCCAAGGCCCAACCGTGTCCTCGGCAGTGCGCCCCGCAGGGTTGCCTCCCGCATGCCGCGTGTTGCGCGCTGTACCTGCTCATTTTCGGGGTTACGGTTTTGGGCCCGGGCGCGCGCTTCGTATGCTGAACGTATGACTGATAGTAAGCGTTTGTTGTCGGCGATTGTTGCGATTGTTTTCTTCACTTACATCGGTCAGTTTTTGTTGAATGCGGCGATTGCTCCATTGTCGAGGGCGTTAGGGCTCGCGGAATGGCATATGGGTGCTGCGCTCTCGCTGGCTGCGATCATGGTGACTTTGTTGAGTCAACCGTGGGGGCGGGCTTCGCTTTCGTGGGGGCGCCGGCCGGTGCTTTTATCGGCGTTGGTTCTGGCGCTTTGCGCGGGATTGTTGTTCTCTTTGACGGTTTGGCTCCGCACGGCGATGCTGATTCCGGCGGGAGTAGCGGCGGCGGGCATCATTTTGGCTCGGGGCGGTTTCTTTGGTGCGGCCGTGGCGGCTGTGCCTCCAACGGGGCAGGCGCTAATCGCGGAGATCACACCCGACGAAGCCTCGCGCGTCCGCGGTATGGCCGCGTTCGGGTCGGCGTTTAATGTGGCGGCAATGGTAGGAGCGCTTCTGTCGGGGCTGCTCGCCGCATGGTGGTTGATGGCGCCGGTTTATGCGACGCCTGTGAGTGTTGGCATAGCGCTCGTAATCGCGCTACTGACGCTGCCTAAGTCGACGAGGCGCGAAGGCGCGGCTAAGCCTCCCAAGATGTCGGCATGTGACCGGCGAGTGAGGCCGTATTTGGCGGCGGGTTTTGGCATGTTCTTCGCGATGGGTATCGTGCAGATTTGCATCGGGTTTGTGGTGCAGGATCGGTTCTGTATTGCGCCGGAGAATGCGGTGCTACCTACGGGCCTGGCGATGCTCGGCCAGGCGGCTGGCGCGATTTTCTCGCAGCTGGTTTTGGTGCCACGGTTGGTGTGGCCGCCGCGCAGGTTGTTGCGCGTAGGATTGATGGTGGTTGTGCTCGCGGTGACGGGCATTGTGTTGTCGTTGCCTCTGTGGGTGACGATTTTGTGCGTGACGCTGATTGGTGTGGGCGCGGGGCTTGCGGGGCCTGGTTATAACGCGGGAGCGTCGCTGAAGGTTGCCCCTGAAGAGCAGGGATCCGTTGCCGGCCTCCTCTCCGCAACTGGTGGTTTGACCTGGGTTTTTGCGCCTATCACGGGCACAGTTTTGTATGGGTTGTCGCCGCTGGCCGCGTTGTTGTTAGCGGTTGGGGCGGTTTCAGCTTCGGCGGGGGTGGCTTGGTTGCACCCGGAGTTCAGGTCAGATAATTGGGGTGAGCGCCTCCGCTCTCGACTTAAGAGGACGAAGCCGGTAAGCCGCGATTAGGTACGGCCTGAGGCTAGCCTCTCTCTTGGGTCAGGGTGGGGTGCTCTCTTGGGTGTTGATGGCGGTGCGCTCAGCTCCGTGGCCCATACAAGGTGCGTGAGGGAAAGTGGCGAGTTTTGGGCTGGTTGCTGCCAGTTTGGGTCTGAATCGCGTGTGAGCCGCAGGCGAAATCTGAGTCCGTGAGGAAAAGTGGCTATATCGGGCCCTGTTTACGACGGTTTGGGTCTGATTGGTGTTGGGTGTGGGTGCGGGTGGTTGGTATTCAGAGGGGAACTGGCCATCTTGGGGTGTGTTTTCGCCGGTTTGGGTCTGAATCGCATTTGAGACAGCGGCTGTATTTGCATCTGTGAGGGGAACTGTCGGTTTCGGCCACTCGTTGCGCCATTTTGGGTCTGAAAACCTTTTAGTGCACGGGCAGTGTGTGTGACGCAGCGCCCACCAAACCTCATTGATAAGAGTAATGAGAAGCGTTATCATATAAACCATGTTTAAACGACACTTCGCTTCCGCACTGGTTGCCTTAGTATTTTGCGCGTCCGCAGTTCTCGCTGGATCTCCGGATGCCCAAGCTGCGCAACCCCAAGCCGCGCAACCTCGCGCCGCACTGTTGCAATCCACACCGCTTCACGCAGCGCAGCACCACGTCGCGCGGTTCGGGTCTCAGATGCAAGTTGTGCACCCGCAACTCGCTAGTTCCACAGATTTGGAATCACGAGTGGTTTTAGATCACGGACATGTGGACGCGTTTTCCGTGGCCCTCGCAGGTGAGGATGTGTCGCTCGCGGTGAACGAAGACGTGACCGGCTCGCACGTGCATCGAGCGGCGGAGGACGTCTTGTTTCACGTGAAACAAGAGGCATACACAGATGTGACGGCAAAAATCGCGGGCATCGAGCGCGTTGGATATACGTTGCCACAAACCCAGCAGGCGGATCTGTTGTGGCCGGGCTGGGATTCGATGGCGGTCGCCGATAGGAAGCCCGACGCGTCGGTGGCGATTACGATCGATACGCTCGCTGGCCCGGGCGAGGTGTTCTTGTGGCAGGACAGCTTCTCTGGCGAACCTCAGCCGGTCACAGATGCAGGTTTGCGTTTGCGTTCGGGTGCGGTAATCTCTCAGGAATCACCAGCTCACGTGCATGCGAACTGGCTGTTCACGAAGCCGGGCGCGTATCAGATGACTGTGCGAGCCACGGTAAATACCGGGGGTCGCGCGCTCACGTCGAAGCCGGCAACGCTCACTTGGATTGTTGGAGACCTCCAAGCTGGCATGTCCAGTCTGAATACCGATTCGTCCAAGGAGCCTAATGCGTCCGGCTCTGATAATTCCGGTGATCCCGAGGGGCAATCGGCGTATGGCAAAGCAGGGGTAGCCCGTCTGGAGGGCAGCTCGCATGACAGTGGCGCCCAGCAGGGCGGCAAGCCCGAAAAAGAGGGAGAGGCTGGGCTCAGCGAAGCTACTGGTCAGCAGGCCCCGGGACGCACACCAGATGCTGGAGCCGAAGCCGGTAGGCAAACTAAGCCCCCGCAGAAGAGCCCGGCCCAAACGCCAACTCAGCCAGGCCAGCCGGCTCCCACAGTAGAACAATGCATCCCCACAGAGGTGTCGGTTCCAGCGGCAGGCTCTGCCTCGGGAAGTCACACGATCCCCGCTAACACGCACGTGCACCCAAACTGGGTGTTTTCGAAAGAGGGAACCTACCGGGTTTCGCTGACACAGACGGCAACCACGAAGGCGGGGAAGAAGCTTAGCGCGACCGGCACTCTTACCTTCAATGTTGGGGGTAGCGGTAATGCGACGTCGGGCCACTTCGATGTTGGCTCGGTTGTTGAGTCGGGGCAGCTGAAGATGCTGGTGAAGGATGACCGTTCGCAGCCGGCATCGTGGCGGAACCCCAGCGAGCTCGTATTTGGGTTGTCTGATGCGGCGAGGGTTGCGGCACCGGCCGGTATCGAGTTTGTGGCACCTCAGGGCGCGCCCGTATGGATTATCAGCTCAACGCAAATGCAGGGAGTGCCGTGGGTTGGCGCGAACACGCAACACCCGTCGCTCTCACAAGCGACGACCGGGGCAGTTACCTGGACCGTGAATAGCGTACAGGGGCCGGGAGCGATGGCCGTGTTCGAGTCCGGTTCGTTCGGCCAGATTGTTGGCAAGCGTTGGTTTGGCGCGTCCGGCGATGGCACAGCGAAGGTATTCGTCGGCAAAACAGCCTCGGGGAAGGATTGCGAACTGAGCCCGGAACAGATAGCCGAGATCGAGGCTGCGGGCGGTGTCGTGGGAGGGCGCCTCGCCACCACGGGGTCTAACCCGGTGGTGCCGTGGCTTGGAGCAGCGTTCAGCATGATTGTTGCGGGAGCTCTGCTTATTAGGGTGGCCAGACCCGCCTCTCCTGCAGTTTCGTGAATAGAAAACCATTGATAGTGGCGACCGCCGTGGCGCTCTTGCTTGGAGGGTGCACGCCAGCGAATGCGTCGCGGGATAACCGGATTCAGGTTGTCACATCAACACCGATTATCGCGGATCTGGTGCGTAACGTGGCCGGGCAGGACGCGTCGGTCACCAGCCTCGTGCCGGTCGGGTCGGACCCGCATTCTTATGAGCCTCCGCTACGAGCTGTGCGGGACGTGGCGTGGGCGGATCTCGCGTTCGAGAACGGCCTTTTGCTCGAGTCCGGCGCCATCCGGCACACAATGAGGGCAAATTTGCGTGAGGGGGTGCCGCTGATCAGCTTGGGGGACAAGGCTCCCGCGTACGGAGGGCGCCACATTCGTCTGGTTGAGGATTTCGCGTTATCCACAGTTTGGCTCGGGTTTAGGTCTGACCAGCTGCCGGGTGCCTGGCAGATCCGCGCTACCTCGATGGATGGCCCGGGTAGGCTGGCGGCTTTTACCACCGGAACATTTGGCGAGGGACGCCCGCACATCACGTCGGCCGATGGATTCAGTCCGGCAGACGCCGTGGCGCTACCTCCCGACGCGCACACCCACATGTCGTGGGCGTTTAGCGAGGCTGGAACTTACACTCTGCATCTTGTGCAGGAGCCACATTCTGGGAAACAAGATGTTGTGAAGGATGAGGGGGCGCCGGGCGCAGGTAGCTCCGAGACCCAAAGTGCCGGGCCGAAAGACGAGGCCGTAATTCGTTTCGCGGTTGGTGTAGAGCCTGACGCCGGCCTCGTGCACTTGGATGCGGGACATGTGGATATTACGGCGACACCTAAAGGAATTCGCTTGCTCGCAAACGAGGATGGGAAGTCTGTTTTTTACGACCCACAGGACGTGGTGGTCGTCGTGCCTAATCGAACGCTTACAAAAGTACCGCAAGGAAATTGGGCTTTTTTGGGGAAGCCGGGGGAGGGCACGTGGATTTTGGCCCAGGCTGTTGTGGGCGAGCATATTCATGGCGAAATTGATCCACACCTTTGGCACGACGTGAACAACGCGATCGCTTACGTGGATGTCATTGGCGAGGAGCTTGCGAAGGCTGATCCGAAGCACGCGTCTGCCTACGCGGCTCGCGCCAAGGAGTTTAAGGCGGAGCTGCGCCAGCTTGACCAGTGGACAACCGCCGTGCTCGCTTCCATTACGCCGCAAAACCGCAAGCTCGTCACTGCGCATGACGCGTTTGGGTATTTAGCCTCGCGATACGGCCTGGAGGTTGCCGGCTTCGTCGCCCCAAACCCGTCGGTCGAGCCAAGTTCGCGCGACATGGCGATCCTGGCCCGCCAACTTAGAGACCTGCACGTTCCGGCGGTGTTTGAAAACCCGGCCTCGGCGGCACATCAGGCGGAGCTACAAAGCGCGGCCGAGAGTGCTCGAGTGCGGCTCTGCTCAATTTACGCGGACAGTTTGACGGAACAAACTCCGACGTACGTGAGCCTCGTCGAAACAAACGTTATGTCTTTGAAAGCTTGCCTTGATCCCACTTCGCAAGGAGCCTGGCCGCGCGCCTCGCAACCAGTTTTGAAAGGAATTTGATGAAAACCGCACTCTCAACCCTTATGGGAGCTTCTTTGCTCGCGGTCTCCGCGATGTCTTCTCTGCCAGTCATGCCGTCTGATTCCGATGTTGATCCGGCGCTAACGCAGACGGTGACAGGCAATGAGAAGGTTGCCTCGAAGGGCGAGAAAATCGAAATCTCAGCCGGACACGTAGACATGGGGGCCACGCTTTCGGATTCGTTCGAGCTCATGGCGCGCGACGACACTGCTCCGGAACCGGTTTGGCGCCACCTCGACGATGTGGTCTTTGTGATTGGCGAGGCGGGAAAGCTGACGGTTCCAGACGACCCGGCGTACACGTTCACCAAGGCTGAGGGCCAGGCTTGGGTGATCCCGCAACACGAGATTGAGGGAGTGCCATGGTTGGGCTGGAATACGCAGCACCCCCAGCTGGTTGAGAAGGCACCAGGTGGTGTGGATCTGATTTTTGAGGGGCACGAGGGTCCGGGTGTCTTGACCACTTTTGTCGAGGCGGGAAATTTCTCCGGCCCGCAGGTCATTTGGGATTCGACTAGGGGCCACGGCCAGCTGATTCACGTCGAACCGTCCACGCATACGCACGTTTCGTGGGTTTTCACAAAGCCGGGTGAGCATCTGGTTCGCGTGACGGCGCAGGCCACTATTGATGGGGAGATTGTGTCGAATACGCAGACTTTACGTTTCGCCGTTGGTCCCAATGCGAGTGTGGAGGCCGCGCATGAGCTTACTTGGTCATCGCAGGATATCGGTGGCGTAGCAGGATCGAAGAACGAGGGCGAGGCGGGCGAAGGCGTGACTTCCAAGAGTGCGGAACCGTCGGGTAACGGCCTGGCGCTTTCGGTCGGAATCGGCGTGGGCGTTGCCGCGCTGATCATCGCGGTGGGGGCCTTGCTGATGCGGCGGATGAGTCGGAGCCGTAAAGAGGAGGCCCTGTCTTGACCTCACTACAGATTCCACTAACAAAGACGAGGCCGGAGCAGGGAGCCCTCCCGGATCGCGCCATGACTCAGGTGGGATGCGCCTCATCTGGGTGCGAGACCCGAAGTGCACCCGTCAGTGCTGCACCCACCTGCGAGACCCAAAGTGCTGTTCCAAATACAACTCCCAGCATGTCCTTTACAGATGAAACGAAGGTAGAGCCGGTGGTACTTTCCGTCTCGGACGTCAATGTCAGCCTCGGCAACTATCGAGTGTTGCAAGACGTTTCGTTTAGCATTAACCGCGGTGAGCTAGTGGGACTGCTTGGCCCCAACGGAGCGGGTAAGACCACTTTGATCCGTACCATTCTTGGCCTCCTTCGTCCTGACAGCGGCACGATCGCTACGACTAGTGCCCGCGCCTACGCACTAGAAAGCCCCATGCTCGTGCCGGAAACCTCGCTTAAGAGGGCGCGCCGCGCAATTGGCTACGTGCCGCAAAAGCAGGAGGCGAGGTGGGAGTATCCAATCACCGTTGAAGAGGTCGTGATTTCGTCGCTTAAACCGCGTTTTCTGGCGGGAGCGAAGCATTGGCGAGCAGCATACGAGGCGCTGGAAGCGGTGGGGATGAAGGAGTTTCGCTCCCGGCCAATCTCGGCGCTTTCTGGAGGCCAACGTCAGCGCGTCCTAATTGCTCGGGCATTGGCTCAAAAACCGTCACTTCTGCTGTTGGACGAGCCATTTACCGGGCTCGATGAACCTAACCAGGAAGCACTAGCAAAAATGGCTATGAGCCTTACCAGTAGTGGAATCTCGATTCTCATGTCTACTCATGACCTCGTGCAGGCCGCAGGTATGTGCGACCGTTTCATCCTGTTGAACCGCTCGGTTCGCGCGGCGGGTCCGCTTCAAAACCTAACCGCGCCCGAACTGTGGGCGTCCACGTACGACGTGTCTGAAAATGCGGCGCTGGTGCGCGCCGTCCAATCGTTAACCGAGGTGGAGGCGGGAACGTTTCCCGAGCTGAAAAACGGATCGTTATCAGGGGCAGAGCCCAGAGCGTTTCTCAAAGTGGAGGTCGGGTCATGAACCCCATCGAGTTTTTTGCCGACCTTGCCAACCCGCAACTTGCATTCTTAAGCCGCGCCCTGCTAATGGCGATCCTTTCGGCCGTCCTGTGCGGGATTGTTGGCTCCCACATTGTGGTGCGCGGCCTGTCATTCGTGGGTGATGCTCTCTCGCATGCCGTGTTCCCCGGCATCGCGGTGGCTTTCGCTACGGGCACGTCCACGCTTCTTGGTGGAGCGGTCGTCGGCGTGATCGTTGCGCTACTCATCGCCTTATTTTCGCGGAGAAAAACCGTGGGGGAGGACTCCATCATCGGTATCTTATTCGCTGCGGCGTTTTCCGTCGGACTCGTGATCGTCTCGCGCATGCCCACCTACACCGGTTCGCTCGAGTCGCTTCTGTTCGGATCTCTAACTGGGGTGACCGGTGCAGATCTCCTCACTGTCGCGATCAGCGCAGCCTTGATCCTCACGGTTCTTGCAATCTTCCACCGCGGCATCGTGGCGGTCAGCTTCGATCGAGAATACGCGCAAACACTGGGCTATTGCACCGGCCTCATCGATGTTGTTCTCTACGTCGCTACAGCTTTGGCAGTGGTCGTTTCCGTCTCAACGGTAGGGAACATACTTGTTCTTGCCCTTCTTGTAGGTCCGCCCGCGACGGCTCGCCTCCTCACAAGTCGTATCGCGGCAATGATGGCGCTTTCGGCTGTCCTTGGCACCACAGCGGCGCTGGTTGGCCTGTGGGTGTCATGGTCGTGGTTGGTACCAACGGGTGCGGCCCTAGTGCTCGCTATCACAGCGCAGTTCGTCTTGGTCTGGATCCTTCAATCACGCCGCAACGTGCACGCCGGCTTCAAAGCCGTACAAAGCAGACTTTTCAAATCGTCCAATGCGCAGAAGATTTCCGAGGCCGTTGCTCGCTAACTGTCAGGTGGCCTCCTGCGCGACAACAGTAACTATAGAGATTAACCAAATGGATTTAACAGCCTCTCCCTGGCGCCAAAATGACCAGGCAAACTGCCGAGGTTTAGAAAGGAAACCGATTATGCGACGACTCGTTAGCGCCGCGATTGCCGGCCTCGTCCTCGCCGCTGGAATAACGCAACCCGCGATGGCCGGGCCTGATGTGGGCAAGACGATCATGTATAACGCGCACGTCGATTCGCCAAAGGTCTATTGGCAAGGCAACAACTTCACGTTGAATTCTGATGCGGGAGGACAATCCCTCCCGATAGAAAATACGGTCAACTGGCTGGGGCGGGGCTACTCGATTTCCGGCTCGCAACTGTACTCAATGGACGTTCCCGAAAATGGGGACCTGTCGTTCATGGGGGTCGAAGCTGGCGACATGCTCTACGCGGCTCCCGCAGTTAATGGCCGTAACAATGGGCCGATCTGGGCGGGTTTTGGTGCGGATACGGACATTCCGATCGAGAAGTTTCGGGACAGCAAATTCGACCTCGAAATAGTGGGTTTCAACGGGCCGGGGCGGATGGAAATGCTCACTTACTACGAGGGCTATCCCATCCGTCGTTTCCTGTCTTCTCATGACCCGCACCTGCGCCAAACTTGGGTGGATCCGGGAAATCACACGCACAATCAGACCCTTTTCACCAAGCCGGGGCGCTATGAGGTTGTGTTCCGCGCGACGGCTCGCGATCACCAAAACCGCGTGGTCGCTTCAGCTCCGCAGACGCTGGTGTGGCAGGTAGGTGGCCCCAATCCTGAGTCCGAGACCCTAACTGACGTCGTCGCCGCATACAACGGTGCGCCCGAAACTGGAACGGGCCAGTTCTCCCCGCAGTTCACGGTAGAGCCCAACCAGGATGTGAAAGCTGACGGGGATGACCGCCTCACTTCACTCACCTTCACCACGGGAAACCCGGCCGATACCGGCACGGTAGTGTTCTACACCGACGGCTTCTATCTTGGCGAAGTACCGCTTCAGGCAGGGGTTGCCCACTGGAACGAGCTCCTTGGCTCGCAAGACCTTTCGCTGCAGGCCGTATTCGTGCCGGCAATTGGGGCGCCCTCGCCTCGTTGGATCACCGCTCCCGTAGAGATTTCGCGCACCATTCGTAGCGGATCCACTTCAGAACTTGGTCAGTTTCCTGAGCAGATCGTGCGCGATCCCGCTCCCGCATTTTCAACTGCCGAATACGCCCCTACCTCGCCCGTTGTGAACTTTGAGTTCAACGCCAGCGCGGATCACGCGGCAGTGTCGGTGCTTCCCGAAGATAAGAATCTTTGGTTCAAGGTGGTGGGCGGCGCATACGAGGCGGGAAGCGCTTACCCCACTTGCGACATTGAGTTCGTATCTACACCCGCTCACCGCACTTGGAATTCGGGCGACTGGTGGGATTGCTTTGGAGACAACATGGAGGTGCGACTAAAACTGATTACCCCTACAACCGTGAGCCTTTCTGGAGCCCAGGCAGTCTTTCCTTTGACCGAGAAGAGGCCGCAGCCGGTAAAACTTGGACAGAAAACCGAAAGCGAAACGCCGGGAACTTCGCCCACCCCGGATGCGCCAGAGGTTCCGGGCGAGCCTGAATCTCCCGACGCGCCTGTTCCGGGCCAGCCCGATTCTCCGGAGCAATCGACGCCCCCTTCAACGAATCCGACGGAACCTGCCGATCCTACGCGACCTTCCGAGCGTCCTGATCCGAGTGAACCCACGGATCCCAACACTCCCTCCGAGAATCCGTCTGACCCGAATCAGAGCAATAGTGGCAGTCTCGCAAATGATGTGGTGAAGATTTCGCATGGTCATGTCGATATTGGCCCTGCGGTCGTTGACGGCAAAATGAGTGTGGTCATCAATGATGATTCGCGCGAACACGCGAAAACCTCAGTCGCACGCACTCCTGAATCGGTCACGCTCCAGCTTTTGAAAAACTCGAAGGTGAAGCGTTCAGCAAAGGCGTTCAACGATCCCGTGTTCGACTTCATGGGGCCGAGAGGAACTGAACTATTCGTGTCTCCGATGCAACAAAAGAATGGGATTGTGTGGCCGGGATTCTCCTCCGAGCACATCGACCGGGCGGCATTTCCTCGCGGCGTCGAGTTTGAGATCTCGCAAAAGTCCGCGCCAGCTGGTAGCTCATGGTGGCTGTTTACGCACGACTCTTTCAATGGTTTAGATATGATTGCATCTGCGCAAAAGGCCGGCCAGATTGACGCACCCGAACCGCTCCACAAACACGTCTACTGGGCTTTCAACAAGGCGGGTACTTACGTGTTGACCGTTTCTGTGTCGGGCAGTGATGCTGCTGGCAAAGATTTCCGTTCTTCGGCCGATATTCGGTTCAAAGTAGGTGAGGAGGGCGAGGGAGGTTCTTCTAACAGCCCAGCAAATCCGCACGCACCCGCGTTGCCTGGAGACGGTGGTGAAGGAAACGATGGTTCCAGTGATACCGGATCTGGCGCCGCGCAGCCAGGGGGTTCAGGCCAGGCTCCGAGCCGCAAGCCCGATAGTTCTAAGCCTGCGGGTAGCACCGAGCCGACTCGTCCGAGTAGCGATGTAGCGACTTCACCAAACGGGGTGCTTCCTCCGCAAAATCCTGCGCCAACTGGTGCTAACGGGTTTGGAGCTGGCAACGCGGGCTTGACTGGATCTAGAGGTGGGGGAGCGGCCGTCACGCCCTCTCCGATTACGGCGCTCTCTGGCTTACCCGCAGCTGAGGGGTTGCAGCCAGATACTTCTTCTGATGCTGAAACTACTGGGACTAACGAGCCTCCAGGTTCTACCTCACCGCTAGCTTCAGATTCGAGCGACGTAGCTGGCCAATCTGTGTTCGGGGCGTCTCCCGTTTCGAGCGCTGATCACGCTAGGCGGATTAGCGTTCCGCTAATCATCATCGTGGCTTCCTCAATCGTGGCACTGGCTGCAGGTGGAGTGCTCCTGAAGAGGAGGTTCGTAGATTAATGGTGAAAGGCCCAAGTTGCGGACGCAACTTGGGCCTTTCATTTAGATTTTTGTGTGAGTGCATCACATCGGCTAGCTGTAGCTTCGGCTCTTGGATCCGTTCAGGTGCGTGATCCCAACCTCGCCAAGCCCCACCCGTGGCTCAAACGGCAACGGGCGCTTTGATAGTGGGGTGGTGTCGGTAGTTCTCTACAGCGATGTCGTCGAAGGTGTAGCTAAAGAGGTCTTTGGCTTTGCGCAGTGCGAGGGTGGGGAAGGGGTATGGTTCTCGCTCCAGTTGGGTGCGCACTTGCTCAAAGTGGTTGTTGTAGATGTGGCAGTCGCCACCTGTCCAGATGAGGTCTCCAACTTCCAGGCCGCTCTGCTGCGCGATCATATGCGTAAGAAGCGCATATGAGGCGATGTTGAAGGGCACACCGAGGAATAGGTCGGCGGATCGCTGGTAGATCTGGAGTGACAGTTTGCCGTCTGCTACGTATAGCTGGAAGAAAGCGTGGCATGGTGCCAGCGCCATTTTGTCCAGTTCGGCAACATTCCACGCGGATACGATCATGCGCCGCGAGTCCGGATCGTTCTTCAGCGTTTCGAGCACGCCAGCCAGCTGGTCGATGTGCTCACCGTTTGGCGTGGGCCAGGATCGCCATTGGACGCCATATACCGGGCCGAGTTCACCCTCCTCGTCTGCCCATTCGTTCCAAATGCGGATCCCGTTTTCTTGCAGCCACCGCACATTCGAATCACCCTGTAAGAACCACAGTAGTTCCCCAACCACTGATTTCAGATGCACACGTTTGGTGGTGATTAGGGGAAATCCATCTTGCAGATTGAACCGCAGCTGCCTTCCAAACACCGATACCGTGCCGGTTCCGGTCCGATCTCCTTTTGGCGTGCCGGTGTTCATAACGTCTCGTAGGAGGTCTTCGTACTGCGTGTTCATTTGTCCTCAGTGTCTCGATTTTGGAGGTGGGCGCGGTTTGCCACTCATTTAGATTATCTGTAATCGTTGGGCCGGTCTCAACAATCGTTGCCTGTTCTGCTCCCTGGTCTGAAGAGGCCGTCTAGTTCACCAAATCTGCGCCAAACCGGCGGCACCAACTATTTTCCCTGAGTTTCTTGGGCTTGCACCTCGACTTCGATGGTGAGGGGGTAGCTGAAGGTCGGGGGTGGGGTGCCTAGCGCATTGAGGGCTCCATCGATGACGTTGCCCGCCATGGATCGGCCGATCACCCATCCCAGGCCAGCACCAATACCGTAGGGCATGAGCCGTCCTAGCATTGCCTTGGTGCCTGTGCGGGCGGCGCGTTTAGCCGCCATCTTTGTGAGTTTGCGATTGACTTGATTGATGGTTTGGCGCTGCACGTCGCTCGCGTACCCCTTGAGCGCGGTCAGCGTGGTGAAGCCGAACTGTGAGGTCGCGATTTCTTCACCTTGTTCGCCCATAAGCGCCGTCAATACCAGCAGTCTGCGCTTCTCTTTGTCTTCTAGTGCAATACCGTGGATGTGGGCGAGGGTGAGCACGTAGTAACCGGCCTCGGAAACGAAACCGGTTAGTTGTGCGGAAGATAGTCCCAGTGCTGCAGCGGTTCCGAGGCCGGGCACAGCCGCTGCGGCGCCGGCAGCGCCAGAGGTAGTGGCCGCGAGTTTGCGGAATTGTTTGGTGACTATCTCCTGTATGTCGGCGGGCGTGGCTCCGGGATTTTTGGCGCGTAGCTGATTGACCTTGTTCTCGATTCGCGAGGTGGGAACGTCGATCATTGCGTCGATAACATCCTGGATAGAGTCCGCTTTTCGCAGGTCTTTAGCAAAGCGGCGCGTGGTTGATATCCCCTCGGCCACGGCTCGGGTGCCGTTCTTCGCTTTCTTCGCAAGCCGCATGACGTTCCTCCTCGGTAGACAGTTCTCGCGTGATTTCTCGTTGTTACTCGGGGCTCTCGCAGGTGATCACGGCGCTGTTTTCCGCCCCGTGTCGAAGCGTGTTGCCGATGGTGCAACGCTTCTCGATGGCGCGGTGTACGCGGCTTTCCAGTTGCGCGCGCTCCTCGTCGCTTAGGCCACTCATGTCGGTCACGATCTCGACAACCAGTTTAGTGAAGCGGTTTTCTGCTTGGTCGTACTCGCTTTCGATCCCCACGGTCGCCTGGTAATCCTCACCCAGGGCGGCAGCGAATCGCGAATCTGAACTAGTCGCATTACAACCGGCGAGGGCGAGGCGAAGCAAGTCTCCGGGAGTGAATTCATCTTCGCCATGTCCGATGGGCACGGCGAGTCCGCGCGAGTTTTTGCCCAGGTAGGAGCCTTTCCCTACGCGCTCTAGCCAGAGGTATTTTTCTTGGTCGCCCATGCTCGTTCCCTTCTCGTATGTGTAAAAGCGTGGTTAGCACTAGCTGCCGGTCTTACCGATATCCACGAACTTGCAAGAACGGCTCCCGTGCAGATGTTCGCGCGGCCGTTATGCCAAGTAATGACTGGCAACTTCTTGCTCGTGCTCAGCGATCTTAGAAACTTCAGCTACTGCTTTCTGCTCAAGCTTGCGTCCGATGATCGGCACGTTCACTTTTAGTTTTCCATTGACGTCACGCCTCACAGTCTCTCCTTCTTCAATGAAAGCACAGGTGGCAGACATTGAAATTGGCAAACTATCGGCATGCACTTTGATAACGCCTGTGTTGTCGGTGGTATTCCAAGTTTCGGTGATTGTGACTTCAATCCCTGAGGAGGGAACAAAGCGCTGTGCAACTGGAGGCAGGTCAATGACTGCCGTATCTACATGTGCTGTGGTGGTCACTCGGATTTCGCTAACTAGTGCCTCGACGCGCACGGATTTCACCGAGGCGGGAGATCCAGCAGCGCGGGCCTTAAAGAAGTCCTCATTGCGGAAAAGTCGCTGCACGGCAACGAGGTCGGCGGGGTAGGAAACGGAAGTATGAAAGTCCATGGCGTTCCTCCAAGGGTAGACTTGAACGCGATTTGTACCCATTATCGTGGGAATGAGCATGTTTTGCACGAGAAGCTCGCGCAGAGATGCGTGACTGTGTCGTGGCCCGCATTGTTTTAAAGTATGACTATGCATACGTTGACTGATCTTGCGCAGGCCGCCGCTCGTTCTAATTTGCATCACGAGGATTTGGATTGGCTTCACCTCATTCTTGCCGATTGGCAGGTGGTTTCTGATCTGGCTGGCTCTGATCTGGTGATGTGGGTTCGTACGCATGATGGGCGTTTCCTTGCGATCGCACATGCGCGTCCGGCTACGGCTTCGACAATTCACATGGATGACGTAGTTGACATGTACATTCAGCCTTCGCGGCAGACGCTTCTTGAGCAGGCCGTTGATACCTGTCAGATTGCTTCTCCTCCCGGAGCGCGTTGGGTGGGTACGTATTCGATGAGCGAAGTTGCGATTCCGGTGGTGCGTAGCGGCCGTGCAATTGCGGTGATTACGCGGGAGACCAACCTGTCTTTGCCCGGTTTCTTGGGGGGAGCGGAGGCATGGATGCCTCACGCTGCCGATATTTTATGCGACATGATTGCGCGCGGCGAGTACCCGTATGACGCGACACCGGTTTCGGTTACGCACGGTCAACCGCGTGTGATGGATGGCGCGCTTTTGCTTGATCCGGAGGGCGTGGTGCAAAAGGTGACGCCAAATGCGGTGTCGTGTTTGCGCCGGCTCGGAATCCGTCAGAACCCTATTGGTCGTCTGCTGATTGAAGATGTGACGGAGGTTTTGAAACAGGATCAGACCATTGAAGAAACGCTCGCGGTTGTGGTGACGGGGAAGGCTGCGTGGCGGGCGGAGATTGAGTCTGCTCGTGCCACGGTCACGATGCGCGCGTTGCCGCTTTTGAAAGGCGATGAACGCGTGGGTGCGGTTTTGCTCACGCGTGACGTATCAGAGATGAGGCGGCGTGAGCTTGAACTGATGACGAAGGATGCCACGATCCGTGAAATTCACCATCGCGTGAAGAACAATCTGCAGACGGTTTCGGCGTTGATCAGGTTGCAGGCGCGTCGCTCCGATAGTGAGGAGGTGCGTGCGGCTCTTTCGGAGGCAGAGCGGCGCGTGACCACGATCGCTACGGTGCATGCGGCGCTTTCTCAAAATGTTGACGAGAGGGTTGATTTTGATGAGGTCGCCAAGAAGGTTCTGCACTTGGCGGTTGTGCTGGCAAAGACTAATCAACACGTGAGTGTCGAGGTGCGTGGACACTTCGGCAAGGTCAATGCGGATGCAGCGCAGGCCTTAGCAACGGTGCTTACGGAGTTGGTTACGAACTCTGTTGAACACGGTTACCGCGACTATGGTGGTGTTGTAAGTGTTGAGGCGGAGCGGTATGGGTGCCGGCTTGAGGTTACGGTGTCTGATGATGGGCTTGGTATCGAGCCGGATAAGGCCAAGTCGGGTTTGGGAACCCAGATTGTGTCTACGGTGGTTGCCGGAGAGCTTTCGGGGACGATCACTTGGGATAGACGCAAGTGCGCACCGGGCACGATCGTCAGGCTGTATGCGAACTTGGAAAACTGATTGGATCCGCGCAATTGCAATGGTTATTGAGCCTGTATTGCATTAAGGTAACGACTGCTTTAACGGCGTATTCTGTCCTGTAGCGGCGTTGTAGTCTGACATCAGCTCTTTGATTAGAGGGCATGGTTTCATATGCAGTACTTCGAAGGAGAAGTTATGAAGCGGATTGCAGCATTTGCTGGATTTGCGGCTGTTAGCTTGATGCTTGCCGCATGTGGTGGCGGTGCACAGCAAGGCTCTGGGACTGAAAACACTGGTTCGGGTGAGTCCGCAGCAAGCGGCGAGGTCTCGGTAGTTACTTGGTGGGAGGCCGGTTCTGAGAAGGACGGCCGTGACGCACTGGTTAAGGTGTTTGAAGAAGAGCATCCTGATTTCATGTTCAAGAACGCGGCGGTTGCCGGTGGCGGCGGATCGCAGGCTAAGCAGAAGCTTGCGGCTGACCTAGCGGCAAAGAACCCGCCGGACACGTTCCAAGCGCATGCTGGTGCTGAGCTCACCGACTACATTGATGCAATGCAGATCGAGGACGTCTCGGCACTGTATGACGAGTTCAACCTTCGCGACGCCTTCCCTGATACGCTCATTGATCGCCTCACTGTTGACGGCAAGATCTACTCGGTTCCGTCCAACATTCACCGCGCGAATGTTGTGTGGGCAAACAAGGCCGTCCTTGAAGAGGCCGGGCTTGATCCGGCGAAGCCCGCAACTGACATTGAGGGCTGGATTGCGGACATGGAGAAGGTAAAGGCTGCCGGCAAGGTGCCAATCACGGTTGGTATGGCCTGGACTCAGCTTGAGCTTCTCGAGTCTGTTCTCATGGCTGATCTTGGTGCAGATGCTTACAACGGTCTCTTCGATGGATCTACGGATTGGGCTTCGGCTGAGGTTACGAAGTCGCTTGAGCACTACTCGAAAATCATTGATCTAGCTGACAAGTCCTACTTGAATGAGGACTGGGAGCCGGCCATGAACCCGGTCATCACCGGCGAGGCTGCCTACAATGTGATGGGTGACTGGGCTATCGCCAGCTTTGAGGCGGCGGGCAAGAAGTACAACGAGGACTACGTCGCATTCCCGGTTCCGGGTTCGGACGGCATCTTCGACTTCCTTGCTGACTCGTTCACGTTGCCGGTAGGTGCGAAGAACGTTGACGGCGCTAAGGCTTGGTTGCAGACCATTTCCGGCAAGCCCGGCCAGATTGCGTTCAACACGATTAAGGGCTCCATCCCGGCCCGTTCAGACCTAACTGATGACGAGGTCAAGCAGTTTGGTGAGTACCAGCAGGATGCTATGAAATCTTTCGCTGAAGACACGATTGTTTCTTCCATCGCTCATGGTGCTGCAGTTCCAGTTGCGGTATCAAACGATATGAACGCTGCGTGCGCGAAGTTCGCGCAGGGAGCTTCCGATGTTGCGGGCTTCCAGGCTGAGCTTGTCAAGGCGGCAGCACCGCTGTCCAAGTAGCTCGATTATCGCAATAGCGGTGAGCGGGTGGCGGTCTGTCCGTCACCCGCTCATTGGAGGAAAGAATGGCCCCTAAGAAAAAACGCAACGCAAAGTCGTGGTGGCGCAAGTATGGTCCGCCGCTACTACTGATTTCGCCTTCGATCATCCTGGTGGGAATTTTTGTTTATGGATTGATCGCCGCGAACACCATCACATCGATGCGCGACGCGCACACTGTCGCGCAATATAACGGTGCTAGACAAACCAGTTTTGTTGGCTTTGAGAACTACGCCTACCTGTTTGGTGATCCAGACTTCCAGCACTCTTTGATTAATCTTCTGCTGTTCACGGCAGCGTTCCTGCTCGGTACCCTCATTCTGGGGTTCCTCTGGGCTTGGCTACTTGAGCGCCCCATTAAGGGTGAAGGTATTTTTCGCTCTATCTTCCTTTTCCCGATGGCGGTTTCATTTATTGCTTCGGGTGTTGTATGGAAGTGGCTACTGAACCCGGGCATGGGCGATCAAGCTAAGGGGCTGAATCGCCTGTTCCAGATGCTCGGACTGGGTTTCCTCGAAAACTCATGGACTTCTAACATCACGTTTGGCGTGCTAGCAGTTGCGATCCCCGCAATTTGGCAGCTGTCAGGTTACGTGATGGCTCTCTTCTTGGCTGGCTTCAGGGGGATCAGCGATGACCTGCGTGAGGCGGCCCGCGTCGACGGTGCCAGCGAGTGGCAACTTTACAAGCACATCATCTTCCCGCAACTGTCGGCCGTGGCCCTTTCGGCAGTGATCATTATCGGCCATATGGCGCTTAAATCGTTTGACCTCATCATGGCCGTTACGGATCAGCTCACGTACTCCACTAAGGTCCCCGCGATCGATATGTACAACTACATGACTTCGGGTGATTACTCCAATGCTGCGGCGGTCGGAACGATCCTTCTGGTGATAGTCGCTATCTTGGTCGTGCCGTACTTGATCCACGACGCGAAGAAGAGGAAGTGACATGACCACTCAGATTAAGAACGCTTTGCCGGCCGCGAATCCGAACGTGGTGAAGAAGGGCAGTCCGATAACTACAGCGATTCGCTACGCGCTTTTGATTTTCTTCCTCGCGATGGTGCTGATTCCGGTTTACGTCCTCTTTGTTACCTCGTTCAAGGGGGCTGCGGAGGCTGATCCTTCACGCACTTGGTATTTGCCCGAGGTGTGGGATGTGCAGAACTGGCAGCGCGCGTGGGATGCGTTAGCAGCTCCGATCGGCCGTACGTTCCTGCTTGTGATCCCCTCGTCGATTATTTCGGCGATTTTGGGGTCGATGAACGGTTTTGTACTTTCGCGCTGGCGTTTTCCGGGTGCGAACGTGGTGTTCACGTTCCTCCTGTTTGGCATGTTTATCCCGTATCAGGCGGTGATGATTCCACTGATGAAGATGGTGCTAACTATCGGCCTGCCAAACGGCATCCCTACGCTGATTTTGGCGCACGTGGTTTACGGTATTCCGATCACCACCCTCATTTTCAGGAACTATTACGAGTCTGTGCCGGCGGAGCTGATCGAGGCTTCGCGTGTGGACGGTGCGGGCATGCTTCGCACGTATTTCGCAGTGGTACTTCCGATCTCGATTCCCAGCTTCGTGGTTGTGCTGATTTGGCAATTCACGTCCGCTTGGAATGACTTCCTATTCGCTTTGTTCTTGACAAACACGGAGACGGGCCCGGTTACGCTTTCGTTGAATAACCTGGCTCACGGTTCGATAATGGCGGATTATGGGGCGTCCATGGCCGGTGCTTTGATTGCGTCTGCTCCTACGTTGATCGTTTACATTCTGCTTGGAAAATACTTTGTTGGCGGTTTGATGTCTGGTTCGGTTAAGGGCTAGCCAAGGGATTGCGCCTTCGCGCGGCTGGGCACTATTGCAGTTAGCGGCGGCTTTCGTCCTCTGGGGGAGAAAGCCGCCGCTAGTTTTACATTGCATTTCGCGTCTGCGCGGCGCAGCTGCTTTAAACGTCCACCGCCTCAAGTCCGCCCTCAAGAAGTGCGTCGAAGAGGCTGGAATCGATAACTGGAATGCCAAGTTCTTCGGCTTTGCTTGCTTTGGATCCGGCTCCGGGGCCGGCAACTACAAGGCTGGTCTTTTTTGAGACTGAGGAGGTAGCTTTGGCTCCTCGTGCGGTGATGGCGGCTTTGGCGGCCTCGCGATCGTAGTTGGGTACGGTTCCAGACACAACGATGGTGAGGCCGGCGAGGGTTTGTGCAAGCTCTTCGGTTTGTTCGGCTTCCATACGCACACCCGCTGCACCCCACTTTTTAACAAGGTCTTGGTGCGCATCTAGCGTGAACCAGTCGGAGATGGCGCTGGCAATCTCGGGGCCAATGCCTTCAACTTGAGCGAGGGTCGCAAGAGGCGTATTCGCGATTTCCGCTATCGAGTTGAACTCGTTTGCAAGAGCTTGCGCAGCTTGCGGGCCGACGTGTCTGATCGAGAATGCGACCAGAACCCGCCAAAGTGGTTCGTCCTTGGCCCGTTCAAGTTCACTAATGATCTTTTCAAAAGTTTTTGTTGGACGCGGTTCGGTTTTCCACCCGCCACTGGTAACGTCACGAACGCCCGCAGTGTAGAAGTAGCGGACCTGTTGCCAACCTTCGCTGGCACCAACCTTTTTTGCAACGCCGGCAGGGAATGCGCGCCTTCTCCATACGCACACGTTTCGCACGCTATCGGCGTTGAGATCGAACAGGTCTGCTGCGGTGTCTAGTGCCGGTTGTTGCGGGCTTGGTAGCAGGTTTTCCGCAGCGGTGATTTCGTCGGCATGACCGAGCTTTTCTACCAGGGTGGTGTCGAGCCGGAGCACGGTCCCATCTGCTAGTAACACAGCCTCGCCAGATACTAGAGCCGCCGCAACTTCCTCACGGTCTAACTCGGGTTGGGTCAGGGCAAGGGACGCCTCTTCACCAAGACCTTCGATATCGAGGGCTTTGCGAGAGCCGATGTATGCGATCCGTTCCGTTAGCTGCGCTGGACATTTTTCGAAGTTGGGGCAGCGCAGATCAATGTCGCCTTCTTTCGCGGGTGCCAGTGTTGCCCCACACGAAGGGCAGTTCGAGGGCATGACGAACTCGCGTTCGGTTCCATCGCGAGCGTCCGCAACGGGCGCAACGATTTCGGGGATGATGTCTCCAGCTTTGCGAAGCACAATGAGGTCACCAATTAATACGCCCTTGCGTTTAACGTCGGAGGCGTTGTGCAAGGTAGCGCGAGACACGTAAGAGCCATCGACAAGCACTTTTTCCATGACCCCAAAGGGGGTTACCCGCCCAGTCCGTCCAACTTGGGTGCGAATGTCGAGAAGTCGCGTGTGCACTTCCTGGGGCGGGTATTTGTAGGCTGTAGCCCAGCGTGGAGCCCGCGACGTTGTGCCCAACGCCTGCTGGCTCTCCCGCGAATCAACCTTGAGTACAACACCATCTATGCCGTAGTCCAGGTGGGTGCGTTTATCGCCGTATTCGCGGATGAAAGCATCGACCTCGTCGTGGCTTTGCACCACTCGCGTATATGAAGAGGTGGGTAGCCCCCAGCTTGCAATAAGCTCGTACCATTCGTGTTGGAACTTGGGGGTGCGCGGCGCGCCCTCGAAAACGCCAATGCCGTGACACACCATGGCGAGTGGCCTCTTCGCAGTTTCAGTCGCATCTTTTTGGCGCAAGGACCCGGCTGCGGCGTTACGAGCATTGACAAATTGTTTGCGCCCGGCCTCGGCTCGTGCGCTGTTATATTCCTCGAAATCTTTAGTGGGGAAGAAAATCTCTCCGCGCACTTCCACCCGCCGAGGCACATTCGCACCGCTGAGGCGCTCAGGAACATTCTTGATGGTGAGGACGTTCGCGGTCACGTCTTCGCCAACACTTCCATTGCCGCGGGTTGCCGCGCGTTGTAACTTGCCATTTACGTAGAGGATCGAGACAGCGAGGCCATCAACTTTCACCTCCGCTGTCATAGGCATGGTCTGCACGCCCAGTGCATTCATGCAGCGGTCAATCCACGCGTGGGCTTCCTCTACAGAGAACACATCGTCCAACGAGAGCATGGGGATCTCGTGGGTAACCTTACTGAAAGCATCCGATGCGAAGCCACCAACTGACTGCGTGGGTGAATCCTGCGTTTGCAGTGACGGGAAATGCTGCTCAAGATCTTCCAGCTCGCGGTACAACGCGTCATATTCGGCGTCGGCAAGCGTGGGAGAGTCCTCTTGGTAGTACGATCCGCGCGCCTGCTCAATAATCTGTACAAGCTCGCTCCAACGCTCGCGGGCACGCTCGGTAGGCATCCCGGCCGCACTTGTAGTTTCTGGGGTTTTCTTCGCAAAATCGCCTGATTTGCCGCGACGGCTCAGCGTTTCCATCGTGCTTTCAATCATGCCTTAATTCTTACCTCAAACCACGGACATAAAAACCGGTAACCATTTCGCTCCATTTCCACAGGTGGGTGACGCGGCTCTGTTTCCCCAACTAGGAGGGGTATTTCGGCTCGTCGTTGTTGATGACGGCTTTAGTGGAGGCTATGAATGATCTGCTTTCGACCCCGCTTCATGTGCTTTGTATTGCCGGTCCTGACGCTGGTGTGGGCTTCGCTGTGGGGGATAAGCCGATGATCCTGGGCCGCGGTGGGGACGTACAGGTAACCGATCCGCTTACTTCGCGCAGGCATTTGCGAGTAGAGGGGGTTTACCGTCGTGGCGAGTTTGAGTTGGCGCTGTACGATCTTGGTTCCGCAAACGGTTTCGCGGTCGGAAAGAAAGTGGCGCTTTTGCCAGGATTTGCGCGGTCGTGGATTCTGCTTCGTTCACTGGCGAGGAGGCCGCATGGTTCATCATCGGTTTTGGCATCGGCAACGGTAGTTTCGGGCAGAGTGTTTTGTGTGGGAGGTAACCTCTGGCAGGTCCGTTCACGCCCCTCGACAATGAACTTACAAAAAGCACTCGAATGGGGTGCCTCCCGGCCCGTGAACAAGCGTGGGCTTTTGCTCCTCCTACCCCTATTGTCGTTGGTCTGGCTAGCGGGACGGTTGTTGGGATGGGTGGGAGCACTCACTGTTTTTGCGTTGATAGCATTCGCAATCAGCTACTCTTTGTTGGCGTTACGAAGTCGACGCAAGCCGGGCTGTCGCTGGGGTATTTTGTATGGTCTGTCAATGCCTGCGCGAGGGCGGGGCGGGGCAGGACGCCCTCCTACTGAGAAGAGCTATTCGAGTGGGCTACAGGAGTTCGAAATAGAGTTTTCTGTGGCGCCGTCTTGGACGCAGTATGGTCTTGCGCTGTTGAAATGGTTTGGGTGCGCGCTCGGTAGGGTTAAGTTTTCGCCAGGCGCCAAGGTCGCAGTTGGCGCAGGAGAATCAGTTGCTTTGTCGCAAACCCAAAACTGGTCCTCGTGGGTGCTGGCTCAGGCACTCGTGTACGCGCGAGAAGGCGGCATCGATGCGCACATCCTGGAGGATTCGCCGCAAGTGCTAAGGGACGAGGGAGGAGCCGCATTACTCACGGTCTTGAACGCTTCGGAAGACGCGGCTGATCATCGCGTCGAGTGTCCACCGGGATTCCCCTTGCACGCCGCGCTGCCAAAAGTTGTGGGCGCATCCGAGGCGGCGATGCCCTCTCGCGTTCTCGTCAAGGATTTACCGAAGCCTGAATCTGGACCAGACCTGTCAGTTCCCATAGGCGTGAGCGAGGTTGGCATTGAGTTTTTGGATTTGGTGAAGGACGGCCCCCATGCCCTCGTAGCTGGCACAACAGGCTCGGGAAAATCAGAGGCACTTCGCACGTGGATATTGCAAATGTGTCGCAAGAAAGACCCGTCGAAGTTGCGGCTGGTGTTGATCGACTACAAGGGCGGGGCGGCATTTCGCGATCTCGCGCAGCTACCTCACGCCGAACAGCTCTTAACCGACCTATCTCCCGATGACACAGAGCGGGCGATTGCTGGTCTAAGTGCCGAATTACGGGAGAGGGAGGAGGCCCTCGCGGCGCGTCAATTCATGAGCGTGGACCAGTGGGAGAAACATAGCCCGCATGATTGCCCGGCGCGCATTGTGTGTGTAATAGACGAGTTCCGCGCGATGATTAGGACCCACCCGGACACGTTGGAGAGCCTGATTGATTTGGCGGCACGCGGACGCTCCCTGGGAATCCACCTGATTGCCGCAACGCAAAGCCCTAGCGGTGTTGTTACGCCGTCAATGCGTGCAAATCTGACTCTTCGCGTGTGTTTGCGCACGGCTGGCGTGGCTGATTCTCTTGAGATGGTGGCAAGCGGTGCGGCATGCGAACTGCCGCGGGTGCCCGGCCGCGCGGTGATCGACGCCGGGGAAATGAGGCAGGTGCAGTGGGCTTACTTCCCAGATTTGGAATCGTGTCTGGATTCGTTTCAGCGAGCTGCGGGCGAGGGCACTATCCCCGCGCTTTGGCGGCCGAAACTGCCTGAGCTGGTTTCTCCAGTTTTCAGTGCAGATTTGGCGCGCGAGGCGGGTTTGACGGGGACGGAAGTCACAGCGGTTTTTGGTTGGTTGGATGACGTTGCGGGCAGGGCATATAGGCCGTTGCGGTTAGAGGGCTCTAATGTTGCGGTTGTAACGGATACAGGGGACCTTTTGGAAAATGTCGCAGGCGCGTGCGGAGCGCTCTATATCCCGGCTAGCCAGGAGCGGGTTTTTGAAGCTCTGCATCAGATAGATTTTGCTGCCCGAGCGCGCGTGCCTGTGGTGGTTGAGGACTTAGGTTCGCTTCTTCGCGCCATTGACGGCTCGGGTTTTTCCCAAGGCCAGGAGTGGTTGCGTGCGTGGCTTGGGCGCGCGGCGGGCGTCGTTGCGGGGGTTAACGCTGATGATTATTCACTGGTGAGGACGTGGCGGCGAACCCTGGTGAACGTGACTGCGCAGCAGGCCCGTGGTATGGGGCTTCCAAAGGCTGGAGCAAGGGGCTTAATTGCACACCCGTGGGACGAGTTTGAGGGCGCTGCGGTAAGTATTGTTGATTCCGCAGGTGCCGCTTCGCGTCACGTGACGCCCTCGATTGACCCGACAAGCGGCATCTTAACCCGGGTACAGGAAGCAGCTTTAGCCGCTGAAGTCCCGCGAATCTCTGCTGTCGTTGACGGGGTAGAGCAACGAGTGTGGATAGTGGGTGAGCTTCCTCCTGATCTGAGAAGCCAGGTCCTCCTTGATGCGGCGAAGAATGGTTGCGAGGTTGTGGAGGTGGATGAGGTTGCCCTGGTTTCTGGTGGGTATAGGCCCGCTAGGGGAGAGGTCTCGGTGGTGGGTAGCCTTCCGCGACACGTTTTGCGTTCGGTGTCGTTTCCACTGTTTGTGAAGCTTGGCGTGGTGACAGATGAGACGTGTTGGGCCGGTTGTTGTGAGGTGTGGTACAGAATTGGAGCGTTTGCGCACTAACGTGACTATTCGCACACGCTTCTTTAGTGTGAAACGTTTCTATAACCCTTGTGTAACCTTGCCCAGTAGGTGAGACTAAAGAGCGTCATAAGAATGTTTTTGTGTGCGCGGGTTTAGCCTGCGTTGTCGCTCTTTAGGAGTATCGATGGATTGGCGTAGTCGCGCGGCGTGTCTGAGTGTTGACCCGGAGCTATTCTTCCCGATTGGTAACACTGGTCCCGCAATTGCGCAGGCGGCAGAGGCAAAGCAGGTTTGCGCTACTTGCGACGTGCAACAGGTGTGCTTGCAGTGGGCGTTGGAGAATAACCAGGACGCCGGTGTTTGGGGTGGCATGAGTGAGGATGAGCGTCGCACGCTAAAACGTCGTCGCGCTCGTGTACGTCGCGCTAGCTAGTCGTTTAGTTTTCGTTGGAGGGCTCAACCAAGTGGTTGAGCCCTCCAACGTGTTTGGTGTGCCGCGCCTCGTTAGTTTGATTTGGCCCCTCTTTTGGGAGCTTTGGCGCGGTTACATGAGGACGCCAAGGGGCTTGAGGAGTTGTTCGACACCTCGTTTTAGGACGGACCGGGCATGCCATTCCTCCTCACGCAGTTTGGATGAGGTGGTGAGGTCATTTTCAAAGATCGCTTCCATTTGTGCGGCGTGTTCTTCGGACCAGGTCTGGACGTTGATTTCATAGTTTCCGAACATGGACAGTCGGTCAATGTTCGCGGTGCCCACGGTTGACCAGCGTCCGTCAACGGTTGCGGTTTTGGCGTGGATCATGGCGTGTTGGTATTGCCAGATTTCGATGCCGGCGCTGATGAGGTCGTCGTAGTATGCGCGCGATATCCAGTCTGCAACTACGTGGTTTGAGCGTTTGGGGACGAGGACTTTAACTTTGACTCCGCGTTTTGCCGCATCGACTAGGGAGGCGAGGATTTCCCGGTCGGGGATGAAGTATGCGGATGTGATGAGCGCATGGTCGTTGGCGCGTTCGAGGGCGTCGATGTAGAGGCCGCGGATCGGGAAGAGCATTTTGTTCGGCTGGTTTAGGGCGGCGTAGATGGAGGCGTTCCATGCGCGTGCTCCTTGGTCGGGGAGTTTGGGCATGTGGTTCCAGCGTCTTGCGTTCCAGTAGTCTACGAAACCCATTTCGAGTTCCCACACGGCTGGTCCTTGGATGCGCACGTGCGTGTCTCGCCATTCTGCTTTGTAGAGTGTGCCGATGTTGTAGCCGCCAACAAAGCCGATTTTGCCGTCGGTGACGAGGATTTTTCGGTGGTCTCGTCCGGTTTTACGGGGGTTTAGGGTGATTACGCCGGTGCGAATTGCGGGCAGGATGATGACGTGCAGGTTGGGGTGTTTGGGGAAGCGTTTGAAGGCGGGGTTGACAACGAGGTTGCCGAAGCCGTCGAAGGCGCAAAACACTTGGACGCCGCGGTGTGCAGCGCGGATGAGTGCTTGTTTGAAACGTTGGCCGACTTTATCTGATTTCCAGATGAAGGTTTCGAAGTAGATGTAGTCGGTGGCGTTTTCGATTGCTTCAAGCATGTCGGAGTATAGGGAGCTGCCTTCCGTGTATGTGCGGATGGTGTTGTCTCCCAGGTTTGTGTCCAGCGGGGGGAGGGCGGGGAAGCCACCGCCTCCGGGGGCACGTCGTTTGCGGACTTCATCGACGGCTGTGAGCGTGATGACGGCCGCGATCTGTGCGCTGACGGTGGTGATGCCGGCGATTTTGGCGGCTCGTAGCGCTTGGTTCGGATTGAGTAGGTTCTTCCCGCGTTTCCTCATGCCCTCACTTTAGTGCAGGGTCGAAGATGACGCGGCCCACCGCGATAAGTGCCCCCCAATCCAGGTGCCCGACCCAAATTGCCATCGCTTGTAGTCCGCGTTTACCGCCCTATTGTGTCCCCGACCTGAACTGTCGCTTCGCGTTTGCGGCCCGTCCAGGTGCCCGACCCAAAGTGTCCCGTGGGCGGAGCTGGTCTTTGGAGAAAAGGATTTGCACCGCAATGGGAACCCAAATTCGCGTCCGTGAGGGTAACTGCCTGAAAGGACCGCCTAATCTGCCATTTCGTGTCTGAATACTGCGCGAGGTTGCCTCGAGAACCCCGTCCGTGAGGGTAACTGCCTAAAAGTGGTGCTGGTTTGGCCACTTCGGGTCTGAATACCGTAAGGAGTAGTCTGCAGACTCGCATCCGTGAGGGGAAGTGTATGAAAGCGCCGCCTAATCTGCCACTTTGGGTCTGAATCGTTGCACATCCCCACCGCCACCTTCAAGCCCGCCCCGTGTTTTGCCTGAAAAAGCGCTATTTTCGCCTTGTTTGGGGATTTTTTTGGACATGTTTCGCTCCGGTGTTTTTCGGGGTTTTATACTGGGGGCATGTCGAATATTTCTAGGGAAGAAGTCGCCCGTATTGCAAAAGTGGCTCATATTGTCCTGACCGATGAAGAGACGACCCAGTTCGCTCGTGATCTTGGTGCGTTGGAGGAGCGTTTGGAGCGCCTCGCAGCGTGGGAGACGCAGGGTGTGGCGGAGACGGTTAATCCGATTCCTTTGGTTAACGTGTGGCGTGATGACGAGGTTGGTCAGACGCTGGATCGTGAAGAGGTTTTGGCGCAGGCGCCTGCGGCTGAGGATGGCATGTTCCAGGTTCCGCAGATTTTGGGTGAGGAGTAATTATGGCGAAGTCTGATTTGGTTTTCCGCTCGGCGCTTGAGCTTGCGCAGATGTTACGTGACGGCGAGGTTTCGTCAGTTGAGGTGACCCGCGCAATGCTGGATCGTATTGCTGAGGTCGATCCGGTGGTAAACGCTTTCCTGTTTGTTGACGAGGAGGGTGCGCTTAAGACCGCTCGTGAGGTGGATGAGGCTCGTGCGGCTGGCGAGCAGCTGCATCCGCTGGCGGGTGTGCCGATTGCTCTGAAGGATAATGTTGTGACTCGGGGCGTGCCGACAACGGCTGCGTCGAGGATTTTGGAGGGCTGGGTTCCTCCGTATGATGCGACGATTGTCGAGAAGATTAAGGCTGCGAAGCTCCCTATCGTGGGTAAAACGAATATGGATGAGTTCGCGATGGGTAGTTCGACCGAGCATTCAGCTTTCGGCCCAACGCACAATCCGTGGGATTTGGAGCGCATTCCAGGTGGTTCTGGCGGCGGCTCGGCAGCTGCGGTGGCGGCGTTTATGGTGCCGCTTGCGATTGGTTCGGATACGGGCGGCTCGATCCGTCAGCCTGCGGCTATGACGGGCACGGTTGGCGTGAAGCCGACGTATGGTGCGGTGTCGCGTCAAGGCATTATTGCTCTTGGGTCTTCACTCGATCAGGCGGGCCCGGTGGCGCGTACGGTGGCAGATGCCGCAGCGTTGCAGGATGTTATTGACGGTTTTGATGATCGTGATGCGGTGTCGTTGGATTATGCGTGGCCATCGATGGAGGAGGCCGCGTTGGCACCTGCGAACGCGGGGGAGCGCCCGTTGGAAGGCGTGAAGCTCGGCGTGGTTAAGCAGCTGACTGGCGATGCGTATGAAGATGACGTGGTGGCGAGCTTTGAGTCCACGCTTGAGTTCTTGAAAGACAAGGGCGCAGAGGTTGTAGAGCTTGATCTTCCCCTCCTTGGTATCGCTCTGGATGCGTATTACGTGATTATGCCGGCGGAGGCGTCGTCGAACCTCGCTAAGTTTGATGGCGTGCGGTTTGGCTTGCGTGTGGAACCGGAGCCTCCGGTTACATCGGAACGCTTGATTGCGGCTAGCCGTGGTGAGGGTTTTGGCTCTGAGGTTAAGCGTCGCATCATTTTTGGTACGCGTATGCTGTCGAAGGGTTTCTTCGATAAGTACTTCGTACAGGCGATGCGCGTGCGTACGCTCCTGCAGGAGGAGCTGGTCGAGGCATTCGAGTCTGTAGATGTGATCGTGTCGCCAACTTCGCCTACTACGGCATTTAAGTTTGGCGAGAAGATGGATGATCCGACGCTCATGTATTTGAGTGATATTACGACTACGCCTGCGAACTTGGGCGGTATGCCGGCGATGTCGGTACCGTCTGGTGTTGCCCATGGTCTTCCGGTTGGTTTCCAGGTGACTGGCCCGGTGCGTGGTGATGATGTGATGTACCGCGTGGCTGCTGTGGTTGAGGCGCAGGAGGATGTGGCGCATAAGAACCCGATGATTGAGGGCGTGGATGGGGCTGCGCGCGAGGGAGAGGATCGTTAGGTCATGGATAAGTTGATGAAGTACAGCGAGGCTGTGGAGAAGTTTGACCCGGTTTTGGGTCTTGAGGTTCACGTCGAGCTGGGTACGAAGACGAAGATGTTTGACCAGTCGCCGAATGAGTTTGGTGGCGATCCGAACACGAATATCGCGCCGGCTTCGATTGGTTTGCCGGGTGCTTTGCCGACGATTAATAAGACGGCGATCGAGTGGGCTATCCGTCTAGGTCTTGCTTTGAACTGTGAGATTTCGGAGGTTAGCCGGTTCGCTCGTAAGCACTACTTCTACCCGGATTTGGCGAAGGCTTACCAGATTTCGCAGGCTGCGGTTGCGGTTGCGCATAACGGCTGGGTGGATGTTGAGCTGGATGACGGCGATACGTTCCGGGTTGAGATTGAGCGCGCTCACGTTGAGGAGGACGCTGGTAAGAACACTCACATTGGTTCGGAGGATGGTCGCATTCAGGGCGCGGCGTATTCGCTGGTGGACTTTAACCGTTCTTCGGTGCCTTTGATTGAGATTGTGACGAAGCCTATCGAGGGGGCGGGAGATCGCGCTCCAGAGATTGCGTCGAAGTATGTGCAGGCTTTGCGTGATATTGCGAGGGCGCTTGGGGTTTCTGAGGCTCGCATGGAGCGCGGTAATCTGCGTGCGGATGTGAATGTGTCGCTTCGCGAGACGCCGGAATCGCCTCTGGGGACGCGCACGGAGACAAAGAACGTGAATACGTTCCGTGGTATTGAGAAGGCTGTGCGTTACGAGATTTCGCGCCAGGCGCAGGTGCTTGCTGATGGCGGCGAGGTAGTGCAACAGACGCGTCACTTCCATGCGGAGGATGGCACGACGTCGGCTGGTCGTAGCAAGTCGGATGCGGAGGATTACCGTTACTTCCCGGATCCGGATTTGGGGCCGATTGTGGCGAGCCCGGAGTGGGTTGAACGTTTGCGCGCGGAGCTTCCGGAGCTCCCGGCTGTGCGTCGTCGCCGGTTGCGCGATGAGTGGGGCTTCTCTGAGCTGGAAATGCGCGATGTGGTGAACGCCGGCGCTATGGATTTGATTGAGAACACGGTTTCGGCTGGAGCCTCGTCTGCTGCGGCTCGTAAGTGGTGGATGGGTGAGCTGTCTCGTGTTGCGCGCGAGGCGGACGTTGAGCTCGAGGAACTCACGGTGACCCCGGCTCAAGTGGCCGAGCTTCAAGTGTTGGTTGATGAGGGCAAGATTAATGACAAGCTTGCCCGCCAGGTGCTTGAGGGCGTCCTGGCTGGCGAGGGCGACCCGGTGGAGGTTGTGGATGCTCGCGGCCTGGCCGTGGTGTCTGATGATGGTCCTCTGATTGCGGCTGTCGAGGCTGCGATGGCGGATAACCCTGATGTCGTGGAGAAGATCCGCGGTGGCAAGATGGCCGCTATCGGGGCTTTGATGGGTCCGGTTATGAAAGCGACGCGAGGTCAAGCCGATGCGAAGCGCGTTCGCGAACTAATCATGGAACGTATTTAAGATTCGCGAGGAGGCCGCTAGCTTCTGTGCAGGTGGCTCGCTGTAATGGGGGATTCCCAAATGGGAATCCCCCATTACTATGGAATACTTTCTAAATCGCTGAAAGTGCGCCAAGTCACGCGCTCGGAATTTGATTCCGCCGTAGTGGCGTGACTAATTTGGTTCCGGTTCTGATCGCAGTGATTCAATCGGAGGAACTGCGAAGTAGTGCGGATCACAAAAAGTCAGTTGACAAGGGGTTCGAAACCTACTAGAGTAGACTCTCAGTTCCGCAACGAAGCAAGTAGTTGAAACGGAACCTTTTTCAACGCCTTTCGCGGTTTTCACGAAATGTTTGGGCTCGTGACTGAGACCAAATGGTGAGAAAAGCGATTGTGTGGGTGTTGTTTGTGAACTCGATAGTGTGTTTTTTGTTTTGTCCTTTTTTGTTTTGTTTTTGTTTTTTGGTTGGGGTCGCTGGGGCTGGCTTTTTTGGTTGGTTCTGGTTTTCTCTTTGTTTTGTTTTTGTTTGGAGAGTTTGATCCTGGCTCAGGACGAACGCTGGCGGCGTGCTTAACACATGCAAGTCGAACGGGATCCAAGGGCTTTTTGTTTTTGGTGAGAGTGGCGAACGGGTGAGTAACACGTGAGTAACCTGCCCCCTTCTTTTGGATAACCGCATGAAAGTGTGGCTAATACAGGATATTCCGCTTTGGTCGCATGGCTTTGGTGGGAAATGGTTTGGTCTGGTGGGGGATGGGCTCGCGGCCTATCAGCTTGTTGGTGGGGTGATGGCCTACCAAGGCGGTGACGGGTAGCCGGCCTGAGAGGGTGGGCGGTCACACTGGGACTGAGATACGGCCCAGACTCCTACGGGAGGCAGCAGTGGGGGATTTTGCACAATGGGCGCAAGCCTGATGCAGCGACGCCGCGTGAGGGATGGAGGCCTTCGGGTTGTGAACCTCTTTCGCTGGGTTGAAAGGCCATGCTTTGGGTGTGGTTGATTTGAACTGGTAAAGAAGTACCGGCTAACTACGTGCCAGCAGCCGCGGTAATACGTAGGGTACTAGCGTTGTCCGGATTTATTGGGCGTAAAGGGCTTGTAGGTGGTTTGTCGCGTCTGTCGTGAAATCCTGTGGCTTAACCATGGGCTTGCGGTGGGTACGGGCAGGCTTGAGTGCGGTAGGGGAGACTGGAATTCCTGGTGTAGCGGTGGAATGCGCAGATATCAGGAGGAACACCGGTGGCGAAGGCGGGTCTCTGGGCCGTTACTGACACTGAGGAGCGAAAGCGTGGGGAGCGAACAGGATTAGATACCCTGGTAGTCCATGCTGTAAACGTTGGGCACTAGGTGTGGGGGCCGTGTGGTTTCTGCGCCGTAGCTAACGCATTAAGTGTCCCGCCTGGGGAGTACGGCCGCAAGGCTAAAACTCAAAGGAATTGACGGGGACCCGCACAAGCGGCGGAGCATGCGGATTAATTCGATGCAACGCGAAGAACCTTACCAAGGCTTGACATGCGCCGGTACAGTGTAGAGATATGCTGGCTTTTTTGGCTGGTGTGCAGGTGGTGCATGGTTGTCGTCAGCTCGTGTCGTGAGATGTTGGGTTAAGTCCCGCAACGAGCGCAACCCTTGTCTCGTGTTGCCAGCATTTGGTTGGGGACTCTCGAGAGACTGCCGGGGTTAACTCGGAGGAAGGTGGGGATGACGTCAAATCATCATGCCCCTTATGTCTTGGGCTTCACGCATGCTACAATGGATGGTACAGAGGGTTGCGATACTGTGAGGTGGAGCTAATCCCTTAAAGCTGTTCTCAGTTCGGATCGTAGTCTGCAACTCGACTGCGTGAAGGTGGAGTCGCTAGTAATCGCAGATCAGCAACGCTGCGGTGAATACGTTCTCGGGTCTTGTACACACCGCCCGTCACGTCACGAAAGTTGGTAACACCCGAAGCCCGTGGCCTAACCACGAAAGTGGGGGGAGTGGTCGAAGGTGGGATTGGCGATTGGGACGAAGTCGTAACAAGGTAGCCGTACCGGAAGGTGCGGCTGGATCACCTCCTTTCTAAGGATTATCTTTTTTAAGTAGGATTCGTGGTGGGTTTGTTGCAACCAGTTGTGGTTGTGGCCTGCTGTGGGTTTGTTCCTTAGTTTTTTGGATTGTTTTTACAAGAACAAAATATTGTTTTGGGCATTACAGAATTTACTCTGAATCGAATTTCACTGGTTCGTGTTGGTTTGGTTTGGGGGCATGCTGTCGGGTTTATGGCTAACACTGTTGGTCTGGCTCTTCCACTAGCTGCTACTGGTTTTCACAAGTTGTTGTTTGTTGATGGTTTGTGTGTGGTGGTTTGGTGGTTGTGGTTGGGTTGTTGGTGATTTGTATAGTGGTTGCGAGCATCTTTTTTGTTTGTTTTGTTGGGTTTTTTAGTTTTTGTGGGCGTTTGGTGGATGCCTTGGTGCCTAGAGCTGATGAAGGACGTTGTGGCCTGCGATATTCCCTGGGGAGTTGGCGAGCGAGCGTTGATCCGGGGGTTTCCGAATGGGGTAACCTGACAGGTTTTGTGGCCTGTTACCACTGCTTGAATGTATAGGGTGGTGGGGGGAACGTGGGGAAGTGAAACATCTTAGTACCTGCAGGAAGAGATATTCTGTGAGTAGTGGCGAGCGAAAGCGGATGATGGCTAAACTGTGTGCGTGTCAAGGCGGCAGCTGTTGCGCATGTGGGGTTGTTGGGGCGTGTTTTTCCATTCTCTGCCGGGGGTGGGGGTAGTTATAAATGGTTGTGTGGAGCTGAACAGTCTGGGATGGTTGACCGTAGGGCGTGATAGTCGTGTAGGTGGTTCATGCAACTCTGCTTGAGTGTGTTCCCAAGTAGCAGCGGGCTCGTGGAATCTGCTGTGAATCTGCCCAGACCACTGGGTAAGCCTGAATACTTCTAGGTGACCGATAGTGTAGTAGTACCGTGAGGGAATGGTGAAAAGTACCCCGGGAGGGGAGTGAAATAGTGCCTGAAACCAAGCGCTTTTAAGCCGTCAGAGCCGGTCGGCCCTTTTTTGGGTTGTGGTGATGGCGTGCCTATTGAAAAATGAGCCTGCGAGTTAGTGATGCGTGGCGAGGTTAACCCTTTGTGGGGTAGTCGTAGCGAAAGCGAGTCTTAAAATGGCGCCCAGTCGCGTGTTCTAGACCCGAAGCGGGGTGATCTACCCATGGCCAGGTTGAAGCGATTGTAAAGGGTCGTGGAGGGCCGTACCCACCTAGGTTGAAAACTGGGGGGATGAGTTGTGGGTAGGGGTGAAAGGCTAATCAAACTCCGTGATAGCTGGTTCTCCCCGAAATGCATTTAGGTGCAGCGTCTTGCGTGTGTTGTTGTGGTGGTAGAGCTACTGGTTGGTTGATGGGCCGTTTTGGTTACTGACGTCAGCTAAACTCCGAATGCCATTGATAATTGCAAGGCAGTGAGACTGCGGGGGATAAGCTTCGTAGTCGAGAGGGAAACAGCCCAGATCATCGGTTAAGGCCCCTAAGGGTGTGCTGAGTGGGAAAGGATGTGGAGTTGCATAGACAACCAGGAGGTTGGCTTAGAAGCAGCCATCCTTGAAAGAGTGCGTAATAGCTCACTGGTCAAGTGATTCCGCGCCGACAATGTAGCGGGGCTTAAGCACACCGCCGAAACCGTGGCAGAAAATGTTTTTGTTTTTTGGGTAGGGGAGCGTCCTGACTGGGGTGAAGCAGGCCTGTGAGGGTTTGTGGACTGGTTGGGAGTGAGAATGCAGGCATGAGTAGCGAGTGGTGGGTGAGAATCCCACGCGCCGATTGACTAAGGGTTCCAGGGCAAGGTTTATCCGCCCTGGGTTAGTCGGGTCCTAAGGCGAGGCCGACAGGCGTAGTCGATGGATGACCAGTTGATATTCTGGTACCGGTTTTTTCTTGTCCAGTGCTGACAAAGTTGTGCTAACCAACGCCGTGATGGGGGTGATTCCTTCGGGTTTTGCCTCTTAGTGGTCTTGGGGTCCCTTCTTGGGTAGGCAAGCGTGTTAACAGGGGTGACGCAGTAGGGTAGCTGATGCTGGCCGGTGGTTGTGCCAGTCTAAGGTTGTGGCCTGCATGCTAGGTAAATCCGGTGTGCTGTCTTAAATGATGAGGGTGAGGGCTGATGGGACTGCCACGTTTTGTGGTGGTTATTGGTGTGCCTGTGCTGTCTAGAAAAGCCTCGACGTTAGAGAAAGGACCGCCCGTACCCTAAACCGACTCAGGTAGTTAGGTAGAGTATACTAAGGCGTGCGAGTGAATCATGGTTAAGGAACTCGGCAAAATGCCCCCGTAACTTCGGGATAAGGGGGACCAGGCCCGGACATTACTGTTTCTGGTATTTTTTGTTTGGGTGTGGTCGCAGTGATTTGGAAGAAGCGACTGTTTACTAAAAACATAGGTGTGTGCGAAGCTGCAAGGCGATGTATACGCACTGACGCCTGCCCGGTGCTGGAAGGTTAAGCGGAAGGCTCAACCCCTCTTTTGTGGGGTGAAGGTTTGAAGTTAAGCCCCAGTAAACGGCGGTGGTAACTATAACCATCCTAAGGTAGCGAAATTCCTTGTCGGGTAAGTTCCGACCTGCACGAATGGCGTAACGACTTCTTCGCTGTCTCGACCATGAACTCGGTGAAATTGCATTACGAGTAAAGATGCTCGTTTCGCGCAGCAGGACGGAAAGACCCCGGGACCTTTACTATAGCTTGGTATTGGTAGCCGGTTGTGTTTGTGTAGGATAGGTGGGAGACTGTGAAACCTTCACGCTAGTGGTGGTGGAGTCGTTGTTGAAATACCACTCTGATATAAACGGTTATCTAACCTTGGTCCGTGATCCGGATTGGGGACAGTGCCTGGTGGGTAGTTTAACTGGGGCGGTTGCCTCCTAAATGGTAACGGAGGCGCTCAAAGGTCTTCTCAGCCTGGTTGGTAATCAGGTGTTGAGTGTAAGTGTAGAAGAAGGCTTGACTGTGACACTGACGGGTGGAGCAGGTGCGAAAGCAGGAACTAGTGATCCGGCCGTGGTTTGTGGAAACGCGGTCGCTCAACGGATAAAAGGTACCCCGGGGATAACAGGCTGATCTTGCCCAAGAGTCCATATCGACGGCATGGTTTGGCACCTCGATGTCGGCTCGTCGCATCCTGGGGCTGGAGTCGGTCCCAAGGGTTGGGCTGTTCGCCCATTAAAGCGGTACGCGAGCTGGGTTTAGAACGTCGTGAGACAGTTCGGTCCCTATCCGCTGCGCGCGTAGGAAACTTGAGAAGGCCTGTCCCTAGTACGAGAGGACCGGGACGGACAAGCCTCTGGTGTGCCAGTTGTACCGCCAGGTGCATGGCTGGTTAGCTACGCTTGGGAAGGATAACCGCTGAAAGCATCTAAGCGGGAAGCCTGCTTCAAGACAAGGTTTCCAACCCCCTCTTGTGGGGGAGAGACTCCCAATAGATGATTGGGTTGATAGGCCAGGGGTGTAAGCATGGTAACGTGTTTAGCTTACTGGTACTAATAGTCAACAACTAAAAACAACCATTACAACAATGACAAACAGGAATCCTGTTTGCTCGTAACTACTATGCAAACCACCACCAACCCACACACGCGTGATCGTGGTTGTTACCACTGAAGCGTGTGGGACAAGCCCGCGCAGGCCATGCGGCCTGTAAACAAAGGGGGGCTGTTCGTGTTGGCTGATATTTTTGCGGTGGTCATAGCCACGGGGAAACGCCCAGTATTCCATACCGAACCTGGAAGCTAAGCCCGTGAACGCCGATGGTACTGCACCTGGTAGGGTGTGGGAGAGTAGGAAACCACCGCAACCACACATAAAAACATTTTGGGGCCCCACCAACACGGTGAGGGCCCCAAAACACACCCAAAAACACACACGC
>NZ_KE150268.1:0-28800 GCF_000411155.1 Gleimia europaea ACS-120-V-Col10b
CCAGTATTCCATACCGAACCTGGAAGCTAAGCCCGTGAACGCCGATGGTACTGCACCTGGTAGGGTGTGGGAGAGTAGGAAACCACCGCAACCACACATAAAAACATTTTGGGGCCCCACCAACACGGTGAGGGCCCCAAAACACACCCAAAAACACACACGCGGGATCGATCTATCAGAGGGTCCATCGGCTCGGCAGTCTGATGATGGCGCACGAACGATTCATACGGGTTGGTAGGCGCACGTACAAGCATGTTGTAACCCCAAGTGAGAACTCTCGGATCGCTCGGGACTGAGGGCGCGGGGTGAGCGGCCTTACTTGTGGACTACGTCTTCTTGACTGTGTCGGAAGCCCTCGGGCTCCAACTGTAGCGTTGTATGCGTTAGAGACACGCCATGGTGTTCGCGCAAGCACTCCTCGGCATTCAGTAGTACATCAAGGCCGTGCCCGTGGGCAAAGCACTCGTCAGAGAGGATGATGTGTGCGCTGAAGGTGGTCTGCCCCGTACCGATGGTTGAAGCATGCATATCATGCACGTCCACAACATGCTCTAAGCTCAGTAGGTGTTTGCGAACCTCATCGAGATCAAGATCTTTCGGAGTGAACTCCATGAGAATCCGACCGGCCGACCGCAAGATGACAATGGCGCGAGGCACAATGAGCGCCGCGATAATAAGGCTCGCAATCGAATCCGCCTGGTGCCAGCCCGTGGTGCTAATGATGATGGCTGATGCGATGACGGCGACGGATCCAAGGGCGTCGTTCAAAACTTCGAGGAATGCGGCGCGCATGTTTAGGTTGTGTTCGCGCGCTCCAGAAAGCACGATCAGGCTGGCGATGTTGCCAAGCAAACCGACGATTCCAACCAGTAGCAGTCCTGTGCCCTCGATTTCGGGAGGAATGATGAAGCGGCGGATTGCCTCAGCTACCGCGTACACGCCCACCCCGATGAGGATAATGGCCTGCATCGCGGCGGCGAGCACTTCGGCACGCGCCCAACCCCAGGTGCGCTGCTTATTGGCCTGCCTGGTCGCGAGCTTCGCGGCGAGTAGTGCCATTCCTAATCCGAGAAGGTCGGTTAGCACGTGCCCGAGGTCAACGAGGACGGCGAGGCTCGAAGTCACGATAGCCCCGATTACCTCAACGATCATTACCGTAGCGGTGACTCCAAACGCAAACCAAAGCCTGTTAGTTGGTGCGCCTGCTCCGTGGTTATGCTCGTGGCTCACTGTTCATCTCCTATACTACTTGCCGTACGTCATCTATAGTAGGCCTTTGTCAGCGGGTTGTACGAAGTGGCCGGGGTAGTGTCAGTTAGTGTGCGACGCTCCAGACTATAGGACCGTCGGCGATGGAAACTACGGCGACTTTTACGGCGCCACGCAACTCGAACTTGCCATTTGCGGGAATCCACATTGCGCTACCTCGCGCGAGGGCCTGATCATTAACAAGGCCCTCGCCATCGATGGCCACTACCACAGTGTCAGCCGTTGCCGTGCCAAGGAGCGCATCGTCGCTCGCATCCGCAATATCGAGGCGGAAGTCTTCTACGGCAGGTTGATACGTGAGGACTTGGCTACCACACTCAGGGTGTTCAACCGGTTCTACAAGCATGGGAACCGATGGGTGCAAGTTTGCGGTGGACAGCAGGCCTTCGACATCAATGTGCTTATTTGTGAGACCAGCGCGGATCGTGTTCGCAGAGGAAGACATCACCTCGAATCCAACCCCCGACAGGTACGAGTGAATGGTTCCTGCGGGCGTAAATAGGGCCTGGCCCGGCTCTAGGTCGAGGATATTCATGAGCGCGGCCACAAGCAGCGATGATTGTCCGGGAAAGAATGAGTGGACAAACTCAAGCATGCTAGCGCGTTTCGCAATGGCAGGGTCGGAGTGGCTGGCAAGCGCCGTGCATCGTCGCGCATACTCCTCCACATATTCGATGGGAGGCTTCAAGCCGTCGCGTAGAGCTGATGCGGCGGGGCGTTCCAATCCTTGCTCGCGAATCAGACTAGCAATGTGCAACGATAGTGGGGTGGCAACCTCTTCGTTGAATCGGATGAGTTCTAACTCAGGTGCAAAACCAACTAGCGTGCGCCACGGAGTGAGCGCAAGGAGCATCTCCGGCTTGTGGTTGCGATCCACAAACACGCGGTTAGGGGCGTCTAAGGGGATGCCGAGTTCATTTTCCCGGTCGAATCCCGCTTCGGCCTCTTCAATGGATGGGTGTACCTGGATGGAGAGAGGCTTAGCGGGGGCGATCAGTTTTGCGAGGTAGGGGAATCCGTCGACGTGGGCGCCTATCCTGCGTGGTGCGACAACGTCTTCGAGGAGCGTTCCATCTTCCAGCCTTGACGGCCCGCCGCGATGGGTGCCGTACCAGATTTCAGCGAGAGGTTTGTCGTCTGCGGGCGTGCCACAAAAGTCGTGGAGCGCGTGGACGTCACCCCAGTCGTAGTGCATGGGGTAGCCGGAGATTCTACGTGGCGTTGGATTCAATCGAACTCGCTTTCATTACCGGCATTCAGTATAACGAAAAGCCCGTTTCGCCGCGTTTTAGCAGAGCTTCCCATGGCTACGAGCGCCGCGTGCCACCGCTGATCCAGCATGTTCGGGAGCGTGCTTCGGCCACAAGATCCGGGCGGCATGTTTCGGTGCGTGTCTTGGGGAGAGGGGGGAGAGACTCTGCTGTGTGTTCAGGGTGTGTGAGGGGAAGTGGCGAATCTAGGGGTGATTTCTGGCAGTTTGGGTCTGAATATCGTGTGAGCGGGGGTGCTGTAATCAGGTGCGTGAGGGGAACTGGCTTTTTTGGATCCTGTTTTGGGTGTTTTGGGTCTGAATACTGATGGGGGTGGGTTCGGCTGGTTGGTATTCAGAGGGGAAGTGGCGAATCTAGGGGTGGTTTCTGCCAGTTTGGGTCTGAATACCGTTAGAGCCGCCACGTAGCCTCGGCATCTGTGAGGAGAGGTGCCAGAAAAGTAGCGCTGAAGAGCCACTATGGGTCTGAATCGCGGTAGGGGCGTGAGAGAATCGGAACATGCATTTGCTTGTAACCGGAGGAGCGGGCTTTATCGGCTCTAACTTCACATCGTTGGCTCTCGCAAGAGGGGCACGCGTCACGGTGCTCGATGCCCTCACTTACGCTAGCGGCAAGCAGTTTGTCGAGGCAGATATGAGTCTCTACCCGAACATGTGCAGGCTCGTTGTGGATAGCATCTTGAATCGGGAAACGGTTTACGACCTGGTGCGTGAGGTCGATGCTGTTGTTCACTTTGCGGCGGAATCGCACAACGATAACTCGTTGCAGGACCCACTGTCGTTTGTGCGCACGAACGTGGAGGGCACGGCGATTCTTCTAGAGGCGGCTCGCGAGTTCAACGTGCGGCTCCACCATGTTTCAACAGATGAGGTATACGGAGATTTACCGCTGAACGCCGATCAGAAGTTCACGGAGAACAGCCCGTACCGGCCCTCCTCGCCCTACTCGGCTTCGAAGGCGGCGGCAGATCATTTGGTGCGAGCTTGGGTGCGTTCATTCGGGTTGCCAGCCACGATTTCTAACAGCTCGAACAACTTTGGGCCGCGCCAGCACGTGGAGAAGCTGATCCCCCGAACTATAACGGAGCGCCTCCTCGGCCGCTGCCCGCGCGTCTACGGGACAGGGCAAAATGTTCGCGATTGGATCCACGTCGATGATCATAACGAGGCCGTGTGGCGGATCCTTCAGAGCGGGCAGATGGGTAGAACATACCTGATTGGGGGCGAGCAGCAACGCTCAAACTTAGAGGTAGTTAGGTATATTAACTTTCTTATGGGAGCGGAGCGAGACGACCTCGAGTTTGTTGTAGACAGGCCGGGGCATGACCGCAGGTATGCGCTTGATGCGCAGCGGATTCGCGAGGAACTTGGGTGGCGCCCCGCACGATTAAGGTTCGAGGACGAGCTAGCTAAAACTATCCATTGGTACGAGCAGAACCGCTCCTGGTGGGAGCCAATGAAGACTGCAACAGAACAACGTCTCTCCAAGCACGGCTACTGACAACTTCCGGCAACACGCTGACTATGGGTACGCATGCCCCCCCCCCACTGCCTCATCTACAACGACCGTGAGGGGAAGTGGCGAATCGAGGGGTGGTTTCTGCCAGTTTGGGTCTGAATATCGTGTGAGCGGGGGTGCTGTAATCAGGTGCGTGAGGGGAACTGGCTTTTTTGGATCCTGTTTTGGGTGTTTTGGGTCTGAATACTGATGGGGGTGGGTTCGGCTGGTTGGTATTCAGAGGGGAAGTGGCGAATCTAGGGGTGGTTTCTGCCAGTTTGGGTCTGAATACCGGGTGAGGGGACGGCCACCTCCACACCCGTGCAGAAGAAAGGGCGGACAGTTCAAACGAACTGCCCGCCCGATCGCTTATGCTGGTGCGGTTTAGAGACCGCCCAGAACCTGCGCAACGAGGATCTTGCCGATCATCGCAACTGGATAGATGAGGGCGTAGCCAAGTGCCACACGCGGATCCGAGTTGGTACGCGAGTTCGCGAATGCGAGCACCGCAGGCTGGGTTTGCGAGCCTCCGAGGAAGCCGGCAAGCTGCGTGCCACCCATCTTGAATATCCACCTCATAATCACGTACAAGCCAACGGCCATGATAGAGGTGATCACCACACCGAGTATCAGGATGTTTAGCCAGGAACCGGAAGAGAACGCCTCGCCGATCTGACCACCTGCAACTGTGCCTGCCTGGGCGAGGAAGACGAGGAGGCCGAACTCAGAGAGCACCATTGCAGCGGTGTAGGGAATAGCAGTCACGACCTTGCCGATACGCCCGATCTTGCCGAAGATTAAGCCAACAATCAGTGTGCCTGCTGCAGATCCGATTGAGAAGTATTCGCCGGACGGGGTGAGGATTGGCAACTCGCCAAGCGCGATGCCGAGCGCCATGCCGAGTCCCAGCGCCACCGGGTTGATGTCGGAAAGACCGCGCGCCGAGTCACCGAAGAACTTCGTGATCTCTCGCATCTTCGAGGTGGGGGCTACAACGCGTACGCGGTCGCCCTGCTGAAGTACGAGGCCCGGTTCGCCAACCATGTCGATGTCGCCGCGGCGAACACGCGAGATGGTTGCGGAGAACTTGTTGCCCATGTCGAGGTCGGCAACAGTGCGGCCAGCCAGCTTCGGGTCAGACACGGTTATGCGGCGGAAGTCCAGGTATGAGCGGTCTTCCATGAGCGAGTGGGACGATCCGTGTCCCAGTTCAGTTGCAACGCGTGCAACGAGTTCGCGCGGGCCAACAACGGTTACGAGGTCGTCGTGGTTAAGCGAGTCGGACATGGCCGGCTTCTTGATAGGGCCGGTTTCGCCGCGCCTGATGCGCGAGAAGGTGACCTTCTTGCCCATCATTTCGTAGATGTCGCCAACCAGGGGCTTGTCAGAACGCTCAACGCGGATGGTGCGGTTAGCAAGCGGAGACGGCTTGTCAGTGTCATTCTTCCCGGCGTGAAGAGCGGCCATCGCCGCGATCATCATTCCGATAACGCCGAATAGGTAAGCGATGGAGTAGCCAACGGTTGCGAGGCCGGGGTCACCGGACGCTTGACCAGCGGCTGCCAGTGCAGGCGTGTTGGTGAGTGCGCCAGCGAAAGTACCGGCAACTAGGGCAATGTCCATGTCGAACACGTACACGCCGAGGCCGTATGCGGCTCCCGCGGCAACAATGTATAGGGCGACAGTGGCCAGGATGGGGCCGAGCGCGGTCTTGATGTTATGGAAGAAGCTGGGGCCAGAGTTAACGCCGATTGCGAATGCAAAAACGGCGAGGCCAAGGACACCAAACACAGCAGGAATTCGAATTTCCACTCCGAGAGTTTCTGCCCATGCGGATACAAAAATCGCTAGGAATAGAACAGCGGCGGCGCCAAGAGAGACGCCTTTAATTTTGATGTGTCCAACGAGCATGCCCAGGCCAATCAAGATGAAGAGCATAAGGACTGGTTGTTCGGCAAAGAAAGTGAATACGGTTACCAATTCTTTCTTGTACTCCTGACTAAAACATTCCGGGCGGTTTCAGTTTCCTTGGGACTGTCTTGGCGTCCCCTGGTCTTTAATCGCGGACTTTCGTTCTAGCGTTTCACGCTTTCTAAACCATAGCACGAAGCGGTAAGCACATCTTCTCACTGAAATGAAAGTTTTAGAGAAAAATTACGTTGTATTTGAAGTTGTTTTAATTAGGGAATGATCTTCGACTTCTTTGGCGAATCGAAAGTCCACCCCGGATCGGTAATCATTCGTGAGATAGCGAGTCCGACACCGATAGCGAGGATAACAAATGACACATCCGCGATCGAGGCGAATGCGGTAAGCGTTTCACCTTGGTTGACCGCTGTGATGGCCCTGTAAAACGGCACGCCTGGGATCATGATGACGACGGCTGGCACGGATAGTGTGACGCGTGACGAGCCGACCTTCGTGGATAATAGCGCGGCAAAAAGGCCCACCAGCATACTCATCAGGCCCACCATTGCCTGATTTGGATATCCGAGAGAAACTAGCAGTATTCGCAAAGGATTCAGAAGAGCGCTGACGAGGCCGGCGGTTGCGGCGATGGGTAAAGGCGTATTGAAGAGTACGCCGAATGATGTGGCAGCGATAAAGGTAGCTAGGGCATTTAGCGCTAAAAGCAGTAGCGGAGCGATAACTTCAGGGGTGCTGGGCTTTACAGACCAGTTGGTTACGAAAGTGACTGCCCAAACGGATACGCCTGCGGAAACCATTAGAATCGCTACGTAGGTGCCTCTTGTAATACCCGCATTCAGGTCTAGACGTACAAGGTCGAGTATCGCTGTCACCAGTGGAAAGCCAGGTACGAGGAAAAGTATCGCGGATACCGCGCCTGCCTGGTGGGTATTATCGGCGAAACCGAAAGACACTATTGCTGACACCATGCCAATGTATATGGAGGCGGCGATTGCAGAGCAAACCATCCAGGTGGCCACGTGGTTGAATCGTTTACCCAGCATCATGGAGCGCACGTATTGGCCAATGAAAGCAGCTACAAGTACTGCCAAACATTCGATGAGGCCGCCCTTGTTCAAGAATGCGAAACCAGCACAACCGATTCCGGACGCCACAGCGAGTTGGAGGCGGGAATATAGGTGAGGTTGTGCTGCGATGGCGTCAAGCGCGCGGTCAGCATCCTCAGCCAACATGTTGGGGCGCAGGGAGCGGGTGAACTGTAGAAGGGCATCGATCCGCGCAGCGTTAACTCCGACAACACGCTGTTCTATAATCTCCGTGCGGAACGTGTCTTTTTTGAAAGCAGTAGTGTTAAGCTCCATTAGCGACGCGTGGGTTTCGAGCTTTTCGATTCCGATGGCTTGTGCTAGACGAGCCATAGATGCCTTTACGCGGTAGGAGCCGGCTCCAGCAGCCATTAGCATACTGCCGAGCTTTATTACAACACTCGTCTGATAAGCGAGGCGTTCGCGTCTGATGCGGTTTTCCCGGACTTCTTCTTCTGTAAGGGACAAAATTTCGAGTTGTTCAGCCAGTTCCTCCGCGTTGTCGGTAGTGCTCGCTGTGAGCGCGCTTATGACGTCTTCGGTTGGCTTCGGGATGGGTGTCGGATCTTCTTTTTCCGCGTTTGTTCCGCTAGCCTCGACACCTGTATTGGCTTTGCGAAAGCGGCGCTTAAATAAGTGCAATATTTGCCTAGACACATTATGTATTCTACTTTTTGCGATCTGGTCGAGAAAGCGCGAAGCACGTAAATGTGCTCACATCCCTGCAGTCTTAAGGTCGATATGACCTTCGTTTCTGCTTGTAACAAGAAGTTTTACAAACAACGCTCATAGCTCAAAAAGACCCTACTTTTTCGTTTTCGGTGTTGTAAAACGGCATCGACGTATACCTGCTTGGCACATCCATTATTTGAGATCGTTCACCGCCAGTTTCACGTTTCTATCTTGAAGTTGCGTAGTGTGTACCCATGGCTTATTCAATTCAGATTGTCTCTTCGCGCCGCGTGATTGTACGTTGGCGTGCGGGCTTTGCTGGATAAAGATAAGCCGCACGCCTTACCCTCGCACCCCAAAAGGTCGAGGGTTTTTTATTGCCGCCCTAACCTTGGGAGACTGAAGTGAAGAAACAGGGAAGATCTAAGTCAAGGAAACCGCTTCCTAGCTTCGACGCTCCTCTTGGCCGCGAACATGCGGCTAAACCGGAGCGTATTAGTGGAGCGAGCGCGGTTGTTCGCAGTCTTGAAAACTTGGATGTGACGGATATTTTCGGCATGCCTGGCGGCGCGATTATTCCCGTTTATGACGCGCTTCTTGACTCGAAGAAGCTGAACGTAATTTTGGTTCGCCACGAGCAGGGGGCGGGGCACGCGGCCCAGGGTTACGCGATTTCTACGGGAAAAGTTGGTTGCGCCGTAGTTACCTCCGGCCCTGCGGCAACGAATACGTTGACGGCCCTTGCGGACGCAAACCTCGATTCGGTTCCTATCGTCGTGATCACCGGCCAGGTCGGAGCGAGCTTTATCGGAACCGATGCGTTCCAGGAAGCCGACATCGTGGGTGCGTCCATGCCGCTGGCGAAGCATTCGTTCCTGGTCACCAAGGCTGAAGATATCCCCAGCAGGATTGCGGAGGCATTCTACCTGGCGTCTTCGGGCCGGCCCGGTCCCGTCCTCGTGGATATAACAAAATCGGCGCAAAACGAGATGCTTGATTTTTCGTGGCCACCAAAACTCGACCTGCCCGGATACCATCCGGCGTCACGCCCGCACAGCAAGCAGGTGCGCGAGGCGGCGAAGGCGATTCATGAGGCCGAGGCTCCCGTGTTCTACGTTGGTGGCGGCATGATTCGTTCTGGGGCGAGCGATGATCTAGCTAAGTTGGTTGAGCTGACGAATGTGCCCGTGGTGACAACGCTGCCGGCGAGGGGAGCGTTCCCGGACTCAGACCCGCATAACCTGGGTATGCCGGGCATGCACGGAACCGTGGCGGCGGTGGGTGCGCTGCAAAAGGCGGATCTCATTGTGTCTTTGGGAGCGCGTTTTGATGATCGCGTGACCGGCAAGCTGGACTCATTCGGCCCGCGCGCAAAGGTTGTACACGTCGATATTGACGCCGCAGAAATCTCAAAGAACCGTTATGCAGACATCCCGATTGTGGGCGACTTGGCTCTGACCGTGAGGGCGCTAGTAGATGCCGCGAAACCGTTGTACGAGGAGGAGGCAACTAACCTGTCGGGCTGGTGGCGCTATCTTAACCGCCTGCGTCACACGTACCCGCTGGGCTATGAGGAGCTGGGCGATGCTATGGCCCCTCAGTACGTGCTCGAACGCCTATCCGAAGTGGTAGGGCCGGACGCCATCTATACGACGGGCGTGGGCCAGCACCAGATGTGGGCGGCGCAGTTCGTTAAGTATGAGAGGCCGCGTAGCTTCATCTCTTCGTGCGGACTTGGCACCATGGGGTACTGTGTGCCCGCGGCGATGGGGGCGAAGGTCGGAAACCCGGACAGGGTGGTGTGGGCGATCGATGGTGACGGTAGCTTCCAGATGACTAACCAGGAGCTCGCCACCTGCACGATCAACCACATTCCGATCAAGGTCGCGATTATTAACAACTCGGTGCTAGGCATGGTGCGTCAGTGGCAGAACCTGTTCTACAACCAGCGTTACTCGCACACGTTCCTAAATACTGAGGACGAGCAGATCCCAGACTTTGTGAAACTCGCGGACGCTTACGGCATGGCCGCTCGCCGCGTAAGAAAGCCGGAGGAGGTCGACGCGGCTATCGAGTGGGCGATGGGCATAAACGATCGCCCGGTATTGATCGACTTTCGCGTGTCGAAAGACGCGATGGTCTGGCCGATGGTGGCTGCCGGAGTGTCTAACGACGAAATCAAGTACGCGCGCGGTATCGCGCCCCAGTGGGAGGAAGACGTATGAGCGAGATCCGCACGCTCTCAGTACTGGTCGAGAATAAGCCGGGCGTGCTCATGCGAGTTGCCTCGCTGTTTGCCCGCCGAGCATTCAACATCCGCTCGCTCGCGGTTGGTGAAACGGAGCATGCGGAGATCTCGCGCATCACGGTGGTGGTCGACGCCGAGGATCATCCGATCGAGCAGATCACCAAGCAGCTCAACAAGCTCGTGAACGTCTTGAAGGTCGTCGATATTTCGGCCGGCCCGTCGGTGATTCGCCAGCTCGTATTGTTCAAAGTAAATGCGGACGACGAGCATCGCACAGCGGTTCTGCAAATCGTCGAGCTGTTCCGCGCACATGTAGTAGACGTAACCCCAACCTCTGTGATTATTGAGGCTGTGGGGGACAATGAAAAAGTAAACGCGCTTCTCACGGCTCTTTCCCCGTATGGGGTTCGTGAGATCGTCCAATCAGGGGCCCTCGCTATTGCCCGAGGTCCACGCTCCATAACCGATCAACTTAAGGAGAAAGATCGTGGCTGAAATTTTCTATGACGATGATGCTGATCTGTCGATCATCCAGGGCAAGAAGGTAGCAATCATTGGCTACGGCTCGCAGGGGCACGCGCACGCCCTCAACCTGCGTGATTCTGGTGTAGATGTGACGGTTGGCTTGCGCGAAGGTTCGTCTTCGTGGGAGAAGGCCGCAGAGATGGGGCTCCGCGTGGCAACGATCCCATCCGCTGTGAAAGATGCTGACGTGGTCATGATTCTGACCCCGGACCAGGTTCAGCGCACCGTTTACGCCGAGCAGATTGAGCCGAACATGAAGGAGGGCGCGGCTCTCTTCTTCGCCCACGGTTTCAACATTCGTTTCGGCTACATTGCCCCCGGCGAGGGCCACGACGTGTGCATGGTCGCGCCGAAGGGCCCGGGCCACACGGTTCGCCGCCAGTTCGAAGAGGGCAGGGGAGTGCCGGTAATCGTTGCCGTTGAAACCGACGCTTCCGGGCAGGCTTGGGATCTCGCGATGTCTTATGCAAAGGCGATCGGTGGAACGCGCGCGGGAGCGATTAAGACCACGTTTGCTGAGGAAACGGAAACGGATCTCTTCGGTGAGCAGTCGGTGCTTTGTGGCGGCGTGTCCCAGCTGATCACGTACGGCTTCGAAGTTTTGACCGAGGCGGGCTACCAGCCGGAGATCGCCTACTTCGAGGTGCTTCACGAAATGAAGCTGATCGTCGACCTCATTAATGAGGGCGGGCTGACGAAGCAGCGCTGGTCTTGCTCCGACACCGCTGAATTTGGCGACTACGTCTCCGGAAAGCGCGTGATTACGCCGGAGGTTAAGGAAAACATGAAGGCCGTGCTAGCCGATATTCAAGACGGCTCTTTCGCTAAGCGCTTCATCGCGGATCAGGACGCGGGTGCACCCGAGTTCCTAAAGCTTCGCGCTGAGCAAGAGTCTCATCCGATTGAGGAGACCGGCCGCAAGCTGCGTAAGGCATTTGGCTGGTCCGATGAGGACGAAGACTACACGGGAAGCGCAGCGCGCTAGACCCACTGATATCTGGTCGGTAACTAGACCATTCACGTCATAAAGGCTCCCCGTTAGTGCAACCGAGGAATCGGCACTAACGGGGAGCCTTGTTTGGCTTTCACAGATACGTGGCACGCATGAAGCGGTAAACAGCGCGGAGCTTTCGTAGCTAAAAATCAGTGTCTTAGAGCTTCTGCCGGCGTAATTCGACTTGCCTTCCACGCCCCGGTTAGCGAACCTGTTGCTCCGACAATGATTGCCAGCGCGATTCCTCCGGGAATCATGATTGGGTCGATGATTGGTTGCCACCCTCGGGCGATTGTTACCCCGAGAATGGTTAGCATTGCTAGAGCAGTACCAATTAGCCCACCGATCGCTGAAACAATTAGAGCCTCGAGCAAAATAATGCTTGAAATGTGCTTGCGCCTGGCACCGATGGTGCGGCGAAGCCCGAACTCGTGAGTTCTTTGCCGCACCGTGCCGGTCATCGCCGCAGTGAGTGCGATGACAGCAGCGGCAACTGACACCACCGTTAGCGTCAAGAGGATCGCTGTGACGGATGATTCAACGCTTGCCCGCAGATCCTTAGGATCTGGAGGAGCATTTACGGAAAGGCTATCCGCAGCTATCGGCACCCAAGCGATTGGAGCTTGCCCCGCAACCTGCGCAGCGGCACCGGGTTTGGTACGCAATTCGAGGTTTATCCATACAGGAGAGGCATGGGAGGCACTCGCCTCGCTCGTGATGACTGCTGAGTCGAGTAGATCTCCGAGGAGACCAGCCGAGTCAATAATGCCTACGGCGGTGTAGGGCACTCCATCGATGGTGATAACTGGATGAGCCGATATCGGTCCTAATCCCATCTTCTTCGCAGCCGTGATTCCGACGAGCACCTCCTCATTACTCAACGGCTTTTCCGCGTTATATTCGTTGGTTTCAAGCTGGTCAGTGATGGTTGTTGGATCAACGATAGAGACGAGTTGAGTGGATTCTTCTCGTCCTGGTCTGGGCGATACTTCCACGTCACCATGATGGATGAAAACAGTGGCGTTTTCGACGCCAGCGACGGCGCGGACTCGTTCCAAGCTAGTGGGTTCTCTGGCCGCTTCAAGGATGGCGTCTGCAGCGGCGTCCGATTGCGAGGGGGATGCGACTACCGCGACTCGACGGTTCAAGGTCGCATCGAACAGCTCCGATACTTGATATTTGGCGCTAGTAGCAATCCCTATTGTTGACAGGGTAAACACAACCGCCAGACCAACTGCAGAAATAAGTGAAATTGTCCTTGCGAAATGTGCAAATAGTCCTGAAAAAACATCTTTAACCATGTCTTTTCTACGAACGTGCGAGTATTTGCGCCTCAGCATGGGAGCCGGAGCGGGATCTCTGTAGCCTTCTGGCGATTCTACCGAATCGCTTCGTTGGGTATCGCTGATGATTTGCCCATCTTTAAGGGCGATTATTCGATCCGCGCGCTCGGCCATGGAAGCATCATGCGTGACTACAATCAGGGTCGCCCCACGCCGGTTCAAATTCTCCAGCGTCTCAATAACGGTTTTGCCAGAGGCACTGTCCAAGTTTCCTGTGGGCTCATCAGCGAGGATCACAGGTGCCCCGGTAGTAATCGCCCTCGCAATAGCGACTCGTTGGCGCTGGCCCCCTGAAAGAGTGGACACCTGCTGCATCATGGATTGCTCAAGATCTGCAAACTTTAGTGCGTCCTCGGCAAGGTTTTCTCTATCGTGCTCATCGAGCCCTTGATACAGCGTTCCTACGGCAACGTTTTCTATGGCGGAGCGCTTGTCCATTAGGTGGAAAGACTGAAAAATAATCCCGAACGTCTTGGCGCGCAGGATTGCCATTTCAGTTTCGCTGAGTGTGCCTGTCTCAACTCCGTCGATCAAGTACGAGCCGCCGGTCTGTTTTCCCAATAGCCCAAGGATATTTAGAAGCGTGGATTTTCCTGATCCGGAAGGCCCAATTAGAGCAACGTACTCGCCTTGGTCGATAGTTAGATCGATTCCTTTGAGGGCGTATACAGGGTAATCGCCAGCGTAGGTATGATCGACCTGTTTTAGAACTAACTGCCCCATGCTCTATCGATCCACTCGAACTTGAGCACCTTCGGACACGGTCTCATCTTCACTACGAATCGCGCAGGTTCCGTTTGCGCAACCGAGCTGTTCAATTTCAGTAACTTGAAACTCGGATTCGCCAGACTTTACTAATACCGTTAGATTCCCATTTGCGTCCGATGCGATTGCCCGTTCCGGGACTATGAGCACATCTGTAAGAGGCTCTGACAGCGCAACTTCAACTCGAATTGGTTGATCGGTGTCTATTAGACTCCGCAGGGCCTCAGCATTCTCGGTTACTTTGAATGTAACAACTGAGGAGTTGTCTGGTGATGCTTGATCGGAGTCTGCCGCGGCCTCAATCTTCTCAAGGGAGAGAGAAACTTCTTGGTTTTCGACGAAGGCTCGAGCTTTCATGCCCGCTTCCAGGACAGTTGCGTCAGCTCCGCCAACAGTTCCAGTAACGCTTATGTCACCTGTGCCAAGTAGCATCTTTGAGTTCTCTTCATCGAGAACGGTGCCGACCGCCGGGATTGACGTAACCGTAACGGGCATTGATGTGAGCATTATGATTTCAATTTTGGGAACTGTCACGACTTTCGGCGTCTGCGTCGGTTGTGGGCTCCTCGCAGCATCGCCCTGATTTGGTTGGACATCATCGGATGGCGCGGGCGCTGGATCCGTTCTAACCGCTTCGGAACCGATCGCCTTATAGAGCTTTTGAATGCTGCTCGCAGTGCGCGGGCCGAATACGCCATCAGTGGCTATCCCATATCCGAGCTCATTTAGCGCAACCTGGAGCTCTCTAACATCCTCCCCCTTATCGCCTTCTGAGAGATCTCGCCAGAGGGGGAAGGCTCCCTTCAACGCTATAACCGGCCGTCCGTTTATCCAGGTCACTACATTGCCCGCATTGAGTGTTTCACCTGTGTTAATGCCGAGCTGGCTAACAACCGATACGTCGGATTGGCGAGGTATCGTGATTTCCGACGTTGTCGCACCTTTTACCGTGGCACTTACAAACTTGGAATCTTGAAGATCTCCACGGTCAATGGGGATAGTTATAGGCAAAGGTTCTGGCGGTTCGGCAGAGGCTTCGCGCTGTGCCGGAGACTGAACCTTCCAAGCGATGATCCAAGTGAGCGCAACTGCGAGGATAAGAATCAATGCGAAACCCGCGAGGAACAATCCCGTACGGCGTTTGCCAGGTTTGCGTTGTGGTGTGGTACTAGCTGGCATATTCTCTGATGATTTCTCGAGCGGTCTCGGTAAGTTTCTTATTTTTCTCAATTAGTGGGGCGAGATCGCGAGAATTCTCCTCTACCAGTTTCTCTTGCTCGGCAAATTCTTTGTCATACATGGCCTCAGTGATTCCCGACGATTCTCGGCATTTAGCATCCTCGATCGCGAGCTCAATCTCTTCTTGACCCGCGGGTGGAGCATCCCAATCTGCCGCAGTGTCTAGCCCAAACTTTTGCCCAAGTGTTGGTCCGGGCATGTCGTCGGGGTTAGCGGGAGCGTCTGGTATTCCAAGTGGTGCTATGCATTCTTGCCAGCGAGCTAACGCTTGTTCGACTTCATCTCCTGACAGATAATCGGCGTTCGCTGCCAGTTCTCCTGCGTAATCGGTGATAGTTGCCCAATCGATTCCACGCTCTTTAACGCGGGGCTAGCACTCCGCAGTTGCCGCGCTCCAAGCGGCGTCATTCGCGGAATAACGATTCTGAGCCTCTTCGGCAGAAAAGCGAAGCTGAGGCGCATTGTGATAACCGTACTTTTGCGCAATCTCGAGGTTGAACAGTTTACGACCAACCGCGTTAGTGGTTTCCTGCAATGGCGCGTTCTCGTCGTAACGCACCACAGTGTACGGTTGCCCTTGCTCTTCCATGCACTCTTTCATAACAAGATCAGTAGCGTAGGCAAGAAGGTGCATGTTTGGAGGGCGAAACTGATCTAGGGGCAAAGCCCATTAAGATAAATCCTTCTCCGTGGGCTCTACTTCAGCAACGTTCGACCCACCACACCCGGCTAATGCGAGCGCGGATACGGCGATGAACAACAGAGGTTCAAAATGTTTTTTGGACATGGTAATCCCCAAGTCAATTGGAAAACCGTGGTCGAATGATCACAGATTCTGCTTCAGCAGCTACGTTGCTACCTGCTCAAAGCATAGTGGAGCTAGCATGCGCCACGCGTATTTACGGCTCAAAAAGTCACAATGTGACGCCTACTTATTGCACTCACACAATCTCGCGGGTCTCTAGGTAGTAGCGCTTTTCGGTTGCCTCGCCTAGCGAGAAAGACTTACGAGGCATTGCGCCCTGCTTCGCCACGTACTCGAATAGGGATGAGCGTTCCAGGGAGGGCAGCTCAATGCCGATTGCGTTTTGATCGGCAACAAGCCGCGCGAGCTCCCCACTTCCGTGCACGTACTCGCATGCGTGCGCTGGATCCAACCCGTGCTCATCGATCAGCTGGTCGATAATTTCCTGGAGCGGTTCCACAACGAGAGCACCCGGTTGCACGAGCTCCAGCGTGTCTTCACCGCTTGCCGAAAGAAGGTTCAGCGAGACTACCTCGCCCTCATGGCTCTCATTCCACTTCGACGCGCCAGCTTTCAAATCCGCGACGCTAATGCCGCGTAGCAGGCGGTGAATCGGCTCCATCACGAGGCCGTCATCGTGAATGTTAATCAGCTCCACGAGGGCGTAGCGAGCGGGATGGCTTGCAGCCTCCGACGCGCTCAGCTTTGGCTTTAGATGCTCCCAGTGCGATTTTGCGGCAGCCAGCGAATGATTCCCATCGCCCACGATGAACCGGAAGCCGTGACGAGTTTCGAGGCCGTCCAGCACGCTCTTAACGCTTGCCCATAGCTTTGAATCGCCCGGGATGAGCCAGCCTTTGACCGCCCCGCCCTCCTGCATCAACTCCGTGCTATACAGGGGTTTCAGCGAGTCCGGATCGATAAGGTTTTGGATCTCTAAATAAGGATCGTCGTAGAGCACCTGCACGTGAGGCAGTTCCAGCACAGCGCCTTTACGCACGGCCTCGCGGGCGGGAATACGCTCCAAAACTGTTGCCTCAGATGCGCGCGCATCGACCTCTTCGCCCGTGTAGGAGTAGTCCTCCAAGTCGAGTGCCAGCACGAGACTGCGGCGCTTTTCAACGTAGGGCGTCTTACGCTCGGTGTAGATAACCGCGTTTTCGAGCACTTCGATTTGCGAATCGCGGTAGTCGCGCATCGCCGCGTGCGCTGCTTCAACGCGCGCCTGTATCTCGGCCTCGTCCTCGATCGCTAAATACACTTCCGGAACGATCATGCGAAGCGTGGAGGGCGCTGCTCCAACAATCTTCTCTACTTCGCTCCAATAGGCGGGGGAGGCGGAAAACTGATCTGCTGCAATTACGCACCAGGTATACAAATCTGCGTCTTTAGGCAGTCCGATATTTGCGGGGAACACGTGAGCTGTGGTCAAGGGGACTCCTTAATCGGTGGCTGGCCTCATCATCTCAAATAGAGCAAGGCTTTTGCGACCCGTATCAAAACGCAAAGCCGTTCAAGGTGTGACCAACCGGCGTATGTATGCGGCGCGATCCCTAAACTAGACCTTATATAAAGGAAAGGAAGCATCATGACTGATGGGCTGACCCATAACATGACGGCGCTCGAAGCTGCGGGAGAGCGCGCGCTACCCGCAGCCGAGGACGTAGCAAAACGTTTCAAAGTGCTACCGCACCCGGCGCCCGCGAGCGACGAAGCGTGGGCAAAGGCAATGGAAGAGCTCGACTTCGGTGCCGCCTACTCTGACCACATGGCGCGCGCGGTTTGGACAAAAGGGGAGGGGTGGCACAGCAAGCAGATCGTGCCGTTTGGGCCGCTAACCCTCTCGCCCGCCGCGGCTGTGCTTCACTACGGGCAAGAAATCTTCGAGGGGATGAAGGCGTACCGCCACGATGACGGCTCGATCTGGACCTTCCGCCCCGCCTATAACGCCGCCCGCTTTAACGCTTCGGCAAAGCGCATGTGCATGCCGCAGCTGGAAGTTGAGGATTTCGTAGGCGCAATCGCCGCCCTCGTGAAGGAGGACGCGAAGTGGGTGCCAACGCCGTTTGGCTCATCGCTCTACCTGCGCCCTGTCATGTTCGCCTCCGAGGCGTTCCTCGGCGTGCACGCTGCGAGCGAGTACACGTTCTTAACTATCGCAACCCCCGTTGGTCTCTACTTCAAGGACGGCCTGAGCCCGGTATCAATTTGGGTTGCCGACGATTACCACAGGGCTGGCCCAGGTGGTACAGGTGCGGCAAAGACGGGCGGTAACTACGCCGGTGCGCTCCTGCCGCAAGAAAAAGCCGCCGAGGCCGGCTTTGATCAGGTGTGCTTCCTGGATGCGCGCGAGAACCAGTACTTGGAAGAGCTCGGCGGCATGAACGTGTTTGTCGTCCGCTCCGACGGCTCGGTGGTAACACCCGCGCTGACCGGAACGATTCTGGAAGGCTCCACCCGCTCCGCGATCATCCGGTTGCTGCGCGACCGCGGCACGCCCGTATTCGAAGAGCGTATTCGCCTAGCCGACCTCGCAGATGACATTAAGCGCGGTGAGGTAACCGAAATGTTTGCGTGCGGCACGGCTGCCGTGGTCACTCCAATCGGGAGGCTCGCATCGACAGACTTTGACCTGGAAATCCCGGGAACTGCCGTCACACTTTCGGTTTACAACCAGCTGGTTGGCATCCAAAACGGTGAGGAACCCGATCCCTACAACTGGCTCTACCGCATCGCGTAGAACCTTCGCTCAGTTATAGCCTGAACATTTCATCTCGGGAGGTCGCCCTGGCCTCCCGAGATTTTTGTCCCGGCCCGTGTCGCTCCGTGAAGGAGCTTGCCGGGTAGCTCACGCGCATTCTGACTTCCATGTGGTCAAAGCGTAGCGCCGCGTTAGCAAGGCGGTAAACGAACGCTAAACAGTTCGCTCAGATGGCGACGCGCGCGCTCTCTGTGGCGAGTGTCACAAAAGCGCAGCTCGGGATCTTTATTTAATCAAAGATTTTGTTAGAAGCCGAAGTTATTGTTGTGAAGCGCTGTTTACGCTCTGTTAATTTGGCATCGCGCATGATGCCAAGAAGGTTAACGACTATGCGCCGCCGCCCCGCCGGAGGGCGTGTTGCCTATTTGCTGACCGCGCGTCTTAACGAGCGCGGCCGAGAGATGTTTCCGATCCGCTTGCTGGTGGGTTGATGCCGCAACGCCGCCCCAGGGTTTTGGCCGTGCCGATCCGCTACCGGGCGCCTAGCGCAACCTCGCGGCCGCTCGCTTTGTCGATCGTATGCGTTAACAAATGTGATCGCGTTTTTGAAGTGTTCACTCTTTATTAATGAAGTGAGCCGCAAAAAAGCATCGATATCGGCACAAGATTTCGTCACCAAACCTACGTCTCGGGTGCCGGACGCACAGGGCGCGGGGCACTTTCGCTGTGTTAGTCTCGAGCCCGAGATCGCTCAGAGATCTCGCTCACATACCGTTTCCGAACTTGAACGGGAAGATGACCGATGCACGACAGTGACAGGCCCTGGCTCAGAAAAGACACGATCTACGCAACGGCTCCCGATGGTGTTCTAATCTCGAATGCCTCCACGGGCTTCGAAATCGCCGGCCGAAGTGCGTACGCGCTTTTCGATAAGGTCGCGCCCCTCTTCAACGGAACCGTGTCGGTTGGTGAAATCAAATCGTCGGTACCCGAAAACGTTTGGAAACTGATGCTCCAAATCATCAATCCGCTCGCGGAGCACGGGTTCTTGCGGTGGATCCCACAAACCGACTTCGACCTCCTGCCCGATGACCTTCGCAGTCAGTACCTGGATCAGATTGCATTCCTAGCGCAATACACCGACGAACCTCACGCCGCATTCTTAGACTTTCACGAAGCTGAGATAGTGCTCGTTGGCAACGACCCGATTCTTGACTCCCTGCGCGCAAACCTGTCAGAAAACGGCGCTTCCCACCTCACTTCTGTTTCCTCCATTGATGAGGACGTGGCTGGCGACCTGCTTATCTTCGGACCCACGGGGCTTGAGTCTCTCGATAAGGCGAAGCGCAGCGCTGCAGCTCAGATGGTCATTTGCCCCGCGGGTAACAAGATCTGGACGCTGCCCGTTAGGTGGTCTCGGGCAGATGCTCACTGGCGATCGGGACTGAACTCGCTTCGAAGAGGAGCAGTAGCGGGGGAGTGGGACGAGGCATTTCGCGAGGCGAAAGCGGGCAATCCCGCGTGGAGCTACGCAACATCGTCCGAGGCCGTTCAGCGCCTTTACGGCGCGCTACTCGCATACGAAGTTTTCAAAGGCATCACGGGCGCAATCAAGGCCGAAACAGGAAACTCGCTGTTCGCACTGGATTGCCTGAGCGGCGAAACCGAGATTCATAAAATCACGCCCATTTTCGAATCCGTCGATTACAAGACCCACGAGATGCTCGCGAGCGGCCGTGGCGGCGTAGACGAATGGGACGCGCGAGATGCCGTGCAGGCCCGCCCGCAGTTTTCAAACGCGGATTCGCGTAGCGCGCAATACGACGCCTACTGGGCGCCCCTAGTCGATCCGGTTACTATGCCCGCATTCAGTTTCGATGATTTGGATCTGCCTCAAATCCCGCTCAAAGTTTCAGCCGTGTGCACGCGCTTCGGCGTCGTTCGAACCGCGAGCGCGTGGACTACCGCGGACGCGCGAATCGATGGCATTGCAACGGCGTACGGGCTCGCCCTGTCAGAGCACACGCGAAACGACGGGCGGCCACTCCAAACCGTATTTGGCGTTGATCGAACACCTCACGACGCAGTTGCAAGAGCGCTCGAACTCATTGCTAACGCCATCGAGTTAGCGCCGGGCGTATCCATTGGCAGACACGTTATTCCTGGACGCCTGGGTGCATTCATTGACGACGTCTCAAAGGGCAGCGTTGCACTCGAATACATGGGCGAGGTCGCCGGATTCCATCTCGTTAAAGCACGCGCCGGCCAGTGGGCCCACACAAGCGTGGGCGCAACGCCCGAGCAAGCGCAGGCGAGCGCCGCCCTGGAGGTCCTCGGCTCAGCGCAGACCGGGTCGGCCTCGGATATCAACATTGAGCTTGATGAAGATTTCCAGACCCTGCTGACGAGCCCGCCGAGGATTCGAATCGTTGCGCTGGCCGATGGATGGTACGTAGCGATCGCTTGTGCGAATGGAAGCTGTAGTAACCAATGAGGCCGATCGAGGGGATGCGGTACGCGGTCTTACCGGGCGAGGGCGCGTGTCGCACCTGCTTGCAGCAGCAGGTGATAGACACGGACAGGTTCATGTTCCGAACCGGTAATCCTTTGAACGCCGTGAGCGCAAACAGAACCAATCCCTTCTTTGCTCGCGCGCTTCAGGCCGCTTCTAAGTGTGGGTTCGCAGGCGGGCTCTCGATTAGCAAAGGCTCGCTATCTACACGCTCCGCTCGATCCACTTGCAGGCATGTTCAAACCGGTAGCGATGAGGCCGTGACATCGGCACGCTATCGAGCAAAGAAACTCCCAGACTTCTTCACAGCGGCTAGGGAAACAGACTTCATAAGCCCGGTGCACGCGACCATCGGCACCTTCATTGACTACGACGTTTCAGGCCTTGCCACCGCGAAATCATCCGGCTTCATGATTCGCTACAGCGGAAGTGATTCATTCACGAGGCCGTGGGGCGGCCACTGCGAGAACTTCAACGACGCAACGCGCCTCGGCATCCTCGAAGGAATCGAGCGCGTTGCCTGCGAGAGCCCGGCACCCGAGCAAGTGGCGGTAGACGCCGAAGACTTCGCAGAAACGATCGGCTTGGAGAAGTTCGGCATAGACATTGGTCCGTGGAAAACCGCACAGCCAAAAGTGAGGGCCTGGACCCGAGGATGGGCGCTGGGGGAGCGCGAACCCGGTTTCCTCGGGCGCGAAGTAGCGCTACCGGAAAGACTCGTCTACTTCGCGCCAACTGCAGATACTGAACCATGGGTGCAAGACTCCTCCAACGGTTGTGCCGTTGGTGGCACGGATTCGGAAGCGATTCTTTTCGGGCTCTTAGAGGCCGTGGAGAGAGACGCGTTCCTGGCCGCCTGGTATGGCGGTTTGGAACTGTCACCGATTGCTCCAGAATCGATTCAAAACGACGTATCCAATAGCTACTTACAACGCCTCGCGCTAAACGGAGTGCAGGTCGTATTGCTCGACGCGACTGTTGGAATACAGATTCCCACGGTCGTCGCGGTGTGCGAAGAACCGGGTGGTTCCACGTGCGTTGGCGCGGGCTGTCATCCAGATCCTGAACGCGCGTTGAAAAGCGCTTTGATCGAAGTGGCCTCAGACTTCCAAGTGGTTGCCGCGCACCGCGAGCAGCGCCGCGAAGAGCTCAAAGCAATGCTTGCCGACTATTCTCTTGTGCGCGTCATGGAAGATCACGCGGACATGTTCGCGCATCCGGATGCGCGAGGCCTTATATCGCGCTGGCGACATCCGCGAAAACGGCAGATCTCTTTAGACACGCTCAAGCGGGCAGGTAACGCTGATCGATCCGTGGAGAGCGATTTGCGCTTCAGCATTAAGCAGTGCCGCGAGGCCGGTTTCGAGCCGATCGCGTGTGAGCTGACAGACGGCCTCGCCCGCGCTGTTGGTGCACACGTGTGGAAAGTGGATGTGCCCGGCCTCATACCAATCGACTTCGGGCGCTACCAGCGCGTCTACAGCATGAGCCGGCTTGAAGATGTCGCCCGAGCATTTGGCGATTTGCCGGCCGGCGCCAAGTTCCAGCCCGTCACGATTCCCCATCCATTCCCGTAGGAGCGAAACGATGCAGCAATGGTGTAAACCCGGTGAGGCGGCAGTAGCTTACGCGAGCCTCATTTATTTTCGCGTTCGAGACGGGATGCTCATAAACGATTGGAAAGTCGACTGGGCGCACGAACCGCTCACGCACTCCTACTACGAAACTGATCAGGTGGAGTCGATTCCGCTTCCAAGCCCAGATAGCGATCTTCTGCAGGGCGTGCCCGAATCATCCCCTGACTACATTGCGGGCCTGCTCTATTGCGCCTACGGCTTCACTGGGCTGCGCCTCATCACCAACCGTAATGATCGCTCGGATGTTTACCGGTCGATGAAGGCCGTTAAGTTTGGCCGTCACACGGCCTCTGGCGGAGGTCGCTACTGTGCGGACTTCTACCTGGTCGAATCCGGGCGCGGTAGCGGGCACCTACCGCCGGGAATCTACCATTACTCACCGCTTCGCCACGTCTGGGAGACCCTAGCGAAGGGCGACTACACGCACGACCTCGCCCGCGCGCAGGGGTACGAATCCACCTGCGAGCGCTACCTTCTACTCACTATCGACTACTGGCGAAGCGGTTTTAAATACAACGACTTCGCCTACCAAGCAACCGCCATGGACATCGGCACCGTCGTCGGGTCGATCGCCGAAATCACGGGCGAGCGCACCGCGGGCACATGGGACGTGTGGATAAACGAGGTCGCGTTGTCGAAACTCCTCGGGCTTGATACAGACCGAACGGGCATCTACGCCGTCCAGGGTTGGGGCGAGCAAATCCCGACAGATCAGGCGAAGGTAGCCCCCGGTGCTCCCCAAGTCCCGCCGCGAGTCGATTCCGATTTCCAAAATGTCATGGACTTTAGCACCACTCTTGCAATGCAGCGTGACATGCAGGAGTTTGGGCAGCGGCCAGCAACCTTTACCTGCAATCCAGTTCCGAACTGCCCGGGCGCACGCGGCAAGAGCAGATGGTGGGAGGAACTCCACCGCCGGCAAACGAGTTTTGGACGATTTACCGGTGAAGCATACCCCGCGCGTACGCTAACCACTCTCTTGGAAGCAGCAGATGCGGCATGCGAGCAGTTTCGCGTAGCTACGGGCGACGGACAGCTCGAGTGGGAATACCTCGTGTTTGTAAGCAATGTAGACGGCCTAAAGCCGGGCCTCTACTCCTATAGGGACGCGAAGTTAAAACTGGTGCAAGATGATCCGCAACAAGATTTCCTTGCCGGAACTTACTTCCTGAAAAACTACGACGGGCGAAAAGCCGCGGCAACGATCATTCCGTGCGCCAACGTGTTCGAAGTGTCAAAACGATGGGGCGTGCGCGGATACCGGCTCGTTAATGCGCTAATTGGCGCCGCGTGCCAAGCAATATCGGTCGAGGCCGTTCGATGCGGCGTGGGCACTGGCACCGCACTCGGATTCGATGCGCAGGCGCATGCGGAACACGCCGGTATGGGCAAAGACGAGATGACGCCAATGCTCATGATCATGACGGGCGTCGACAATCCTTACGCCGGCGAGTTCCGCACTGACGCATCACTTATGTGGGGTGACAAATGAAAGCCGTCGATAACTACACGCAGCTACGTCTAGGTGGCGTGCCGCAAGAGTGCGTGCAAGATCTCTACTGCCCGCCGTTTGCAAGCGGAGTTGCAGACGTCGCGATTGCCAAAGCGAAGTTGTCTAGAGGCCGAGACCAAATCAGCGACGCCCTCCACGCGGCGATCGGTGAGCTCGAGCAGGATAAACGCAAGCCCGCAATCGCGCTGCGACGCGAACTTTACAAACTGAACGTGGCCAAGGCCGTTGCGATCTGGCGCGAAATTGATGCAGATACGCGCCAAACCATCGATGCGCACGCGCCCAACACCGCAGAAATAGCGCAGTCATTTGCGGCGGGGCTTGCCACGATTAGTGAAGAGTTCGAAGACGCCATGCAGTGGGAGCGCGAAGCGATCACCGCGTTTCGCTCCGATCAAGAGCTCATGTCCGGCCTCGCCATCTCCGCGCCAGCTCTCATTCCGGCACTCGAGCGACTCGGCGCTCACGTCGAGGCTGGGGCCGTAGATAAAGAGGATAAAAAGGCTGAGCGGTCCATGCATTCCTACATCCTGCGTGCGGCCACAAAGACGAGTCCGTTCTCCACGCTTGGGCCGATCTCGATCGTCTCGCGCGAGGGAACCCCCTCGGGTAAGAACCGGGCGTCGCGCCCTTCGATCTACCCAATCGCTAGAGTGTTCAATCAGCTCTTATCCGAGCCCGCAAGACTTGGCAGTTTGGAAGTGCGAATCTCAAACGACGCGCGCGATGCCGACGGGGAGATCACTGTAGACCGCGCCGCGTGGGAGTTTAAAGACAACAACACGCGCACCGACTTCGCCAAATGTACCGAAAACACGGTTCGCATAAAGCAAAGAGCACTAACTGATGCCGTGGTTGGTCTCATTGGGTCAGGCAAAACAACGCTTGGCAGTTTGGCACAGCGGATTAGCGACGGAGCCAGTATCAAACTTGAAACGTCCTACGAGCTACTCGGAGATCTCATTCGGCTCGGTTTCCTTGAAGTGCCGGCGCTATCCTTCCACCCCTACGACGCAGCTCGGCTTCACGAAGTTGCTGGCAGCGTGCGCGTTTTGGATGAAGAGCTGGCTGACCTAATCAGTGAATACATCGAGCGAGCCGAGCGGTTTGTACACCTGGATTCTCCCGCGCAGCGCAGCGCAGAGATAGAAACTCTTCGAGACATTATCTCGCGCATGTACGAGCTCGCGGGCGTCACTGGGAAACTACCAAGATCCGTGGTCTATGAGGACGTCATGGTAGACGCGGACCTGCCCGGCGTGCGCTTTGAAGACGAGATTCAAGACGAAACAATTCGAAAGCTATTTGCGCTACTTGATCTTCTCGATGATTCCAACGTAAAGCACGCGCTCATGGTCGGGTATTTCAAGAGTCGCGAGGTCGACGCCATGGAAGCCGACGCGTTCATCCAGGGGTTTATCGACGAACTGTTCGACTCGTTCGAATCCTACGATCTTGGTGCTGTCGCGGATGAAGACCTCGAGGAAGACCCCTGGCTGCGCTGGGGAGATGCCTGGACCTGGGTTGCAGCTCGCCGACTGCTCACCGAGGAACTGAAGACTTTCATGACGTGTGAACCGGTCACCGCCGGCATGACGACTCTCGGCGACCTCACGCCAATCGATGCAAGTGAAGCGTTGGCGAAGGCGGTCTCGGTAGTGAATCTGTTTAAGCCGGCCTTCCGCCACTCCAATATTCTCGTGCAGCGGTGCGATAGCGGGCAGTGGGTGATAAACGATGCGTTTGGGGGCATAGGCTTTCAGATTTCGCGCTTTACCCACCTGCTTGATCTGCAAGCTCCGGCTTACACGCAGGACACGGGGGCGTGTGCAAATAAGTGCGGTGTCAAACTGGCGGAACTCTCGGGCGGCGCGCTCTTTTCTAATCTGAACCTGCACGAACCGCTGTTGCATTCGCGCATTGCGTTGCCGGGAGAGCCGGTTCGTAGTAGCTCCCAAGAAACGATTACCCTCGACGAGCTCACGGTTCGATACTCCGAGCGCGAGCGTCGCCTCGCGATCTTTCAAGGCGACGTGGAAGTACACCCGGTCTACTCCGGCTATCTCGTTCCGGCCGCTACACCGCAACGCAACCAAATACTGTCGCTTTTTACGCCGTCGGGGCAGATGAGCCGGAAACTTCCCGAAATTGTGACTGATACGCCTGCGCCCGGCCACGTCACCCTAATCCCGCAGATTCGCCTGGACAACCTTGTAATAGCAAGAGCGCGGGCGATCGTGCCGGCAGTCGACGTGCCTAAACACAGCCCGCTCACGGCCTCGGGGTACGAAGAATGGGTCAGGTTTTGGACCGATCGCGGCCTGCCCATGTCTGGATTTATCCGGATTCGTGATGAATCGACTTCATCAAACAAGCCGTACTTTTTCGATATTCGCCAGATCCTGTCCTGCTCGAACTTGCACAACGACGTTCGAAAGGCCGAAGGAAAAGCGTTTATTGAAATCTCCGAAGTCCTTCCCAAAAACCCGAACGTCGAATATGAGGGCGAGGCCGTGGTGAGTGAGCAGATGGTCGGAATCAACTGGATGGAGGATGCACCTTGCCAGTCCTAACGAAAGTCCCAGCCTCTTTGGAACGCGAATACCGCCTGCGCGAAGAAAACGTCTGGCGCGCGTATCACGTTTTTTACGGAGGCACCCCTCTGACCGTGTTGCGCGGGTGCATACTCCCACTCGCGAAACAACTGGTTGACGACGGTGAAATCGTCGAATACTTCTTCATCAACTATTGGCTCGAGGGCTCGCACGTGCGCCTGCGTCTGCGCGTCAACCCAGATAATGTCCGGCGCGTTGACGCAAAAGTGATGAGCTATGTCGAACGCTACTTAGCGCAGCACCCGTCTTACCATCCGATGGCAGAACTTGCGGACAACAACTTTTATGAAAGCCTGTTCAAAGGCGAGTTCACGGATGCGGATCGTCCCAAGTACTTCGACGCGGAGGGGAATCCGAAGTTCGCCAAGAATAACTCGATCGAGATTCGCGAATACGAACCCGAGTGGTTACGCTACGGCGGCGAAGTTGGCATGCTCATCTCCGAGCGTCAGTTCGTGGATTCGACTGAACTCATGGTGAAACTTGCAGCCCTTGGCAACATGGGTGTGCGCACGATACTGCTCGGTATTTCGACCCAGATCACCTTCATCACCGCGGTCTGCATGCTGAAAGACCTCGACCTCATCGAGGACTTCTTCGTCGCCTACCACCATCGTTGGGCAGACGGCTACGACACGAACCCGGCGTACGGCACCGAGGAAGGGCGGCGCCAACACAACGCGACCGTTGAGAACATACGCCGCAAGATCGTCCCCCGCGCAAATTCGATTCTCACCGGCGACATTGATGACTTCCCGCAGATTCTTCGAGACTGGGCAAAAACCTGTACGAAAGTGCGCCAGCAAATCGAAGAAGCCTGCGCGGTCGCCCCGCTGAAATTCGAGTACGAGGACGGGGTGCGCGAAGTGTCTGACCCGAAGGACGCCGCGTGGTCTTTGTGCCATTCCTACATTCACATGACCAACAATCGAATGATGGTCTCGGTAGCCGACGAAGCATTCATTGCCTACCAGATTGTGGAAGCTATGCGAAGGGCGAAAAGCGATGTCAACTGAGCTAAAGAGCTGGGTTCCAAGCCCCATACCGCAACTCGAACTCGGGCCGGCAAGATGGAACGGGACGGCGATAGTCAGCGACATCAGTGCTGCGGGCTCGCAGCGTCTAATCGGGATCGGCCTCATTGAGCGGCTCGTCCTCGAAAGCATTGACGGCGAGAAGTCAGTGGAACAGATCCTGGAGGGGCTACGAGCAGACGGTCTCGATCTGCCTGAAGGCAAACTTCACGCGATACTGAACAAGTTCGCGTTTTTTGGAGTCATAAAGAGGCCGTTCACAACCGGGCGAGGTATCGGACAGGTTGATTCGGAATCTGCGCGTGCGCCGGGCGTTCGCGAAGACCAAGTCACAACCGCCAAAGAGCAGCGGGGAGTGCTTGCGCTTTGGAAGAACATGACCCGTCTAGCCACACCACCCATGTTCACGATCCTCACGGTGTGTGGCATCGCGGCTCTCGTAGCGCTCGCGGTCACGGTGCCAAGAGCGCTAGAAACCCTGAAGGGTGCCGAGATCCTCTTTCTCGCGTTAGGCGTGTTCATCGCCATCTTATGGTCAATGATTGTGACCATCACACACGAAAATGCGCACGCAGCCGTGTTCAACGCGTACTCCAGCAGGGAGCCCTACTTAGCTCTAACGCGTTTTGGGATCATCCTCATGCCTAATACGCACATGCCCGGTATCTCGCTCATGAAACCGAAGCGGAAGGTAGCGGTCGTATCCGCAGGGCCCCTCACTTCAATGCTTCTAGCCGCGATACCCGTCGCGATCTATTGGGCTAGTGAAAATCCAGATGTTCAAACCGTTGTTGCAGCCTGCATCGTCCTAGACGCCCTCATCATCGGACTTGGCATCTCACTGTTCCCAAACACTGATGCAACTCGCGTTCTCGAAACCATCAGCGGAGTAGACCAAATCCAGGCGGTTGGATTTCGCACATTGGCGCGCAAATACCGCCTGCCCGCGTCGCTTCCGAAGAAAACGCGCGTATCCATACGCGCCTATCCAGTCTTGCTACTAGCTACAACCGGAATCTGGCTAGTGGCAATAGGTTGGGCCATACGGCTCATCCTCAACTAGCCCCGCGGGGCAAAACAAGAAGGAGAGATCATGAATCTCGAAGCACTCGCAAGCGAACTAGATACTTTCACGACTGAGACCTTTGAGGTCAAGGATTACGTTGACTACGCGGATATGGCCTTTGGCTCGACCTGCTCGTCTTC
>NZ_KE150268.1:28900-139793 GCF_000411155.1 Gleimia europaea ACS-120-V-Col10b
TCAAGGATTACGTTGACTACGCGGATATGGCCTTTGGCTCGACCTGCTCGTCTTCGTCCTCGTCCTCTTGCTCCTCGACCTGCACGTCGTGCTGCACCTCGACGTCGTCGTGTGCAACCGCCTAGGTCGAACAAGGAAATTTCCCTACAAATAGATCAAAAAGCGTAACTCTAAAAGCAAATAAAACCGCCACCGGACGGGCAACTTGGCTGAAAGTAACCCGCCGATGACGGCCGAAACGGCTAGAGCACGCTTCTGCATCAAATGCTGGGTAGCTTGATGTATTTGGAATCTATCAGATAGGGAAGTGTTACCAAATGTGATCTGATAGTTCACTCAGGTGACACGTGACAAATAACCGACATCGTCGGTAACAACCAAGAGTGTGGGGTGCGCGAGCACATCGCGCATCCCACACCCTCACACCGAAGGAAAACGCGAATGACAGATCCAATCGTGGATATCAAAGACATGACCGTCAAGATAAAGGGCAAGACGATCCTTCATGACGTTAATCTGCAGGTAGAGCCCGGCTCCTTCCACGGCGTCATTGGTCCGAACGGGGCGGGTAAAACCACGCTATTTACGACCATTCAAGGATTTCGAGCACCAGCTCATGGCACTGTCCGCCTGCTAGGGCAAAACCCATATCCGCGAAACGTGGATCTCTTAGCGCAAATCGGCATCCAGCCGCAACTCTCCTCATTCTTCCCGAAGACCACACTCTTCGAACACCTGACCGTCGTTGCCGATTTGCAGGGGGCGCCGAGGTCGCGCGTCTCTAAACTCATTGAAGAGCTCGGCCTCGAGCACGCAGCCAAAACCAAAGTCGAAGCCCTCTCCGGCGGTGAACGGCAGAGGCTGGCGGTGGCAACTGCGATTATTCATCAGCCGAAAGTGCTGTTCTTGGATGAGCCCACTGCCGGACTGGACCCAGAAACGCGGCGCAACCTCGTGACCATGCTACAAAGCGCTGATCTGCGTGGAATGACGACGCTTTACACAACTCACTTCCTAGACGAAGCTGAACGCCTCTGCGACGTAGTTTCAATTATTGATTCTGGCGAGCTTCTCGTAACCGAGAGCCCTCGCAAGTTGATCGACGATGCGCATCTTGGCTCAACCGTCCTATTACCCCACTCGCTGCATCAGGCAGATGCGCTTTCTGCCCGATTCGGGGAAAATCGGGTTCGAATAACGAAGGATGGCGTTGCGATCCGTGCGAATGACACGGCCAAGCTCTTTGTCGAACTCGAGCACCTTGGCATAGACGCGGGTGGAGCCCACGTATCAGAGGGCAGACTCGAAGATGTTTACCTAGCAATTACTGGAAAGGACTACGTGGCATGAGCACATACAAGTCACTATCAAGAACGATGCTGAAGTACGACGTTCGCGATTGGTCTACGCTGTTCTTCACATTCGCCTTTCCAGCCGGGCTCCTGATCGTTCTCGCACTCACCTTGAAAGACTCGGTCCCAAACGTCGATCCGACGGGTGACATCAGCGCAAACATGATGGCATTTGGAGCTGCCTTCGTCGGAATATATGCCGGTGCAACGCACCTTGCCCTCTGGCGCGAAAACGGGATGTTTAACGTTTTGCGAAACTTCCCACTGTCATCCAATACAGTGCTCGCCGCTCAAGCATCCGCAGGTACCCTGCTACTTTTGGGGCAGATCGTACTGCTTTTCATCATTGCGCTAATCCTGGGTGTCTCGCCTGCAGCCACCGCCATCATCGCTATCGTGCCTTCGATTCTTGGATACCTGTTGTTCTTCTTCGTTGGCGTCCTACTCGGCATCGTCGTTCCCTCAATGGCGGGCGTATCTATGGCCGCAACGATTCTGATCATCCCGCTTGGAATGATCGGCGGAGCCATGATGCCGCTGGAGATGATGCCCGACTGGGTACAGACCATCGCCCCTTACACGCCGATCTACCACATGCGCGAGGCGATCTCTATGACGCTAATAAACGTTGGCACGTGGAAAGACTTCGGAATCGGGCTCGCATACTTGCTCGCATTAGGCGCCCTCTTCGGCCTGCTCGCGCAGCGCTTCATGAAGTTCAAGTAAGCAGGCTGGGGCGAACATGTTTGCTGAATCTGCGCGCGGCCTGTTTGAGATCCCAGGCGGATTTCTCGTGAGTTCCGATGACGCAAGAAGTAGCTTGGGCGACCTGGAGTTGCGGCAGCGATGGTTGCGCACGCGCTCTAGGCATATCCTGCAAATTGCCGCGAAGTCTTCAGCAAGACACGTGTTCCAGGGCCCTCCGATCTTCCCGGGAATACGAGAGGGTATGCGGAGGGCGTGCGACCACTTAAGCCGCGAAGAGCAAAATCGGTATGCGGTTTGGGAGTTCCACGCGGAGCTTGGCCAAATCCGGCGCGGCATCCCCACGCTGGGTAAAGATTGGGAAGAAGGGCGCGCAGCGCAAAGCGCCGACCTCCCAAATCAAACTGGGCACAACGCCGATACGTTGTTGGACGAAGCTGGGGAGAACGGCGTGTCACCCGGGGCGGCGAAAGCGGGGCTTCGCGCCACGGCGCTTTCGGACATGCGCTTGCCGCAGCAAGTAGTGGCAAACCGCGTTGCCTCCTATCTTGGGTGTCCGCCGAATCTGGAGGTCGGGTGGACGACGTCCTCGCCGGCAACGGGGAAAACCCCTAACTGGAACGGCAAGGAAGTGCGTAGCCTGTTATGGTCTGGACACTTAAACAGCCTCGAGCTCAGCGAGACAGCGGCGCTCTTGGAGGGCGTGGAGCGCAGAGTGGGAGCACTTGAGAGCGAGCCGCGATCGGTTACCGCTAAGGGCGAGGAACTCTCGGGGCGCGTTCTCACTCCCGAAGATTTCCCACCGTACCCGGACGGCTTCTACGGTGTGCTCGGTGCGCCATATGACAGCACCCAGCCGCACGAGTGGGTTCGCGTCACGCGTCTGCATGACGGCAGCGAGGCTTGGCTTGCGCGCGAATACGTCTACTACGGTCAGCAGGTCGAGCATCAGCTGTGGGCCCTAGGCTCGTCATCCGGTTGCGCCACTGGCTCTACGATCGCTGAGGCCGAACTGTTCGGCCTGCTCGAACTCATCGAGAGAGACTCTTTCGTTGGCTGCTGGTACGCGGGAATTAACGCTGCTCCAGTAAGCATTGAGAACATCCGCAGCCTCGACGCCCTCCGCGCTCGCGCGGCGCTACTTGGGATAGAACTGAAGTGCGGGCTCCTGCCTTCGATCATCGGCATTCCCGTGGTCGTAGCTACCGCGCAGGTTGAAGACGAGGTCGGAGTAATCCTTGCTTTCGGCGCGGCCTGCCAGCCCGACCTCGAAAGCGCAGTAAACGGCGCGCTCAATGAGGTCTGGACTTATATCAACGAGCGGGCGAAATCCGCCCGCGAACACCGCGACAAAATTGAGCGGCTCCACGCGGATCCAACCCTGTGCGCCGGAATCGAAGATCACCCGCTGTTTGCGATGTACCCCTCCCACAGTGCGTATCTGGAGTTTGTCGACACTGATCAAAGCTTCCTGGCAAAAATCGATCCGAGCTGGCAAGCCTGGAGTAAGAGGTCGGCCTCACAACTGCTCGAACACGTGGTTGGTTTATTAGACGCCGAGGGCGTTGACGTATGGGCGCACCGGCAGACCTCGAGGTTCGAGCAGTCACTCGGGCTTGAAACCGTCATGATGGTCGCTCCAAACTTGCTTCCCTTGGACTTTGGCTGGAAACAACAGCGCGCATTGCAATCCGAACGACTTAGAAAGATCATCGGCAAATATCATGGACCAAATGCGAAACCGCGCCGGCTCCCGCACCCATTCTCCTGATCCGGGTGGTAGCGCCCCGAGCATCACTCAAATCAGGCGGACCTTGAAGGGGAACATCGTCCTCCTCTCGATCTTTACAGCGATGTACTTAGCGCCGATTGCGCTGGCATCTTCTATTCGAAACGTATTGATCGCGATCGCCCTCTTTGTAGTCCTTTTCGCCGTCGGGCTTGCGATTACGAGGGCGCCGCTGGCACCGTCGAAGCGGCCCACTAAGCGGCAGGCTGGCCTGGTTGGCCTCACGTCGATGCTGGAATTGGTTGCGGTCATCGCGGGGCTGATCATCGGATTCGTAGCAGATGCGTGGTGGCCATTCGGCGTGCTACTCGTCGGCTCCGTCGCGCTCCACTTCTTGACGCTCCTATTGGCCTATCGAAGGAGGTCGGACTACTTCGCGCTAACCCTCGTGGTAATTGCCTTCGCTCTCTTAGTCGTAAGCCCGATTTCTCCTCTTTGGGACCTGTGGGCCGTTGCGGGAGGCATCGTTGCCGCGTGTACAGCCCTGTACATCGTTAAGCCCGCGCGCACGCTGCGCGCTACGAAGCCGGCCGCAGAAAAACGCGCTATCGCGTAACGGGCAAGCGCGCTCAAACCGCGCGTTTTGACGTCAAGTAGCGATTGCGAATGCCCAGCAAAACCATTGTTCGCCCGTTTGGGTAGCCCGCGGCGAGTGCGGGAGTTGAAAACACTGAAGTCCCCACCGAAGGGTGGGGACTTCAGGTTGGTTACGACTTACTTGTCGTCTTTGTTCAGTTCGTTCTTCAGCTTGTCAACACCGGCCTTGAGATCTTCGCCGGCCTGGTCTGCCTTGTCCTTGACATCCTCAACAAAATCCTTGATCTTGCCAGACGCCTGGTCAGCCTTGCCTTCGGCCTCCATGGACTTGTCGCCAGAAACCTTGCCGGCTGCTTCCTTAGCGGCGCCAGTAAGCTTGTCCTTCATACCTTCAGCCATTGCTTCTCCAATCATTCGGGAACAAGTTTCCACTTCAGCCTAGGAGAAATGACTGAGGATTTCCTGAGTAGTGGTCGAACAACTGGTGAACTTCGAGAATCTAGTGAAGCTTGCGCTGCACGAGCGACACGTCTCGAACCGCACCGGCCGACGCGGAAGTTGCCGTGAGCGAGTAAAGCTTCAGAGCATCCGAGACTTCGCGATTCCTCGACTTTGGCGTCCACGGATCCTTCCGCTTTAGCTGAGCTTCGCGGCGCCGCGCGAGCTCGGCCTCGTCCACGTCTAGGTGAAGCATGCGTTTGTTTACATCGATCACGATCTTGTCGCCATCTTCAATGAGGGCTATCAAACCGCCAGCCGCCGCCTCGGGTGAAATATGGCCAACCGAGATGCCGGACGTGCCACCGGAGAATCGCCCGTCGGTAATCAGCGCGACCTTCTTGCCGAGCCCGCGGCCTTTAATAAATGAGGTCGGGTAAAGCATCTCTTGCATACCCGGGCCGCCCGACGGCCCCTCGTAGCGGATGACTACCACGTGCCCCTCGTGCACGGTCTTGTCGAGAATCTTCTCGATCGCGTCTTCTTGCGACTCGAGCACAATCGCCTCGCCCTCATAATGGAACAGCGAAGGATCGATACCAGCAGCCTTGATGATGGCGCCCTCTTCGGCGAGGTTTCCATAAAGCACGGTTAGCCCGCCGTTTGGCATGTAGGAATGCGCGGTGTCGCGGATGCACCCATTCGCGGCGTCCGTGTCAAGGCTCGCCCAACGGTTGTCGGTGGAAAACGGCTCCGTTGTGCGCACGTTACCCGGCGCGGCGCTAAATAGTTCTAGCGCCTGCGGTGCGGGGCTCTTGCCGCGGATATCCCACTTGGCAAGCCACGATTCAAGCGATGGCGAATGTACCGCGTGCACCGAGCGATTCAGCAGGCAGGCGCGGTCAAGCTCGCCCAGTAGTGCCGGCACGCCGCCGGCCCTGTGCACGTCCTCCATGTGGTAGTCGTTGTGGTTTGGCGCAACTTTAGACAGCGTCGGCACCGTGTCTCCAAGGTGGCCAATATCCTCGAGGTCGAAATCAACCCCGCCCTCTCGCGCCGCCGCCAGCAGGTGAAGCACGGTATTTGAAGAGCCGCCCATAGCCATATCCAGGCTCATCGCATTCTCGAAAGCATCGCGCGTTGCGATGTTGCGGGGGAGTACCGACTCGTCCTCGTTTTCGTAATATCGATTTGCGAGGTCGACCACGAGCCGGCCGGCCTCTTCAAATAGGTGCTTTCGCATCTTGTGCGTCGCGAGCGTTGAGCCGTTGCCTGGAAGTGACAGGCCTAGCGCTTCGGTAAGGCAGTTCATGGAGTTCGCGGTGAACATTCCCGAGCATGAGCCGCACGTGGGGCACGCCAGACGCTCGATTTCGAGGAGTTGCTCGTCGGTTACGGATTCGTCGGCAGTTGCGTTCATGACGGTAATGAGATTGCCGTGCCCATCGGCAGAATCGCCCACGATCAGATCGGGATCGATGTTCTTACCCGCCTCCATCGGTCCGCCTGAAACAAAGACGGTTGGAATGTTCAATCGCAGCGCGGCGAGGAGCATTCCGGGCGTGATCTTGTCGCAGTTTGAAATACACACGAGGGCGTCGGCGCGGTGCGCGTTCACCATGTACTCAACGGAGTCGGCAATCACCTCGCGCGAGGGTAGGGAATAGAGCATTCCCGCATGCCCCATGGCGATCCCATCATCCACCGCGATCGTGTTGAACTCTTTCGAGACGCCGCCCGCCGCACTCACGGCCTCGGCAACGATCTTGCCCACGTCGCGCAAGTGCACGTGGCCGGGGACGAACTGCGTGAACGAGTTCGCAATCGCCACGATCGGCTTGCCGAAGTCGGCGTCTTCCATGCCGGTTGCGCGCCACAGTGCGCGGGCGCCAGCCATGTTTCGGCCGGCAGTGGATGTACTTGAACGCAGTGGAAATACCATTTGGGCTCCCCTCGAGGTGTTTTACCCATCCTATTAGTCGAGTATCAGCGGCGATATTTTGACCGTATCGCGAACGCGTCAGCATCCAAGCAGCGCACTCGTGCCTTCACCCTCTTCGCCCCGGGCGCGCAGGTCGCGGCGATTTCGGCGGATTCTAAGTGATCTTCGTCTACCAGCGAACGCTTGCGATCGCTGCGCCTAATCCAGGGAAGTAGCATGAAACCATGCACGGTGAGTACAAAGTTCCAGGTGGAAAATTAGTAGTTGTTGACCTCGACGTTTCGGATCAAAAGCTTGCGAATGTGAATATATCGGGCGACTTCTTCCTCGACCCCGATGACGCTTTGTTCCGTATGCGCGACGCGCTCGAGGGGCTTCCCTCAGAGACGAGCGCCGATGAACTCGTTCGGATCTTGAACGCTACGGTTTTGCCCACTGATACCCTGTTCGGCCTCACCACTCGAGGCGTGGCAATCGCCGTGCGGCGCGCGCTTGGGCGTGCACTCGACTGGAGCGACATCGACTTCGAGGTCATTCACGGCCCGTCAATAGACCCCATGCTGAACGTCGCAATGGACGAAACCCTAGTTGAGGACGTCGCTGCCGGAAGGCGCAAGCCGTTCATGCGCATCTGGGAGTGGAACAGCCCACAGGTAGTGATCGGCTCGTTCCAGTCCTACTCGAACGAAATCGATGAGGAGGGCGCCAAGAAGCACGGGATTGTGGTTTCTCGGCGTGTAACCGGCGGGGGAGCCATGTTTATGGAGCCCGGCAACTGCGTCACGTACTCTCTCGTCATCCCGACGAGCCTCGTCGACGGGCTCTCCTTCGAGGAGTCCTACCCCTTCCTCGACGAATGGTGCATGGAGGCGCTCGAGAAGGTTGGCGTGAAGGCCTACTACATTCCGCTAAACGATATTTCGTCCGAGAAAGGCAAGATCGGTGGCGCCGCGCAAAAGCGGTTCGCGAACGGTTACATGGTGCATCACGTGACCATGTCCTACGACATCGACGCCCAGAAGATGCTCGAGGTTTTGCGAATCGGCAAGGAGAAGCTGAAAGACAAGGGCACGCGCTCGGCCGTAAAGCGCGTGGATCCGATGAAGTCTCAAACGGGCATGCCCCGCGAAGAGATCATCGACGTGTTCCTCGAACACTTCAAAAATAAGTACAACGCGACGCCGGGCGAGATTACCGAGGCCGACATCGAGACGGCTAAGGAACGCGCCCGCACGAAGTTTGCCACCGAGGAGTGGGTGAAGCGCCTGCCGTAGGCACGTAGTGCACCTGCCCGGCACCGTTGTTTTTTGGCGCGGTCGCCGGTGGTCTAGGCTTGTGGAGAAATGAATACCGCACATATTTACAATCAGATTCAAAGTGTCTTGGAGCAGATCTCAAACGCCGCTCTAGCCGCAGGGCGTCGGCCTGAGGACGTCGACCTTGAGCTTGCCATCAAGACGCGCACGACCGAGGAATGCGAGGCCGCAGCGCGCGCCCTGCTCGACCTTGGCCGCCCCGTACTAATGGGCCAAAACCGGGTACAAGAGGCCGAGGTTACCACGCCGTTCCTGCGCGGCCTCGACCTTGCGAACCTGACCACCACGATGATCGGGCCCCTGCAAACCAACAAGATCAACAAAGCGCTACGCGTGGTTGATCAGATCGAGACTATCGACTCGGTAAAACTCGCCGAAGCGATCAACAAGCGCGTCAAAGACCGCCGCTTGGACGTCATGATCCAAGTGAACACATCGGGCGAAGCCTCAAAATCGGGTGCCGACCCGCGCGAAGCCATCGAGGTTGCCAAAGGCGTAGCAGGGCTTGACAACTTGCACGTCATTGGCTTCATGACCATCGGCGCGCATACTCCCGACGAGGTAGCAATCCGCAAGTCGTTCTCCGACCTGCGTGAGATCCGCGACCAGGCGCTAACCCTGCCAGGGCTTGAAGACGCACGTGAACTTTCGATGGGCATGACCTCCGACTTTGCCCTCGCGATCGCGGAGGGAGCCACGCGGGTGCGAATGGGATCTGCAATATTTGGAGCAAGGAAGTAACAGTGCGCACTATCTTGAACATCATCTGGCTTTTCTTCGCGGGCATAGAACTCGCCGTCATGTACGTGTTCTTCGGTCTGCTGGCGTTCATCCCCATCGTCACGATCCCCGCGGGTATCGCGTCATTTCGGATGGCCGCCTACGTGATCTGGCCATTTGGACGCAAAGTCGTTGAAAAGCCAGGCGCTGGCGTTGGTTCGGCGCTCATGAACATCGTGTGGTTCATAATCGCCGGCCTGTGGCTCGCCATCGGTCATATCGCGACGGCCGTGACGCTCGCGGTTACGATCATCGGCATTCCAATGGCGGCCGCGAACTTGAAACTCATTCCGGTCACGTGCTTCCCGTTTGGAAAAGAGATCGTAGCCTCCGACGGTGCGCAGGGCGTGCTGGCCTAGCCATACTGCCCGCCCGCACTTTTCGCTACTAGCGCGAACCTTGCCGCCAGCTCCACCGCTGGCGGCAATACTTTATTTACCTTGGACCCACATCGAGCAGGTGGAATACGGGCCGGTTTTCGCTGGCAGAGCGCTCCAGGTCAACTAGCGCAATCAGGCGCCAATCGCCGTCGCTTTGCTCGTCCTCGAACGTGTAGGTAACGAGGATTGCCCTCTCGATAGAGGCGTTGGCTTCAATCAGGCGGTCTGAAACCCCGGCCGCCGCTAGATCCACGGCGTCCGCGTTTGCGACAAACTGGTACCGCGCCTTTGATCGCGCTTCCGGCCCGGCCCCAACCCAGTCGTATTCGGCGTAGTAGCGGTCGAGCACATTCTCCCAGCGGGCGGCTTCCCAGACTTCGGAGCCATCGGTGTCCCCAAAGGCGACGAGGCCGTCCAAGTCGTCGAGGGCGAAGCGGTCTACGCGTTCAAAGATCGCGTTCCTAATCTGCTGGTAGAAGTAGTGCTGATTCGCCGTAATCGACACGCTACCGTCGGCAGCCGCGCCGAATGCTCGCTCCGCGACTTCCTCCTGCGCAAGGTCGGTTTCCGCGGCCCTGTCGGCATCCGGATTAGAAAGCGCTTCCCACTCATCTAGCAGCGACGAATCCACCGCGCGGATCAATTCCCCGAGCCATTCAATGATCGCGGTCAGCTCATCGGTCATCATAGAATCGGGCACGATCTGGCGAAGAGCGCGATAGGCATCCATCAGGTAGCGCAAGATAACGCCCTCTGAGCGCGCCACATCGAAGCGGGAGACGAGCTCGGAGAACGTCATCGCATTTTCAACCATGAGGCGCACGACCGACTTGGGCGCAAGCTCCAGGCCTCCCACCCACGGATTCGATTTCGCGAACGTCTCAAACGCCGGCTCCAACAGATCCGCCAGCGGCTTTGGCCACGTCACCGTCTCGAGCGCTTCCATCCGCTCTTCGTATTCCATTCCGGCCGCCTTCATAGCGGCTACGGCCTCGCCCTTTGCTTCGTTTTGCTGCGCGAATAGTAGCGGGCGCGGGTCTTCGAGCACGGCCTCGACCACCGACACCACGTCCAGCGCGTAAGTCTCCGCCTCGGGGTCTAGTAGTTCAAGCGCGGCAAGCGCAAACGGTGACAGCGGTTGGTTTAGCGCGAAATCATCCGGGAGGTCGCGAACCAGTTGAAGGCGGTCGGTATTTCGCTTGCGAGCCTCGGCAGAGGAGAGCTTCTCAATAACCCCCGCCTGTCGAAGCGAGGAGTAGATCTGGCCGAGCCGGCGCAGGTGCGGATTCGATTCCGAGTGCGGATCGTGATTATCCGTTGCAAGGCGCAGTAGGTGCTCGGTTGGTTTAATCGGATTTGCAAGCACGTTCAAAACCATCGAGTGCGTGATCTCAAACTGCGAGTGGAGCGGCTCAGGCGCCGCGGCCTCGAGCCTTTCAAACGTTGACTCCGACCAGCCTATGCGTCCCTCTGGAAGCTTCTTTCGAACGAGCTTCTTCAGCTTTTTCGGATCGTCGCCCGCGCGGATCTCCATCAGCCTGTTTTCGATCACGTGCTCGGGGGCCTCAACTACGACCCAACCGACCTCGTCGAATCCGGCGCGCCCGGCGCGCCCCGCAATCTGGTGGAACTCACGGGCATTCAGATGCCTTTCGCGGCGCCCGTCAAACTTCACGAGGGAGGTAAGCAGCACCGTGGTAATCGGCACGTTGATGCCAACGCCGAGCGTATCCGTGCCACAAATCGCGGCGAGGACGCCCTGCTGCGTCAGGCGTTCAACGAGGCGGCGGTAGCGAGGTAGCATCCCCGCGTGGTGCACTCCCACGCCCTTCACGAGAAGTCCGCGAAGGATCTGCCCAAATCCCTTGCCGAAGCGGAAGCCAGATATGGCCTCCTTAATCCGCTCCGCGTGGCGTTTCGAGATAATGTTTGCACTCGCCAGGGAGTGCGCGGTTTGCACCGCGGCCTTCTGCCCAAAATGCACGATGTAAATCGGATACTTGCCCGACTCAATCAAATCCGTTACAGAATCTGCCAGCGGAAGTTTTGAGTAGGCCATCTCGAGCGGCACCGGCCGTTTCGCGTTATCAATAACAGCTGTATCTCGCCCCGTGCGCCCTCTTAGATCTTCCACAAAGAAACTCACGTCACCAAGCGTTGCGGACATCAGCACGAACTGCGGGCGGGTGAGCTCCAGTAGGGGAACCTGCCAAGCCCAACCTCGCTCCGGGTCACCATAGAAGTGGAACTCGTCCATTATCACCATGTCGGCATCGAGCGACTCGCCCTCGCGCAATGACTGATTCGCGAGAATTTCCGCCGTGCAACAGATGATGGGCGCGTCGGGATTTACAGAGGCGTCGCCCGTTATCATCCCAACATTTTGAGAGCCGAAGAGGGCGACGAGGTCAAAGAACTTCTCCGACACCAGTGCCTTTAGGGGAGCCGTGTAGTAGGAACGCCCGCCGCGAGCCAGCGAGATTAAGTGTGCGGCAAGCGCGATCATCGACTTTCCAGAACCCGTGGGCGTGGCGGCAATAACGTGGTTTCCGCTCAGTAGCTCGATGAATGCCTCTTCCTGGTGCGGGTATAGCGGGCGCCCACCCGCTTTCGCCCAGCCGGTAAACGCCTCGTAAAGCGCATCGGAGTTTTCGAGGTTTCCACCGTCTTCGAGATCGTCGAGAAGTTCGTTCAGTGCTGGGCTCATGGTGTGATTGTCTCAGATGAGGCGGACAAGTTTTTTAACTTGCTACTCCAGCGTGAGTCGAGATGTAAGAAAACCAACAAAAAATCGCAAAAACGTCCGCTACTTGATCCAAGAGGGTGGACACTTTGTATAAGTTCACTATTTCTTAGTAATATCTGTTCATATCCCAAATATCTCGTCAACAACAGGGGACTCGTGATGGTTTCTGCATCGGTTGGAAAAGTGCTCGAAGACGCACTGATGTGGTCTGTGAACATGCTCTACTCGTGGGTGCTGGTGTTCCTCCTAATCGGAGTGGGCATCGCAATCACGGTGTATTTGGGCGTTCCGCAAATAAAGAACGCGAAAGACATCTTTACCTCCGTCTCCGGCTCGCGCCGTTCGGCCATTCAGGGCATCACGTCGTTCCAAGCGTTTGCAGTTGGCATCGGTACCCGCGTTGGCATCGGCAACATCGCAGGTGTTGCTCTCGCCCTCGTGATGGGCGGCCCGGGTGCGATTTTCTGGATGTGGATCGTTGCGCTGGTTGGAATGGGCACGTCATTCGCAGAGTCCGTGCTCGCCCAGGTATTCAAGGAGAAGCACCCCGACGGCGTGTTCCGCGGCGGCCCGGAGTACTACATGCGCCGCGGCCTCGGCTGGAAGACGGCCGGCATCATCTTCGCTGTGATTTCCATCTTCGCCTCCGGCCTTGCGGTTCCAATGGTGCAGATCAACACGGTTGCCGCGACGTTCAACGCGAACCACGGTGTGCCCGTAGTCTCCACCATGATCTTCATCCTGATCCTCCTCGCCCCGGTCATCCTGGGCGGCATCAAGTCGGTGGCGCGCGCATCTGAGTACTTGGCGCCCATCATGGCAGGCGTGTACATTCTCATCGCCTTCATCGTCGTCGTGCTAAACCCCGGCGAGGCGTGGAACGCACTAGTTTGGATCTTCAAGTCAGCATTCGGATTTGGCCCGATGGCCGGAGGCATTGCCGGTGGCATCTTCGTCGCCCTCGTAAATGGTGCTCGCCGCGGCCTATTCTCGAACGAGGCCGGCCTTGGCACCACGCCGCACGCAGCGGGTTCTGCAACGGTTGAGCACCCGGCGCAGCAGGGCTTCTTGCAGGCATTCGGCGTGTTCATCGACACGATCGTCGTGTGTACCGTTACGGCGCTGCTGATCCTCATCTCGGGCCTGTACGAGCCGGGCATGGACCAAGAACTAGCCGGATCGCTCACCGCTCAGGCGGTCACTGCGGAGATGGGTAGCTGGATGGCGCTGCCGATGTCACTCATCATCTTCATCTTCGGCTACACAACCGCGTACGGCGCATACTCTTACGGCCAGTCGGCGCTTGACCACCTCACCCACAACAAGTTTATCTCCTACGCGTTCCGCGTGGTTGCCGTGATCGTCGCCTCGCTCGGCGCGATCGTGAAGCTCCCGGTTGTGTGGGCGCTGTCAGACTTCCTCCTCGGCCTCGGCGCCGTTATTAACCTGATCGCACTCATTGCGCTCATGAAAGTTGTGCGGGTGGTGCTTAAAGACTGGAGGGCGCGTAAAGAAGGTGACAGCCTGCGCTTTGACATCAGCAAGTACCCCGAGCTTCAAAAACGCGCCGACTCGGGTATTTGGGACTAGCCTTGCAGTAGTTTGACAGTTAGGAGTACACGGTGCGCGTAGCTCGATTCAGTGCGGGCGGTAACCCCAAATACGGTGCTATTGCAGAAGGTGCAGACCGCATCGAAGGGCTTAAAGGCGATCCTCTTTTCCAGGGCGTGGAGCCATCCGGAGAGGTTTTTAAACTCGAAGAAGTTCGCTTGCTAAGCCCCGTGATCCCGCGTTCTAAGATCGTCGCCGTAGCGAAGAACTACCGCGATCACGCCGCGGAGATGGGTGGGGAAGTGCCGGATCACCCGAATATCTTCTTCAAGCCGAACACTGCGGTGATCGGCCCGGATGATCCGATCGTTTTGCCCAGCTGGTCAAATGAAGTGCATTACGAGGCCGAGCTGGCCGTGGTCATCCGCACGATGGCGCGCAATGTGAAGGCCGAGCGCGCCCTCGACTATGTGTTCGGATACACGGCTGCCAACGACGTGTCTGCACGAGACGCGCAACGGGCAGACGGGCAGTGGGCGCGGGCGAAGGGATTCGACACGTCCGCTCCGCTGGGGCCGTGGATCACGGTTGATCCGAAGCTCGACATCGACAACCTTGCGATTGAAACGCGAGTAAACGGCAAGACCGTGCAGCAGGGCAATACGCGGGACATGGTGTTCGACGTGCCCTACCTGATCGAATATATTTCGTCGGCAATGACCCTGCTCCCCGGCGACGTCATCATGACCGGAACCCCGGCTGGAGTCGGCCCGATCGAAGCGGGTGACCGCGTTGAGTGCGAGATTGAAGGCATCGGTAGCCTCGCTAATTTCGTAACCAGATAGTGCCGACCTTCCTCGAAGCCTACGACAGCGCGCGCCTGCCCATTCGCGCGGCCACCGACCAAATCCGGGCCGCAGTTCAAGGCAGGCGCCGCTTTGTGCTCTCCGCTAGTCCGGGATCTGGAAAGACGACGCTCGCTCCGCTACTCATTCGGCATTTACTCGACGAGGACGGGGCGGCGGGTCGCATACTGATCGCCCAGCCGCGAAGGGTGGCGGTGCGTTCGGCCGCGAAATACGTGGCCTCGATCCTGGGCGAGCGGCCTGGCGAGCGCGTTGGCTGGACGATGCGCGGCGATCGGATCGTGAGCGCAAAGACGCGGATCGAGTTCACCACTACGGGCACCCTCTTGCGACGTCTCATCGCAAACCCGGACCTGCCCGGCGTGGACGCACTTTTACTGGATGAAGTTCACGAGCGGCATCTCGATTCCGACCTCGCCCTCGCATTCGCACTAGATATTGCGGACATGCGAGGCGACCTCCTGATCGGCGTGATGTCTGCAACCGCCGACGTGAAGCGCTTTCACGCCCTCCTTGCAAGTTCTGCGAAGGCGGACGCAATCGAAGTTTCAGGTAAGCAGTACCCGCTTGATGTGATCTGGACTCCCGCCGCAGAAAGCCTTGACCAGCGCGGAGCCAGCAAGACACTCATCAACCACATGGCAAACACGGCCGCCCAAGCGTTTGCGAAGCATGGTTCCACGCTCGTGTTTGCGCCCTCGATTCGAGACGTCGAGCAGGTGGCGGCGCTCGTGCGCGAGCGCGGAATTCCCACGTACCAGTTGCACTCGGGCGTGGACGCGCGCGAGCAGGATCAAGCCTTATCGGCCAGAGGCGAGCGCGTGATCGTGGCGACGGACATTGCAGAAACCTCACTCACCGTTCCTGGCGTGCACTGCGTTGTAGATTCAGGCCTTGCGCGCGCCCCGCGATTTGACGTATCTCGCGAAGCGGCTCAGCTCGTGACCATACACGAGTCGCGCTCTTCGGCGGTGCAGCGCGCTGGACGCGCTCACCGAACCGGGCCGGGTACGGTTTACCGCTGCTTTCGCGAAACAGATTTCGCGCGCATGAGTGAGTTTGCAGCCCCGGAGATCGACAGTGCAGACCTCACCGAAGCCACCCTGTTGGCGCACGCCTGGGACAGCCCGACGCAGCTGCGCCTGCCCTCACCATTCCCCGCACCTGCACTAGCGCGTGCGGAGCAAACACTGGGGCGTCTTGGCGCGCTGAAGGAGGGCGAGATAACTGACGCCGGCCGCCAGCTCGCGAGCGTTCCGCTCGACCCGCGCGCCGCACACGCCCTCCTGCTTGCCTCTGCGTGGAGTGGGCGAGAAAACGACGTTGCGCGCATCGTTGCGGCGATGTCCGGGTATGCGCAAACCCGGGCAACCGACATCGAGGCGGCCGCGAAAGCAGCTCCAAAGCAGGACGTTGCCCGCCTCGCGCACATCGCGTCGGAGTTTTCCGAGAGCTACGCCGGGCGCGCCGATCTTCCGACAATTGCGCGAGAAGATCTGCCCGGAGTTGTTGTGGGCCTCGCGTTTCCGGGAAGAATCGCGCGGCGCCGCGAGGGCGCAGAGGGCCGCTACGTCCGCTACTTGAGCGCCGCGGGCACGGGCCTGTCTGTTGAGGCGTCCTCGCCGCTTGCCTCGGATCAGTGGATTGCGGCGGCGGACGTGCTAAATACCGGGGGCGAAACTAAAGTGCTCCTCGGCGCTGCTTTGAATCCGAAGTGGGCGCGCCAAATCGGCGCGGGGATGCTGAGCGAAACGATCGAGGTGGAACTTGCAGGCGGGCGCCTGCGCGCGCGTGCTCTCCAAAAGATCGGCGCGATCCCGGTTGGCGATTCCGCTGCAGAAGTTCCGATCGAAGAGGCGAGGCAAGTGCTCGCTGATGCCGTTAGAAATCGCGGGCTCGCACTGTTTAACCCCGGCAGAGCAGCTGAAGACCTCATTAGGCGAGCTCGTTACATATCCGGGCGTGACCCGTCTTGGCCAGAACTTTCGAACGAACAGTTGGCAAGCCACATCGACGAGCTCGTGGGCGGGGCGTGGCCGAAACTTTTGGCCGGGGCGCCGCTTCGCGAAGTCGACCTCGTGACCGGCCTTAAAACCATAATCGGGTGGGACAAAGTAGCGCAGATCGATCAGTTCATCCCCACGTCGATACAGCTACCCTCAGGCAATCGCGCTCGCGTGACGTTTGATTCGGAGCGTGGGCCAACCGTGCGCGTCAAGCTACAGGAAACATTCGGCTTTAAGGAAGTGCCGCGCGTGCTTGGGGAGCCGCTCACGTTTGAGCTTCTCTCGCCGGCCGGGCGCCCACTCGCGATTACCTCCGACCTCGAGACGTTCTTTAACGAAACTTACGCGCAGGTGCGCGCCGAGATGAGAGGGCGCTACCCAAAGCACCCGTGGCCAGAAGACCCCTGGAGTGCGCAAGCAACTCGCAAAACTAACGCGCGCCTGCGCTGAAGCTCCGCGGCGTTCTCGATCAGGCCCCGCGGCCGCTCCAGCGGCCTTGCCTAGAGGGCGAGCGCCGGGCCCGAAGCAGGGCCTAGTGCTTCGCCTCCAGCATCCGACGTACCGAACGCTCTACGACGCCCTTCGACGAAGCGAATCCGAACCTCACGTACTGTTCGAATCCCTTGCCGAGCGCGGCGCCCGGCGTCGTGCGGACCTTCGCCTCCTCGAGCAGGTATTCATGCGGGTTTTCAACCCCGAGGCCGGATGCGTCAATCAGGCCCATGTACGTGCCCTGCGGCGCCGACCAGCTGAGCGGGGAGTCTGCAAGTAGCCCGTCGATGAGTGCCACGTTCTGACGCAGATACGCGTTCAGTTCAGCCAGCCAGCTCTCGCCCTCCTCGTATGCGACGGAAGTAGCGAGGGCGCCGAGCGGTGTTGGGTGATTCAGCCACTTGGAGGCGTCCTCAAACTTCTTTGCCATTGCGCCGATCGTGATCATCTGAGCGCAGTGCAGGCCGGCTAGGTTGAAGCCTTTTGACGCCGCAACGGCAGTTACCACGTGATCTGCGACCTCGTCATCCAAACGCGCGAAACTAACGTGGTCAGCCGGGTTGGGAACGAGGGGAGCGTGAACCTCATCGTTGAACACCAGCAGGTTGCTACTGGTTGCGATTTGCCCTAAACGCGTCAGCTCGGCGGCGGTTAAAACCCTGCCGGTTGGGTTCCACGGGTTGCAAAGAATAAGCAGATCAGCGTCTTTAGCCGCAGATTCTATGCGGTCAAAATCGAGTTGCCACACGCCCTCAACAATCGCGGAAGGAACCTGAATAACCTCGTGGCCAAACTTGCCCGGAAGGGTCAAAAATGGCATGTAGGCGGGGGTTGGAACGATCACCCGTGAACCCGGTTCCAACATGTGACCAAGAATCGCATTCAAACCGTCCAGTACTGACGATGCCAACTGCACATTTTCAGCCTCGATATCAAGGCCGTAGCGGCGTCCAACTACGCTCGCGGTGGCCTCTTTAACCCAGGTAGATAGCCCCTGCGGCATGTACCCAAGAAACCCCCTTCTGATCGCACTTACGAGGGCTTCCTCAACCGCAGGGGCGGTACCGAAGTCCATCTCTGCAACCCAGTGGCCGGAAACGCCTGGCATCTCCCATTTCAAAAGACCGCTTGCGTGGGCGGTGTCCTCGTCAGAAGCGTCAAAATCAGTCATCAAAACCCCTTCCGCCTCCAACCATAACGACAACGAGTGCCGTGCGCGCACGTATTAGGGGAGTGGCGCAAGGGCGCGGGTAGCGAGTTTTAACCTGTGGAAAGCGCGTTGAAAAGCCGGTGCATAAACGATGTAGAATCAAGGCATCATGGATACTCTAAATGGCGGCAAAGTCCGCGTTCGTTTTTGCCCATCACCAACTGGAACCCCGCATGTGGGAATGGTTCGTACCTGCCTGTTCAACTGGGCATGGGCCAGACACGTTGGGGGCACGTTTGTGTTCCGCATCGAAGATACCGATGCTCGCCGCGACTCCGAGGAGTCTTTCGACCAGATCATTGATTCCCTGACTTGGCTTGGCCTGGATTGGGACGAAGGTGTACTGAAGGGCGGCCCGCACGAGCCGTACCGACAGTCGCAGCGTATGGACATCTACAAGGACGTTGCGGCGAAGCTGCTAGAAGCGGGTTACGCATACGAGTCCTTCTCCACGCCCGAGGAGGTCGAAGCGCGTCACAAGGCAGCCGGTCGTGATCCCAAGCTTGGCTATGATGGTTTTGATCGCAATCTAACCGAAGAGCAGAAGGCAGAATTTCGCGCTGCGGGGCGCAAGCCGGTGCTACGCCTGCGGATGCCGGATGAAGACATTACCTTCACGGACCTTGTTCGCGGTGAAATCACGTTCAAGGCCGGTTCTGTGCCGGACTATGTGATCGTTCGCGGTAACGGCCACCCCCTCTATACACTCGTGAACCCCGTTGATGATGCGCTCATGGACATCACACACGTGCTGCGCGGCGAAGACCTGCTGTCTTCCACGCCGCGCCAGATCGTTTTGTATCGTGCTCTCATCGAGCTCGGAATCGCGAAGCAGATGCCGGAGTTTGGCCACCTGCCTTACGTTATGGGGGAGGGCAACAAGAAACTGTCCAAGCGCGATCCGGAGTCAAACCTGTTGCTCCACCGGGAAAACGGCATGATCCCAGAGGGCCTGCTGAACTACCTAGCCCTACTTGGCTGGGCTATTAGCCCCGATGAAGACATCTTCTCGGCTGAAGAAATGGTTAAGGCTTTCGACATTCACGATGTGAACCCCAACCCGGCTCGTTTTGACCTGAAGAAGGCCATTGCGATTAACGCCGACCACATTCGCATGCTCGAAGAGGATGACTTCAAGCGCCGCATCGTGCCGTTCCTCTACCGCGACGGATATGTGTCAGCTGAAGAGTTTGATGCGCTTACGGCTCGCGAGCAGGAAATCATCACCGAGGCTGCTCCGCTGACGCAAACACGTATTCGCCTGCTGGGTGAGATTGGCGGCATGCTTGGCCCATTCTTCGTGGAAACCGAAGTGCTCGAGTTTGAAGATAAAGCTGTCAGCAAACTCAAGGACAACGCCGGCGAGGTCTTGCGTGCGGGCATCGAGGTTATCGAAGGTCTGCCCGAGTTCACTGTCGAGTCCTTGGAAGAGGGGTTGCGTGCCCGCCTCATTGACGAGATGCAGGTGAAACCAAGGCTGGCATTCGGACCTCTTCGCACCGCTATTTCTGGCCGACAGGTGTCTCCGCCACTGTTTGAGTCCATGGAAATTATGGGTAAGGACGAGGTCTTGGCCAGGTTGCGTCAACTGGAGGCTAAGCTTTCTGCCTAACATCCGCGAACGTGAAGTAAATAACGGTGAGCGGATTTTGTAAGGTCATGCTCCGTCGGGTAAAGTTTCTTGTTGGCGCTTCCTCGTGAAGGCTTCCCGCGAGCGGGAAACTGACCGAAGAAGCTACCTTACCTTGGGGTATGGTGTAATTGGCAGCACGAGTGATTCTGGTTCATTTAGTCTAGGTTCGAGTCCTGGTACCCCAGCGAAGCACCTGACCATAGGTTAGAGGTTTCAAAGCGAGTGATCGCACAGGCCCCCATCGTCTAGCGGCCCAGGACACCGCCCTCTCACGGCGGCGACACCGGTTCAAATCCGGTTGGGGGTGCAGGTTCTAGTAACCAAACCGGCGCGAAAGCGCTTAGGCCCCCATCGTCTAGCGGCCCAGGACACCGCCCTCTCACGGCGGCGACACCGGTTCAAATCCGGTTGGGGGTGCCACCGCACCTGAGAAATCAGGTGCTTTTTCTTGCTCGAATGGGGTGCCTGGGACGGGGCCCAGCAATGCAGGCAGGATTAGTTGCGCCAGGTCTCATACAACTCGAGGTAGGTTTGTAGCCCACGGCTCCAAGTGTGTGTGATTTGATTCTCGAGGGCGTGTTTGCCAAGCATGTGCAGGCGTTGCGGATGCATAGCGAGCATCGCTAACGCCGCTGCCATTTCCGTGTCGCTGGCCACTTCCAGGCCGTCGTAGCCGTGCGTGATGAACTCTTCAATCCCTGAACCCCGGCGATAGATGACAGGCAATCCGCACGCGCGCGCCTCAAGAGCGGCGATACCGAAGGCTTCTTTAATCACCGGAGACACGAACACGTCCGCGCGAGTATAGGCGTCAGCCAATTGTGCGGGCTTCACTTTTCCGTGCAAATGCATGTAGCCGCCCGACAGTTCGGGGCGAGCCAACGCCGGTCTCAGACTTCCGTCTCCGTAAACGTGTACGTCGACGCGCGCCCGCCTCGCGATCTCGGCAAGCTGTAGTACGCGCTTTCTTGGGGCCAGTCGGGTGGCTGTTACTACCTGAAGGGGAGCGGGAGCCGGTTCCTGCTCAAATCGTCTTAGAGCTACTTGCCGCGCCTGTTCCCAGGGTTCTTCAAAAATCAAGTTCGGTAGGACGTCTACGTTAACGCTGTTCCGCGCTGCTGCCGCAACTGCGCGTGCAGCCGGCGTTGATACGGCGGTCAATCGAATACCGGCGCGTTGCCAAGCCGGCAGGGGATTGACCGCGCCGTACCACCAAGTGCTACCGCGGAGGTGGGAGTGCCAAGTCAGAATGGCTTTCGTGCCCGTTTTGACGCAGGACTGCACCGCCATGCGCGCGAACGGCGAGATCAGTCCGGTGTGAATGTGTACCACATCAAACGTGGGTAAGGTCTGTTCTAGTGCTTCACCGGCAAACGGATTCACTGGAAGGCTTAACGGAATGCGCGCGGTGAGCCGGCGTACCGTGACCGCGCCATCAAGTTCCGTTGAATCACCGCGAGCCGCAGAAGAAGGTGTGGCGGTAATCACCGTGACGGCGTGTCCGGCGGCAACAAGTGCCTGCCCGAGGTTGCGCACCTGGGTTTCAATGCCCCCAACGCGCGGACTGTACGGGTCAGAAACTAGGGCAATTCGCATTTGCCAGGCGCGGGCTACAGGCCAAGCTCTTCAGCGCGACGCAGGAAATCCGACAGGCGGTTAGCTGCTGCAACTACCGAGGGGCCGTGTTGGCGACCAGGCTGACGTCCCATGCGCTCCACCGGGCCCGAGATTGAGATCGCTGCTAGTACCTTGCCTCCCGGACCGCGAACGGGGGCAGACACCGACGCCACGCCAATCTCGCGTTCAGACACAGACTGTGCCCAACCACGGCGGCGAACGGCGGAAAGCATGGTTGCGTTAAACGATGCGCCGTACAGGCCGCGGTGAAGGCGGTCCGGTTCTTCCCAAGCGAGGAGCACCTGGGCCGCTGACCCTGCCTTCATTGAAAGAGTGGCCCCAACTGGAATGGAGTCACGCAGGCCGATCTGGCGTTCAGCGGCCGCAACGCAAATGCGCTGGTCTCCTTGGCGGCGGTACAGCTGGGTCGATTCCTTCGTGTGATCGCGCAACGCGATTAGGACCGGGGTGGCTGATGCGAGGAGTCGATCCTCGCCGGCAGCGGATGCAAGTTCTGAAAGGCGCGGCCCCAAAACAAAACGGCCTTGCATGTCGCGAGCAACAAAACGGTGAAACTCAAGAGCGACTGCAAGGCGGTGCGCGGTTGGCCTGGCCAATTTAGTGGTTGAGACTAACTGGGCAAGCGTGGCTGGCCCGGCCTCTAACGCGGACAAAACAAGCGAGGCTTTATCTAAAACGCCTACGCCACTGGTGGGAGCTTTTTCATCCATACATCGATCTTGCCATCTCAATCATTGAGATAGCAAACTCCCGGATATGATCGGTTGAGTAAAAGTGCAGGCTAAATTTATATGGGCGGTAAGGCGTGCAGATATTTGTCTCGCGACACGTTCGGGGCGCGGTGTGAGTAATGGAGCTTCCACAGGCCATGCGTTATAGATTAGAGCGAGAGATAATAGTATTTTGAGCTAGACAGATAAGCAGAAAGGCTTCCATGGACTCGGTTTTGCGTGTGCAGGGTGGCAAACCTTTGGCGGGGGACATCACCGTTCGTGGTGCGAAGAACTTCGTGCCAAAGGCGATGGTGGCAAGCCTACTTGGAACAACCCCCTCGAAGCTTTCCAATGTTCCTCTCATCAGGGACGTGGACTTGGTTTCTGAGCTCCTCGGTCTGCACGGTGTGCATATCAACTTCGATCAGGGGGCTGGTGTCCTCGAGCTTGACCCGTCAAATGTCGAGGTTGCCCATGTGTCCGAAGTTCAGGCGTTAGCTGGGTCCTCGCGCATCCCGATCCTTTTCTGCGGCCCTCTTTTGCATCGTCTTGGGGAAGCCTTCATTCCCGATCTGGGAGGGTGTCGCATTGGTGACCGTCCAATCGACATGCACCTGGATGCGCTCAGAGCGTTTGGCGCCCAGGTCGATAAGGAAGATAACGGTATCCGTATCACCGCGCCAAACGGACTGCGCGGCGCCAAAATTAAGCTCCCGTTCCCGTCGGTAGGCGCCACCGAACAAACCCTTCTGACAGCAGTCATGGCTGACGGCATCACAGTGTTGAAGAACGCCGCCATCGAGCCGGAAATCATGGACCTTATCAATGTGCTCCAAAAGATGGGTGCCAGCCTCTCCGTTGATACCGACCGCACTATCAGAATCGAGGGCGTATCGGAGTTGCGCGGGTTTACCCACACCGCGATTTCAGACCGTATTGAGGCAGCCTCGTGGGCTTCTGCGGCGTTGGTAACGCACGGCGATATTTACGTGCGCGGAGCACATCAACCGGACATGACCACGTTCTTGAACGTTTTTCGCAAAGTCGGCGGCCAATTCGAAATTGACGATGCGGGCATTCGCTTCTTTCACCCGGGTGGGCAACTGCAATCGATCGTGCTAGAGACAAACGTGCACCCCGGATTCATGACCGACTGGCAGCAGCCGCTGGTTGTCGCCTTGACGCAAGCCAAGGGGCTTTCAATCGTCCATGAGACGGTGTACGAGAATCGTCTCGGATTCACAAAGGCACTCAATCAGATGGGCGCACAAATTCAGATTTATCGGGAGTGCTTGGGCGGTACTCCATGTCGCTTTGGGCAGCGTAACTTCTACCACTCCGCTGTTATCTCCGGACCCACACCCTTGCACGGCGCGGAAATCACCGTGCCGGATCTGCGCGGCGGGTTCTCCTACCTCATTTCGGCGTTGGCGGCGGAAGGGGAGTCTATTGTGCACGGTATTGACGTGATTGCGCGCGGATACGAGCACTTCCTCAGCAAACTTGGCCGCCTGGGTGCCGACGCAGAAAGAATGTAGGAGAAGGGCATGAGTAAGCCAGCTACCGGTATCTATAAGGTCGCTGTTGAAGTTTTGCGTCCTTTGGCAAAATTAACAACCAAGCCCCATTGGCGAGGCCGCAATAACCTACCTAAAGACAAGCCCTTCATCCTCATCATGAACCACGTGACCGAATATGACGTCGTGGTTGTAGCTCACTTCATTGTTGATGCTGGACACGCCGTCCGTGTGCTCGCTAAGGACAGCCTGTTCCGCGTTCCTGGACTGCGCCGGGTTTTGACCGGCGCAAAAATGGTGCCGGTAAGGCGGGGAACCTCGAGTGCTGGCGATGCCCTTAGGAACGCAAAAATTGCCCTTGCTGAGGGTGAATCCATAGCTATTTTCCCCGAAGGTACGCTAACCACGGATCCGGATCTTTGGCCTATGAAGTTCAAGACGGGCGCCGCTAGGCTCGCCCTTGCGACCGGAGCTCCCGTGATCCCGTTAGCGCACTGGGGAAGCCATGAGATCATGCGGCGCTGGAAGAACTCGTTCCCTTTGCGTAGGCGTGACACGTGGGTAATGGCGGGCCCCGCCATTGACCTCTCAGACCTAAACCAGGATGAAAACGATCACGAGGCAGTCAAGGAAGCAACGCGCCGCATGGAGGTTGCGATCACCTCGATGATTGAAGAAATCCGGGGAGAAAAAGCGCCGGAAACCCGGTGGGATCCAAAACTCGAAGCCTATCCACCAGCTACAGATAGCTAAAGGCGCACCCGCTATACGAACAGCGAATAGCCGTGCAAGAACCGAACTGACGCCAGCTTTCCTAACCTGGCTTTACTTGCGCAGGTCGATTACGAGTCGCTTGGGGTTTTCAAGAGTGAACACCCGATACTCGCGTTCTTTATCGCTCGAGATCGCAAGGTGGGTGTCAGACTCAAACGAGCCGTCAAACCAGGCGAGCACGCTGTCGTCTAAACGTTTATCGGCCGGGCCATTGTAGTAGTACTCAGCGGCTCCGGGAACCGCCGGCCAGGTGGCGCCGTGAATCATGACGTCAAGCACGTTTCCCTGCGGGATCGGGAGCGCGTCGCCGCGCCCAACCTCAACGGACTTGTCGGTCCAGCCAACAGTCCAGCCAGGGTCTCCTTGGCCTACGAACTCCACCACAACACGGTAGTAATCCTCGTGCACTCCCACGCGAAAATCGTGAGCCAGCAAAGATGTGCGAGAAGTGCCTTCCGCTTGCTCAGAAGGCCCGGAAATCCACTGTGCCTCCTCGTTGGGGGCTTCAGTTTCTGCTGGAGTGTCTACGTATGGTGTGGGCACGTAAGTTTCAACCTCAGTAGTTGCCGGCCCAGAAGCATCAGGGTCGGTGATGCTTTGTCCGCATCCGCCAAGCGCCAATACCGCTAGCGTCGTGGTAAGTGCGACGCTGACTCGTGCTTTGTGATTCATCTCTATTTCCAATCGCTACGTTTGTCTTATTTTAATCCGTTCAAGAGCCAGCTCATTTGCAAGTAGGCGGACAGGCCGGCGTGGTAAACGAAAATCTGTGCGGGGTTTGGGAATGTTTATCGCGCGACACATTTTTGCTACCCGTTGCTAGTTGATTGAACTTGCGTGTTTTGCAGTAAAGTCAAAGCCATGAGTGATTCTCCACGAAAGACCCGCGTGGCCCTGATTTTCGGAGGGCGTAGCGGTGAACATCAAATTTCTTGTGCAACTGCAGCCAGCGTAATGGCAGCTATCGATCATGCGAGGTACGAGATCTTAGCGATCGGTATCACCCCCGATGGCGAATGGGTGCGGGTACCGGCTAAACCAGAACTCTACGAGATGGTTGACGGGCGAGGCGTGGTGATTGCAGCCGGAGAGTCCTCTGTGACACTGTGGACCGGAAACCCGCGGGTAGTGGAGAAGCCGCGAGCTATTACCGGTGAACGAATCGAGGCTACAGACCTCGGTGACGTTGACGTAGTGTTCCCCCTGCTCCACGGCCCCTACGGTGAAGACGGCACCATTCAAGGGCTAATGGAGATGTCTAACGTTCGCTACGTCGGCTGCGGTGTGGCGGCTTCGGCGGTGTCTAACGACAAGCATCTGACCAAAGCGCTTCTGCTTGGCGACGGCATTTCGGTGGGGCGGTGGACGCTGATCACCGATCGCGAATGGAAGCGAGACCGTTCTCGAGCGCTCGCGCAGGCGGCTAGCGTGGGGCAGGATCTTTATGTGAAGCCCGCTCGTGCCGGCTCCTCTCTGGGGATCACCCATGTTGAAGATCTTGCCATGCTCGAAGACGCTATTGAGCAGGCCCGCAGGGTTGATCCGCGTGTGGTTGTAGAAGCCGCAACGGCGGGCCGCGAGATCGAGTGCGGCGTCCTCGATTTTGGTAGTGAGGGGGCGCGTGCCTCCAGGTGCGGAGAAATTATGGTTGCCTCGCGCGATGGGTTCTACGACTACAAGACGAAATACCAAGCGCACGATGATGTGACACTTTCTACGCCAGCTGATCTACCTGCCGTTGCGGAACAGCAGATTCGAGAAACCGCTGTGCGGGCATTCGAGGTGCTCGGGTGTGAAGGACTTGCCCGAGTGGACTTCTTCTACAACGAAGAATCGGGAAGAATCACGATCAACGAGGTGAACACTTTGCCTGGATTCACCCCGTGGTCCATGTACCCAGCGATGTGGCAGGCCACCGGGATGGATTACCCGGCTCTCGTGTCGCATCTGATTGAACAAGCATTAGCGCGTCCACTGGGGCTACGCTGAAGCTTAGTGACGCCGCCTCTTCTCATTTTCAAATGAGCAAGGCCACTATGCGTAATCTCTCAGGCGCATAGCGAATAGCGTTCCCATCCGTGCAAACAAATCGATCGAATATGGTTAAAGTATCAACTATGAAGCCACGCGTGACATTAGTAACCTCTTCTGAGTTGCCCCATCTTTATCCCGGTGAGGAAGGCCTGCCGGATGAACTGGCGCAACGAGGGTGTGATCCCCAGATTAAGCGTTGGGATGACCCCGATGTTGATTGGCAAGATGCCGGCCTCGTTATCGTTCGCTCTGTATGCGACTACGCGACAAGGCGTGATGAGTTCCTGGCATGGACTAAGGCGGTGCCACGCCTGCTGAACCACCCGGATATTTTGGAGTGGAACTCCGATAAGCACTACTTGAAGATTCTTAACGAACAGTTTGGGTTACCAATCATTCCCACCACGTGGCTTGATGTTGAGAAGAACTTGTCGAAGCATCGCGTGCACTCGCGTTTCCCCGCCCTCCAAGATTTTGTTATCAAACCTGCGGTATCTTCCGGCGCCCGCGACATCGGTCGGTATTGCGCGGTAGAGCCTGCTTCGCGGCGCGCTGCGGTCGGTCACGTGATGAGTCTGTTGGATGAGGGGCGCTCTGTGATGTTGCAGCGCTATCAGGAAGCGATCGATAAGCACGGTGAGATTACGCTGGTGTTCTTCAATGGGCTCCTTTCGCACGCGGTACAAAAGAAACCGATGTTGCACGACGCCTCGATCACGATGGAGTCCAAGCAGGAAACGCTTGTGCAGGCTCGTGAAGCCACACCGGAAGAGTGGCGGTGGGGCGAAACTATTCGCGCTGCCCTCCACGCTTATGTGAAGCAGCGTATGGGACGCGACGAGCAGTTTCTGTTCAACAGAGTAGATATAGTGCCAGACGACGAAGGCTCGTTCATGGTTATGGAAGTTGGGCTGGTAGACGCGCAGCTCTACCTGGACTCCTCGCCAGATGCTCTCGGAAACTTCGCTGACGCGATTTCGGTTCGCGCGCACTGGTAGAGCCGGGCTTTAGCCCCCTGCGGTGTGTTAGAAGCAACGCCATCCGCGTTTTGTTTAGTGCGTCGTTACTGCTACAGTTATCTATCGTTGCGTAAGCAATGATGGTGGCTGTAGTTCAGCTGGTAGAGCACCTGGTTGTGGTCCAGGACGTCGCGGGTTCGAGTCCCGTCAGCCACCCGGATAAAGATCCGACCATGCGGTCGGATCTTTTTATTTCGCTGTGTGGCGAATTACACCGGCTCGCTTTCTCATCAACGCTGGGCGCGGGCTATACTTTCTGGCGAATGGCGATGATTCGGCCGGGTAACCGGATATCACCGATGAGCCTCCGGAAGAACGGCCTAGCCTAGTAGACCCGGACGGGTAAGCCCGTGACAGCAGTTCGAGCGGCCAAAACTTTTTGGCAAGCGAGGTGGTACCGCGCACCAGCCCACCGGGTTGGAGACGTCCTCGAAGATTAAATGAGGACGGAATAAATGAGCAACCACTACCCCCGCCACCGTGATGGCGACGTCGTAGCATCCCCTTCTTTCCCCAGCCTTGAAGAAGAGATTTTGGCTTACTGGAAAGAAAATGACACGTTCAAAAAGTCCATTGAGATCCGTCCTTCAGGTGAGGCCGGTTCAAACGAATTCGTGTTCTACGACGGCCCGCCGTTCGCTAACGGTTTGCCGCACTACGGTCACCTTCTAACCGGTTACGTTAAAGACATTGTGGGCAGGTACCAGACGATGCAGGGCAAGCGCGTAGAACGTCGCTTTGGCTGGGACACGCACGGACTGCCTGCGGAGCTTGAAGCACAACGCGTGCTCGGTATTGAAACGAAGGATGAGATCGAGGGCCCGAACGGCATTGGCGTTCAAGAGTTCAATGATGCGTGCCGCACTTCCGTTTTGCGTTATACGAACGAGTGGGAAGAATACGTAACCCGCCAGGCGCGCTGGGTTGATTTCGAAAACGATTACAAGACTCTTGACATTGATTTCATGGAGTCGGTCATTTGGGCATTCAAGACCCTGTACGACAAGGGCCTTGCTTACGAGGGGCACCGCGTCCTGCCGTACTGCTGGAACGATGAGACGCCGCTTTCTAACCATGAGCTTTCGATGGATGATGACGTCTACCAGATGCGTCAAGACAACACCGTAACGGTTGGCCTGCGTCTAGAGACCGGTGAACTTGCACTTATTTGGACTACAACGCCGTGGACGCTCCCTTCGAACTTGGCAGTCGCTGTTGGCCCGGACGTCGATTACGTGACCGTGCAGCCTGAAGAGGGGCCCCTTGCCGGTGAAAGCGTGATCCTAGCGAAGGATCTTGTCTCTTCTTACGAGCGTGAGCTGGGCGAAGAACCAGCGGTTGTTGCGCAGCTGAAGGGCACAGACCTTGTGGGCCGCGCGTACGCTCCGATTTTCGACTACTTCATCAACGATGAGGATGTTCCGGGCCCCGAGGCGTTCCACATCATTGCCGCTGACTTTGTTACTACGAGCGACGGCACCGGCCTGGTGCACCTGGCGCCGGGCTTTGGTGAAGATGACGCGAACGTGTGTAAGGAAGTTGGGATCAAGACGGTTGTCCCGATTGACGACGGAGCTAAGTTTGTAGCCCCCGTAAAAGACTATGTGGGCATGCATATTTTCGATGCGAACCGACCAATCATCCAGGACTTGAAGGACGGTAGTGGCCCAATGGCGCGCCGACCCGAAGGTGAACGTGCAGTGTTGGTTCGCCAGCAGTCCTACGAGCACTCTTACCCGCACTGCTGGCGTTGCCGTCAGCCGCTCATCTACAAGGCCGTATCGTCTTGGTTTGTTGAAGTGACGAAGATTCGCGACCACATGTTGGCTCGAAACGAGGAGATCAACTGGGTTCCTGAACACGTCAAGGAAGGCCAGTTTGGTAAGTGGCTTGAAGGCGCGCGCGACTGGTCGATCTCGCGTAACCGTTTTTGGGGCGCGCCGATTCCCGTGTGGAAGTCGGATAACCCAGAATATCCGCGCGTGGATGTATACGGTTCGCGCGCCGAACTCGAACGCGATTTTGGGGTGAAGGTCGATAACCTGCACCGCCCTTACATCGACGAGCTGGTGCGTCCAAATCCGGACGACCCAACCGGCAAGTCCATGATGCGCCGCATTTCCGACGTTTTTGACTGCTGGTTCGAGTCCGGTTCAATGTCGTTTGCCCAGGTACACTACCCGTTTGAAAACCAGGAATGGTTCGAAAACCACTACCCGGGAGACTTCATCGTCGAATACATTGGGCAAACGCGTGGCTGGTTCTACACGATGCACGTGATGGCCACAGCGCTGTTTGATAAGCAATCATTCCAAAACGTCGTTGCGCATGGCATTGTGCTGGGCGATGACGGGCGCAAAATGTCGAAGTCGCTACGCAACTACCCGAACGTTAACCACGTGTTTGACACTTACGGCTCGGATGCGATGCGCTGGTTTCTCATGTCATCTTCCGTGGTTCGCGGTGGTAACTTGATTGTTCGCGAAGAGTCGATTCGCGACACGGTTCGCCAGATGCTGTTGCCCCTTTGGAACACTTATTACTTCTTCGCGCTCTACACTGGCGCGGCCAATGGGGGAGAGGGCTACATTGCGAAGCCGATCCCGCAGGATGCAGCCGTCGTAGCTGATCTGCCGGTGATGGATCGCTATTTGCTTGCCCGTACGCGCGACCTCGCGCTCGCAGTAGAAGCTGCGCAGAATGCCTATGACATTCCGGGTGCAACCGCACACGTGCGCGAATACTTGGATCTTTTGTCCAACTGGTACGTGCGCACTTCTCGCCAGCGTTTTTGGGAAGAGGACGAGGCTGCTTTCGATACGATGTACACCGCGCTTGAGGTCATGATGCGCGTTATCGCCCCGCTCCTGCCGCTGATTAGTGAGGAGATTTGGCGCGGCCTCACGGGCGGTGAATCCGTGCACCTGGAGGATTACCCGAAGCTAAGCGATGCGTGGGCTGACGACGAGTTGGTTGCCACGATGGACGAGGTTCGTTCGGTTGTCTCTGCGGCACACAGCTTGCGTAAGGGCGAGAAGCTGCGCGTGCGTCAGCCGTTGCGTGATCTGACCGTCATCTCGGAGCGTGCCGCTGAGCTTTCGAGCTATGCGGATCTGATCGCGTCGGAGATCAACGTTAAGAACGTGACTTTGAAGACGCCGTCTGAGTCCGGTTTGCGCGTTGTCCAGGAACTCAAGTTGAACCCGCGCGAGTTCTCCGGTGAGGTTCGCCGTCACACTTCGAAGCTGTTTGCTGCGCAAAAGCAGGGACAGTGGCAGGTGGATGGTGACGAGGTCGTATTCCCGGGCGTCGTGGTTGATGGCGAGCCGGTTCGTCTGGACGGTGAGGCCGTGTCTGTAAACACGAAGGTTGAGGCAGAAGAAGGCCAGGTTGCAACGGTTCTATCTTCGGGATCCTTCGTAGTTTTGGATACTCAGATTGACGATGAGCTTGAGGGAGAGGGCTTTGTGCGCGACCTAATCCGTCAGGTGCAGGATGAACGCAAGGCGGCCGGACTGCATGTTGCGGATCGCATTAAGCTGACTCTGACCGTACCGGCAGAGCGCGTTAGCGTGGTAGAAAAGCATGCCGAAATGCTGAAGGCTGAGACTTTGACGCTAGACCTCGCGGTTGAAGCCGGCAGTGATATCTCGATTCATGTGGTGAAAATGCAGTGAAAGATTTTGACATCTTCCGCAATTTCGCCGATGCCGAGGAGGGCGATGAACGCACTCCCGAACAGGTTGTAGATGAGGTCATGAACCGCGATGTCTCCACCTCCCTCAAGGAGGTCATGGAGGTCGTGCACATGGGCGCTCCTGACCTGGACGGAGCCGACGGAATTGACGAGGACGGCGAGGATAGCAACCTCGATGAGGAAGCTAACCTCGTTTACCCGACGGCTGATGAGACCGAGGCGGTTTACCACGCGATTGAACGCGAGATTCTGTCACGCATGCCCGAACACAAGGTGCAGCCGAGCATCGAACGCGTCCAGCTGGCAATGAACATCCTCGGCGATCCGCAAAACCTGTATCGAAGCGTGCATCTGACGGGCACAAACGGAAAGACATCCACCGCGCGCATGATCAGTGCGCTTCTGCGCGCGTCGGGCCGTAAAGTAGGACGGTTCACCAGCCCGCACCTAACTACGATGCGGGAGCGCATCAGCGTGAATGACGAGCCAATTTCGCAAGCCCAGTTTGTGGCGGCGTACGAGGACGTTGCTCCCTACATCGCAATGGTGGATGAACACTCGAAACGCAATGATGGCCCCGCGATGTCGTTCTTTGAAGTGCTGACCGTGATGATGTTGGCTGCGTTCGCGGATGTACCGGTTGACGCTGCCGTGGTTGAGGTTGGCATGGGCGGCAAGTGGGACGCGACGAACGTGATCGACGCGGACGTTGCTGTCATCACGCCGATTGCGCATGACCACGAAAAGTGGCTCGGCTCCACGCTTACCGAAATCGCAACCGAGAAGGCAGGCATTATCAAACCCGGCTCTTTCGTCATTTCGGCAAAGCAAGAACCGGAAGCCCTCGAGGTTCTGCGTGATCGGGCAAACGAGGTCGGGGCTGTGTTCCGCGTTGTGGGTGCGGACCTGCACCTGGTTTCTTCGAAGCTCGGCGTGGGTGGGCAGGTGGTGTCCATCCAGACGCCAGCCGCCCTCTACACCGATATTTTCATCCCGCTTTTTGGTAAGCACCAGGGGGAAAACGCGGTGCTGGCGCTCGCGGCATTCGAAGCGTTCAACGGTGGCCGTGAAGTTGAGGCAAGCATTGTTGAAGAGGGCTTCAAGATGGCCACATCACCGGGACGCCTTGAGGTTGTGCGTACTTCTCCTTCGATCGTGGTTGATGCGGCACACAACCCGCATGGTGCGCGTGCCTTGGCGCAGGCGCTCACAGAGTCGTTCGACTACACGAATCTCGCGGCGGTTTATTCCGCAATGGCAGATAAGAATGTCGAGGCCACCCTGGCTGAACTTGAGCCCGTGGTGGGCGACATTGTAATCACCTCCATGGATACGCCACGGGCAATGGATATTGAGGAAATTGCACAGATTGCACGGGACGTGTTTGGCGAGGACCGCGTGTTTGTGGAGCCATCTTTGCTTGATGCGGTAGACCGAGCGGTTGAACGCGTCGAGCTGAATCCTGATCCGGCAGGATCTAACGGCGTGGTTGTCACAGGCTCCGTGGTGCTCGCGGGAGCCGCCAGAGAACTGATCAAGCACTAAACTCCAACCAAAAGCGACCTGCACTCCAAATCTGTGGTGCAGGTCGCTTTTTGTGTGTAAGAATTGTAAGGATGCAAAGCCATGCGATATGCCTGGAGGAAGAATGAAAAAGCTTGTAAACGACGTGCATGAAGTGGTTCGCGAGTCCCTGGAAGGCTTCCAGCTGGCGCACCCCGACCTCATTGATGTGCACTTCGACCCGGACTACATTTTGCGCGCACAGCCGAAAGCAGAAGGAAAAGTAGCTCTCATCTCCGGCGGGGGATCGGGACACGAACCGCTCCACGGCGGCTTTGTTGGTCACGGAATGTTGGATGCAGCTGTGTCCGGCGCTGTGTTCACCTCGCCAACTCCGGACCCGATCGAGGCCGCCACGCGCGCGGTGGATCGCGGTGCGGGCGTGCTTTACATCGTGAAGAACTACACGGGCGACGTCCTAAACTTCGAGACCGCCGCTGAACTGTGCGAAATGGATGACATTGAAGTTCGCACCGTGATTGTTAATGACGATGTGGCGGTGGAAGATTCGCTGTACACGGCGGGTAGGCGCGGCGTGGCGGGCACTATGCTGGTTGAGAAGATCGCCGGCGGGGCAGCTGAACGCGGTGACAACCTTGATGAAGTGACTCGGATCGCCAACGAAGTGAACGACAACATGCGCTCCATGGGACTGGCCCTTGGTCCCTGCACGGTTCCACACGCGGGCAAGCCTTCTTTCGACCTGGGTGATACCGAGGTGGAGATGGGCATCGGTATTCACGGCGAGCCCGGATACCGCCGCACTGAAATGAAGCCCGCAGACGAGCTCACCGCAGAGCTGTACGAGAAGGTGCGTGCGGACCTGCCGTTTGCGCAAGGAGATCGAGTAATCGTCCTCGTAAATGGGATGGGTGCAACGCCAATCTCGGAGCTATACATTGTGAACCGCAAGGTGCATGAGCTTCTTAAAGCTGATGGCATCATTGCTGAACGCACGCTGGTTGGAGACTACGTGACAAGCCTAGACATGCCTGGCGCTTCGCTTACCCTTCTGCGCGTAAATGATGAAATGCTAGAGCTGTTTGACGCGCCCGCTCTTACAGCGGGGTACCGAGAGGGGATGTAAGCAAGTGAGCTTGGACGTGAACTGGGCTTTGGCCTGGATCCAAAAAAGCGCTGCGGCGATATCGCAGGCACGCCTGGAGCTGATTGACCTGGACCGCCAGATCGGCGACGGTGACCATGGTGAAAACATGGATCGAGGCTTCAGCGCGGTTAAGAAAGCACTTGCTACCGCAGACGTCGAAGACATTCAGTCGGTGTTGAAGTTGGTTGCAAAAACGCTGATGTCTACCGTTGGAGGTGCCGCCGGACCGCTGTATGGAACCGCATTCCTGCGTGCAGCCAAGGCGGCAACTGGCGAGAAGGACCTGGACGCTAACGCTGTTGCCAACCTAATCGAAGCGGCGCTACTCGGTATCCAGACGCGAGGCAAGGCCCAAGAGGGTGAAAAGACCATGGTTGATGCTTGGGCGCCGGCGGCGAAGGTCGCGCGTGAGGTAGCGACCTCGGGCGGAGACGGGGCGCAGGCTTTGCGGGCAGCGGCCCAGGCCGCGCGGGCCGGAGCAGAAGCTACGAAGCCGTTGCAGGCAACGAAGGGCCGCGCATCCTATCTGGGGGAGCGCTCCATCGGGCATCTCGATCCGGGAGCCGTGTCTTCCGCTATCATTCTTGAACAGGCAGTGGCGGCGATCGATGTCTAGGGTCAGTCTCGTAATCGTTTCGCACTCGGATAAGCTCGCGCAGGGCGTTGCCGAAGTTGCGGCACAAATGGCGCCAGACGTCGTGATCAGAGCGGCAGGTGGCCTCCAGGATGGAAACATCGGCACCTCCTTCGACAAGGTGGACGCGGCAGTGCAAGAACTTGTTGCACAAGGCCCCGTAGTTTTGCTCACCGACCTCGGTTCGGCAACGCTCACGGTTGAGTCTGTGCTCGACTTCCTTGACGAGGCGCCTGCGTACTTTGCGGACGGCCCCCTCGTTGAAGGAGCGGTTGCGGGTGCGGTTGCCGCCCAGCAGGGCGCCGACGCTGAGGGCGTTGTTGCCGCTGTTCTAAGCGCTGCCAAAACGTGGAGCAGTGTCACTGAACCGGAGCGCGAACTCTTGGGAGATGATGTGTGCGAGGCCGAGGTTGTAATCGCGGACCCCGACGGCCTCCACGCCCGCCCAGCAGCCCTCGTAGCGCGCTTTGTCAGTGACTACGATGCGGAGATTACGATCGACGAGGCAGACGCTGAGTCAGTGATGTCGCTCATGGCACTGGGAGTCAAACAGGGACAGACCGTAACCGTGCGTGCCAGCGGCGCTGAAGCTCAGAAGGCGGTCCACGACCTCGTCCAAAAACTAAAATCTATGCCGGAATAAAACACCGACAAGAAGCTGAGGAATTGGGACAATAACCCGATTTCTCTTTATGTCAAAATAAGTTGTCATAGAATCGAATCTGACACGGAAGTTAATGGAAAGGAAGGCAAATGCCTAGTCCGGAACAGCTCGATGCGAACAAAGAGCACACCCTTGTCCTCGTGAAGCCGGATGGTTTCAAGCGTGGCCTCACCGGCGAAGTGATTCGTCGCATTGAAGCCAAGGGATACCAGCTGAAAGGTCTGAAGATCAAGCACGCTTCCGAAGAGCTCTTGCAAGACCACTACTTCGAGCACAAGGAAAAGCACTTCTTTAAAGACCTGCTCGAGTACATGCAGTCCGACCTCGTTGTCGCGATGGTAGTTGAAGGTGACCGCGTTATTGAAGGCATGCGTAACCTCATGGGCAACACCAACCCGACGCTCGCGGCGCCTGGCACTATCCGCGGTGACCTCGGTCGAGATTGGGGTACCGGCAACGTGGAGAACATTGTTCACGGTTCGGACTCGCCGGCCTCCGCAGACCGCGAAATCGCACTATGGTTCCCCGAACTTGTTTGGAAAGAATAACGTTTTCGCTACCTTTTCGCCTAAACTTTGAGGCGTGCATCTAAAAACCCTTACCATTCGTGGATTCAAGTCGTTTGCATCAACAACGACGATGAATCTAGAGCCCGGCATCACCTGTGTGGTCGGGCCTAATGGTTCTGGTAAGTCAAACGTTGTAGATGCGCTCGCCTGGGTTATGGGTGAGCAGGGAGCTAAAAACCTTCGCGGCGGTCAGATGGCGGATGTCATCTTCGCTGGAACTTCTGAGCGCGCCCCGTTGGGGCGCGCTCAGGTGTCTCTAACTATTGATAACACCGATGGCGCCCTCCCGATCGACTACTCGGAAGTAACCATTTCGCGAACTCTGTTTCGCGGCGGCGGATCCGAGTATTCAATCAACGGCACGCCGGTGCGCCTGCTAGACATTCAAGAGCTCCTATCCGACACCGGCATGGGCCGGCAGATGCACGTGATCGTAGGGCAAGGCCAGCTTGATGCGATTTTGGGAGCGGGCCCCGAGGAACGGCGCGGATTCATTGAAGAAGCTGCGGGCGTGCTCAAACACCGCAAGCGCAAAGAGCGGGCGCTACGCAAACTAGAGTCGATGGAGGCCAACCTCACTCGCGTGCGGGACCTCACTAATGAGATTCACCGCCAGCTACGGCCTCTGGCGAAACAGGCCGAGACCGCCCGCCGAGCCGGTGTGATCCAGGCAGAGGTGCGCGACGCACAGGCACGCCTATTGGCCGACGACCTCGCTAGTTTGAAAGAGCGCTTGGACGCTGGGCGCGCCAGTGAAGAAGCAACTAATGCGCGCAGGAAGGCGCTGAACGAGCAGCTTGATGCCGCTAAAGTACGCCTGCACGAGGCGGAGCAGCTTGCGCGCCTCGGCACTCCGCGCACTCAGGAACTCACGCGCCTATGGCAAGAGCTTTCTACCACCCACGCCTCGCTAATGACCCTTTCGTCGATCTCGAATGAACGCGCGCGCGGCGTGGCACAGCCGTTACCCGCGCCAAACCTAGACCTTGTCGATCTTGATGAGAAATCGGTCAAGGCGAATGAAGAGGACGCGGAGCTTCTTGAACAGGTGCAGGCGTCTGGGCAGATGCTTGCAGACGTAATCAAAGCCAGAGAAGAGGCTGAAGCCGCAGCGCGCAAAGCGCTTGAGGAAGTACGCCACCTTGAGGCTGAGCAATCGAACCGGCGCGAGCATATTGCGCGACTGATTGGCGATGTGAATGCGGCAAAGCAGGCGCTCACCTCAAGCGTTGCCGAAGTTGAACGGATGAAGAATGCGGTTGCGGAGGCTGCAGAGCGTACGAAGCTCGCGAGCGCCGAGATGGAGGGTTTGCAGGAGGTTCAAGCTGACGATCACATAGCGAATGCCCACGAGCGTGCGGTGCGAGCTCGAGATGAGGCGCGTGACCTGGTTGATCGGTTGCTATCGCAGGAGCGGGAAGCGCAGTCCGAGCGCGCCACCTGGATGGCGCGGCGGGACACGCTGGCGCAGTCCCTACAGCCGGCTGACGAGACGGCCGAGCTGTTGGACACCGAGCACCCCGAGGTCCTCGGATCCCTGGCCAGCTTCATATCCACCAGTGCAGGTTGGGAAAATGCGATTACGGCGCTCCTGGACCCATTCGCAGATGCGGCGGTGATCACCGACCTGGGGCTTTCTGTGCAGTTTGTAGACTCGGGTGGACGCCGCCGCATGGTTAGTGCGCCGAGACAGGACGTGGAACCCGCAACTATCGAGGGCTGGACCAGGGCGGTTGATGTCGTTGCGGGTGAGCGCGTGCAGGGGCTTATTGATGCGCTATTGGCCGGAGCTGTCGTCTGTGAGGATGAGAGTGAGGCCATCCGTGCCCTTGAAAATCCTCTGGTAACAAAGGTTGCCACTCGAACGGGTAACGTTTTCACCCCGGTTTCGGTGCTTACTTCCGGATCTGATCACGCATCGGTTCTGGCCCGCCATGCAGATTATGAGGATGCGCGCCGGCGCGCCGACGTCGCTAGCGAGCATCTGGAGGCCGTGTCGCAAAAGTTGAAGGAGGCGCGCGAGCGTTACGATGCCTCGCTCAAGGTTGCGAACGAACAGTTGCAGGCACTGCGCAAGGCAGACTCGGAGCGAGCAAAAGCCATGGAAGTGCGGGCACGCGCAAGTTCCAGGTTGCGAGCCGCTCAGGGAGAGCAAGAACGCCTTACCGTCACCTTGCAAAAAATTGAGGAAGGTGTGGAACGAGCTCGGCTTCGCCTTGCGGAGGCCGAAGCTAAGCAGGCTAGTGCGGAGGCTCTCCCGCAGGTGGCGGACCCCGCGCAGGCCCGCGAAACTGCGGAACAGCTTGAAGAAGTAGCGCGTGAAGCGCGCGCTAAAGAAACCGCGACCCGCCTCGACATTCGTACGCTTGAAGAAACTGCGCGTCGCGTGCGAGATCGCGCTCGTTCCCTCCGGCAGCAAGTAGCGAAGGCCCGCTCTGACCTCGCCGAATATGAACGACGTGAAGCCGCCCGCAAACGTGAACATCAGCGCCTGAGCGAGGTGTGCGCCCGCATCCAGGCGCCTATCCGCGTTGCTGAGGCCGCGTTAGAAGAGGCCAGCCAGCAGCTTCGCGTAGCGGAAAGTGAACGCACCGAAGCATCCGAGGCTGCGGCAAGCGCCCGCCGCGAAGTAGACGAGATTCGCGCCAGCCTGCTAGAAATCACAGACGCCGCGCACCGCGATGAAATCGCACTACAGGAAGTTGCCCTCCGTTTTGAACATACGGTTTTGCGGGCGCGAGACGAGCTTGCGCTTGAGGCCGATCAACTTATCGACGAGTTTGGCCCTCACAACCTCGTGGTAGCGGAAGAACCTTACCCGTATGTGCGCGCGGAACAGGAGAAACGCCTGCGCAGCGCGAAACGCGAGCTAGACCGGCTAGGCAAGATCAACCCGCTTGCTCTTGAAGAGCATGAGGCGCTGTCCAAACGGCACCAGTTCCTCGTTGACCAGCTGCGTGATCTCACAGAGTCTAAGAACGATCTGCTGGGCATCGTTGACGAAGTAGACCAGCGAGTTGAAGAGGTATTCACGCAGGCCTTCCTCGATACACAAGAAGCATTCACTCACGTGTTCGCAACCCTTTTCCCGGGAGGATCGGGCAAACTCGTCCTCACGGACCCACAGAACATGCTCGAGACCGGAGTTGAGATCGAAGCGCGCCCGGCGGGAAAGAAGATCACGCGTCTATCTCTACTATCCGGTGGGGAACGTTCACTTGCGGCGCTTGCCCTCCTCGTCGCTATTTTCAAGGCGCGCCCCTCACCGTTCTACGTTCTTGATGAAGTTGAGGCTGCCCTCGACGACGTGAACCTGTCGCGTCTAATCACGATCTTCAAGGAACTGCAGCAAGATTCGCAGCTGATTATCATCACCCACCAAAAGCGGACGATGAAAATCGCAGACGCCCTGTACGGCGTGACGATGCGTGCAGGTGTGACGCAAGTGGTTTCATCAAAACTTGCCGATACCAAGCAGGCGAAAGCCGAGTCTAACCAGTAGTCGAACCGCATTTGCGTAGCGGTAGTGCGTTGGTCACAACTGGGTAATAATCCGTGTTTTGAATTGAGTATTGGCAAGGATCTGGCACGCTAGAAGAGTGCTACAACCGGCCTTCTTTATTTTCATCACGCTGACCGTGATTCTTGCGCTTGCGGTGGGCGTGCTTGTGGTACTTCTGGTTACTCGCAGGTCGGTTTCAGATTGGCAGATTCACCTCGAGAAAACGAAGAGTGAGTGGAAACAGGCTGACATGGAAGGTTCAAAGCCTGATCCGGTTACGCCGCGCGTGTCCTCGCTAGAGACGGTGATTAGGAAAGAGGGGCGCGAGGGGTCGGCGTATTTGCGGGCGGAGGAGCTTCCACGGCTCGAACAGCGGCCCGGTATCTCTGACGACTAGGTCACTTTTGTTTGCCTGCCACGGTGTTTTGTGGCGCTTATTATTGGTCAAGTGCGCGTCGGTGCGTAATCATTAATGTATGGACGCATTTCTAGATTTTCTCGGATCCAACATGTATTTGGTGTGGATCCTCGTTGGACTCCTAGTTGTTGGTGGCGCTGTAATGGTTTCACGTTCGCGAAATAAGGAACTACCGCCAGCGCCGCAAAAGCCGCAGATCGAGTCGGCACCAGAGGCTGAAGCGGAGCAGCCCGAAGGGGAAAACGAACCTGAACCCGATGCCCTAGCCGGACCGCAGTCCGCGGGTGAACCCGAACCCGTCGAAAGTGAGACCGAGGCCGTAGCTTCCACTTTGGAGCAAGCACCTGCCCCCGAGAAAGAACTCGACCAGCCTGAGTCTGCCCCCAGCCGTATGCACCGTCTGCGCTCGCGTCTTGCCGGTTCGGGCCGTATAGGTTCGGCCGTCCTCGGCATTCTTTCACGCCAGGATCTGTCCGAGGAAGACTGGGAGGAGCTGGAGGACACGCTCCTCATGGCTGATCTTGGGCTGGACACCACGGATCAAATCATGCAGGGCCTGCGGCAAAAGGTAAAGGTTGAAGACACTTCCGATCCGGAGCGCGTGCGCTCGCTCTTGCGCGATGAGCTTCTGGCAGCAGTGGATCCGAGCATGGACCGCTCCCTAAATTTAGCGCCCGCGCAGACCGAGACCGGCATGCACCCGGCAGTGGTGCTCGTGGTGGGTGTGAACGGCACGGGCAAGACGACCACCGTGGGCAAGCTTGCCCGTCTGCTTGTTGCAGAGGATAAGAGCGTGCTCCTCGGCGCAGCCGATACATTCCGCGCGGCCGCTGCGGAACAGCTCACCACGTGGGGCGAGCGCGTGGGCGTAAAAACGGTTCGCTCTGAACTTGAAGGCGCAGATCCCTCCTCGGTCGCATTCGATGCAATCAAAACTGGACGTGAGGATGCGGTGGACGTTGTCCTAGTCGATACTGCGGGGCGTTTGCAGAATAAATCCACGCTGATGGACGAGCTTGGCAAGGTCAAGCGCGTTATGGAAAAGCAAGGCCCAATCGCTGAAACACTGCTCGTTCTAGACGCTACAACCGGGCAAAACGGTTTGCGTCAGGCAGAAATTTTCGCGCAGGTAGTTGACGTGAGCGGCGTGGTTCTTACCAAGCTGGATGGGTCGGCTAAGGGTGGAATTGTGGTGTCGGTACAAAAGGCGCTCGGCGTGCCGGTCAAGCTTGTGGGCTTGGGCGAAGGCGCGGACGACCTGGCCCCATTTAGCCCCGGAGACTTCGTGGATGCAATCGTTGGCTAAGCTCCTCATCGGTTAAGGTAGGATGCAGTAACTTTTCGAAAACAGGATCAACAACGTGTTTCAAAACCTTTCTGATCGTCTAACAGATTCCTTCCGCAAATTGCGCGGCAAAGGCGTGATCACCGATGCGGATATCGACGCAACCGCGTCCGAAATCCGTCGCGCCTTGCTTGACGCGGACGTCGCCCTACCCGTTGTTCGCGACTTCACGAAGAAGGTTCGCGAGGAAGCCCGTGGCATCACCGTAACTAAGGGACTGAATCCGGGCCAGCAGGTTGTGCGGGTCGTGCACGACCAGCTTGTGGAGGTGTTGGGTGGTGAAACACGTGAGCTTCACTTCGCTCAGCGTGGTCCCACCGTGTTCATGCTCGCTGGTTTGCAGGGTGCCGGTAAAACCACGCTAGCCGGCAAGCTCGGCCACTGGATGAAGGAGGAGGGCAAGCGCGTCCTCCTCGTGGCTTCGGACTTGCAACGTCCAAACGCTGTTACCCAGCTTGAAGTTATTGGTCAGCGTGCCGGTGTTGAAGTGTGGGCTCCCGAGCCGGGCAACGGCGTGGGAGATCCGGTGCAGGTTGCTCGTTCGGGGCTCAACTATGCGATAGAAAATGGCTTCGACCTTGTAATTGTTGATACGGCGGGTCGCCTGGGTGTTGACGAAGAGATGATGCAGCAGGCGCGCGATATTCGTGACGCTGTGAACCCGCATGAGATCCTGTTTGTTCTGGATGCCATGGTCGGTCAGGATGCAGTGCAAACTTCGGTTGCGTTCCGCGACGGTGTTGGCTTTACGGGCGTGGTCCTATCCAAACTTGATGGTGACGCGCGTGGCGGTGCAGCGCTGTCGGTGCGTGGCGTTACCGGTCAGCCGATTCTGTTTGCGTCCACCGGTGAAGGGTTGGAGGACTTCGAGCGTTTCCACCCTGATCGTATGGCCGGTCGCATCCTCGATATGGGTGACATTCTCACCCTTATCGAGCAGGCAGAGAAAAAGATCGATCAGCGTGAGGCTGAAGATGTTGCTGCGAAGGCGATGTCGGGTGAGCTGACGCTTGATGACTTCTTGAGCCAGCTCCAGCAGGTGCGCAAACTAGGCTCGATGAAGAAGCTCCTTGGCATGATGCCGGGAGCGGGGCAGATGCGCGAGCAACTGGAAAACTTTGATGAGCGGGAAGTTTCGCGCATCGAAGCTATCGTGAGGTCAATGACGCCTGCCGAGCGTAACAACGTCAAGGTGCTTGATGGTTCTCGCAGACGCCGCATTGCAGCTGGTTCGGGTACGACGGTTGCGGAAGTAAATGCGTTGGTGAAACGGTTTGAGGCCGCGCGCGAGATGATGAAGCGCATGGGTTCAGGTGGCGCAATGCCCGGTATGGGTGGTTTCCCAGGTATGGGGAATCTGCCGGGGGCGGGCAAACGGGCCGGTGCGCGTCAGCCGAAGAAGGCTAAGAAGCGCTCGAAGTCCGGTGTGTCGGGTAATCCCGCGAAGCGTCGCCAGCAGGAGCTAAAAGCGATGCTTCCAAAGGAGCAACGTCAGGGTTCCGCATTTGGCGTGCAGCAAGAGGCGCCTCGTCCCACAATGGATTATCTGCCGGATGACGTTAAGCGCATGCTGGGCGGATTTAGCGGCTAATGAGGTTTTCTGGCCACGTACTTTGGCAAAGCTCCCCGAAGCCCGGGGAGCTTTCCCTTACGCCTAGTGAAGCCAAGCTCCATGCCGCGTCCGGGGCGGGTTCATTGACTGCGCCTCACGAGTGGGTTTACGGCACTTTTGAGGTGCGAGATGGCAGGATTTACCGCCTTCAATACGGGGCGGAGCGGCCAGGCGTAGCGAATGATTTTGATGATGTGTGGGTGACGCCTGGTCTCGTGGATGTCCACTGTCACATTGGTATAGGCCCGCAGGGGCAGACGGCAGGCGCATCAATGCTTGCCCAGGCTCATGCCAACCGTGACGCCGGCGTTCTCCTGGTACGAGATTGCGGTGTGATTGGTGATAACTCGTGGATTAGTGGACGGCATGACACTCTGACGATTTTGCGGGCGGGCAGGCATATTGCTAAGCACAAGCGTTACATCCGCGGCTATGCGATAGAGACTTCGGATGCGCAATTACCAGCCGTGATGCAGGAGCAGGCGCGGGCAGGCACGGGTTGGGTGAAGGTTGTTGCGGACTGGATCGACCGCACCAACGGGGTGGACTCCGATTTAGATCCGTTGTGGGATACGCAGGCGTTGAAAGAAGGCGTTATTGCTGCTCACGAGGTCGGGGCGCGGGTGACGGTTCATTCGTTTAGTGAAAAGGCAATAGATGGCCTACTTGAGGCCAGGGTGGACTGTATTGAGCACGGCACTGGAATGAGGGTGGAGCATGCGCAGGAGGCCGCCCAGATGGGAATCGCGATCACACCCACGCTGATGCAGGTGGCTTTGTTCCCACAGTTCGCGCAGGCAGGGCAAGGCAAATATCCCGTGTATGCCCAAACCATGTCGGATTTGTGGGCGCGCCACGAGGCCACTCTTGCTAGCTTCGTGGACGCCGAGGTACAGCTACTTCCCGGCACAGATGCTGGTGGATATCAGAAGCACGGACAAGTGGCGCGAGAGGTCGCCATGTGGCGCTCTATGGGCCTTACTCCGTCACAGATTATTGATCTGGCAACTTGGAAGGCTCGCGCGTATCTCGGAGTGCCTGGCTTACACGAAGGCGCTGAGGCCGACCTCGTAATGTTTGATGCTGACCCACGGGAAGACATTGAGGTCTTGCAACGCCCGAAACAGGTGCTGTATAGGGGCGTAGAGCGAGTTTATGGCCGCTAGTGCCGGGCTTGTACGCGGTCCAATAGGCTCGCAAGCATCTCAGATTTCAAGCCCGCGGAAGTAGCGGCAATGGCCGGCTGAGTGCATGCTTCGTTATTTCCGAGGTCACGCTGATCCACGTGCCCACCACTGACTCGCACCAGGTGTACGCCTGCTGCAATGTCCCAAAGTTTGATTCGCGTAGCGAAGACGGCTCCTGCCCGTCCGGCGGCAACTTGCGCGAGGTCAAGTGCGCACGCTCCGGGGCGTCGCAGGGCGCGGAAAGTGGATAGCAGTTCATTAAGCCCATCCGTTGCTAGGTCAGGGTATTGTTTTGCTTCGGCAACGGTAGGGAAGTAAGTCAAAAGCAGTGCTTCACTCTCGGACGTGATGGTCTTGCTACCTGGAATGTTGCCTGACTTGAGGGCGTAGAAGTCCTCTCCACGTTCTATCCAACCTTCGGTTTCGTTGGCCCAAAACACCTCGCTGGTATAGGGAACCGTGATCGCGGCAGCTACGGTCTTGCCGTCGAGTGTGGCCGCGATGGAGGTGCCAAAATAGGGGAATCCGGCGGCGAAGTTCGCGGTGCCGTCAATTGGATCAATAATCCATTTCACGCGCGAGGCCAGTGATCTGGCATCCACGTGAAAATCGGGCGTTACAACGGAAATCTCGGCGGGGAAATTGGTGGGCGCGCCGCCGGGCAGGATTTCTTCGCCGTGCTCTTCACCTAGTTTTAGCGAGCCGGGAATGAAGCTTCCTAGCAGGGCGCTGATAGCGGTTTCTGCGGCCTTGTCGTATGGCGTGACCGGATCGTGAAAGTCTGCTTTGGTTTCGGTGGTGGCAGCATCGAGTTTCATACGTGAGGCCAGCAGGTATGGGCCTACGGCGGTTGCAGCGGCCCGGCACATGAGTGCGAGTTCGTGGGTTAGGTCTTCTCGCTCCAGGCTTCGCGTGGTTTTCGGGTCGAGGCCAACTAGCCTTGGTGGATTGTCCAGAGGGAACTGTTCAGTGCTCATGATGTCCTTTCGCTTACTTCCATGCTCTCACTATTTAGGCAAGACTTCTGCGGGTGCTACGTTGTGAACGAGCGTATGCGCGCATACCGTGACCAATTGCACGACAAATGCGGCGGTGAAAAGCCCGCCGCGCTTCCCTTTTCAGTTCAATTTCTGGCACAATGGAGCGTTGTACTCGAAGTCTGCGGATCCCTCTCTCCCGCAGTTCTTCGCGTCCAGGATTCTTGCCACTGTTTGTGTAACCCCCGATAGCGGTTTGAGTCCACCCCAATAAATCAAGGAGTGACCGCTAAAGTGGCAGTTCGTATTCGACTAAAGCGCATGGGCAAGGTCCACGCACCGTTCTACCGTGTAGTTGTCGTTGACCAGCGCAAAAAGCGCGATGGTCGCGTGATTGAAGAGATCGGTACCTACGATCCGACGCGCAACCCGTCGCACATTTCGATTAAGGGCGAGCGCGCTCAGTACTGGCTCGGTGTCGGCGCTCAGCCGTCCAATCAGGTTCGCAACCTGCTCCGTCTGACCGGCGACCTCGCTGCACACAAGGGTGTTAAGAACCCGGTTTCGCGCGTGAAGTATGCTTCTGCGGATGAAGAATCGGCCGCGAAGGCTATTAAGGCTGCGGAAGAGGAAGCTATCAAGCGTAAGGCTGCTATTGCCGAGGCTAAGCAGAAGGCAGAGGCTGAGGCCGCTGCTGCTAAGAAGGCTGAGGAAGAAGCCGCAGCCGAGGCTGCTGCAACAGAAGCTGCAGACGCTACGGAAGAGGCCACGGCAGAAGCCGAGACCGCTGCTGAGGCAGAGGAAGCCTAATGCTAGCCGATGCCCTGGAACATCTTGTCAGTGGGATTGTTAATAATCCCGATGATGTCGAGGTGAGCTCGAGGTCTATGCGACGCGGACAGCTTTTGGAAGTTCGCGTTAATCCGGATGACCTGGGTCGCGTCATTGGTAGGAATGGGCGGACGGCTCGCGCGCTTCGCGCGGTCATGTCGGCTCTATCTACTAAAGGCCCGGTTCGGGTTGATGTCATAGATACTGATCGGGATTAGTTATTTCGATTTTGGGGCGGTGTGGCGCTTGTCCACACCGCCCCAAGTCATATTTTGACCTGAGGCGGTGGGTATTGATGGAGCTTTTGGTTGCGGTTGTGGGGCCGGCGCACGCTCTTAAGGGCGAGGTCGCGTTGGATTTGCGGACGGATTCTCCGCAGGAGCGGTTTTTCGAGGGCGCGCAATTTGATGCGGCCTCGCACGGGGTACTAACAGTGGAGTCGATTCGCGTTCATAAGGGCCGGATGCTGGTCAAGTTTGAAGAGATCCATGACAGGACGGACGCGGAGGAGCTTCGCGGTGCTCATTTGATGGTTAACGTCGATGAGTCCCAAGATGAGGATGACGCCTGGTATCCGCATGAGTTGATGGGGTTGAAGGTGCGCACGATTGCAGGAGAGCCTCGCGGTATGGTTGCTCGCTTTGTTCCGGGCGCCGCGCAGGATCTGCTGGTGGTGGATTACGACGGCCGCGAGGTTTTGGTGCCATTTGTGAGGCAGATTGTGCCTGAGGTGCTACTTGATGAGGGCACGATTGTGGTTGATCCGCCGGGCGGCCTCTTTGACGATGAGGGGTGAGCTCCGTGCGGTTTGATTTGGTTTCGATTTTTCCGCAGTTCTTTGATGCGCTTGATCTGTCCCTGATGGGCAAGGCGAAGGACTCGGGTGCAGTGCGGATTGCCTCGCATGATTTGCGAGATTGGACGCAAGATCGCCATCGCACGGTTGATGATTCGCCGTATGGTGGCGGTGCGGGCATGGTGATGCGCCCAGATATTTGGGGGAAAGCCCTAGATGATATCCTCCAGCTTCCAGCGCAGGATGTAGCTGGCGCCTCGCCGGCACGCGGCGCGCTTGGCAGGACGGGTAGTGATTATAACTCGCGCGCTACTCGCCGAGTGTTGGCGGTTCCTACTCCCTCGGGGAAACCTCTTTCGCAACGGGACGTGGAGAGCTTGTGTAACGCTGACCAGATCGTGGTTGCTTGCGGGCGGTATGAGGGCATTGACCAGCGTGTTATTGACTATTACGCAGACATGGCAGGCGTTGAGGTATTTGAGTACTCCATTGGCGATTATGTGCTAAACGGTGGCGAGGTGGCGGCGATCGTGCTTGTGGAGGCCGTTGCGCGCCTGCTCGATGGGTTCATGGGTAATCCCGCATCTTTGGAAGAAGAGTCGTTCGCAGGTAACGTTCTTGAATATCCTGCTTATACGAGACCAGCGCAGTGGCGCGGACTCGAAGTGCCGGGCGTGCTGCTGGGCGGCAACCACGCGCAAATCGAGTCGTGGAGGAGGGAGAAGTCTCTCGCCAAGACAGCGCGGGTGCGGCCCGACCTCATCGACCAAACAAATCCGCAAACTCTTTCACTGGAAGACCGGGAGGTTTTGGCACGTTTCGGGTGGATCGCGCCGCGTGACGGTTCAGCTTGGCAACGGGTGACGATCCGCCTCGCCGCATTCGCGGACGTGGCGGAGATCGCCCACGTTGCGGCCGTCACGTTCCCGGACGCGTGCCCGGCATATGTCACCGAGGAAGCTCAGGCTGAGCACATCGCTAACAACTTGTCGAGCGAGGTTGTAGCTTCGTGGCTACAAGAGCCGAATCATCGCGTTTTGGTGGCTGTGATTGACGAGCGGATCGAGGCGTACACCCTGGTCATCATGTATGAGGATGGCGATTATCCCAGTGACGTTCCAGCCGATGAGGTCGCTGCGGCCCCCACCTACATTTCGAAGTTGTATACGACGTCGAAGTGGCGGGGATCGGGGCTTGCAGGGGGGATCTTCGAGGCCGCGATTGAGGATGCGAAGCCGTTTGCAAAGGGCACCCAGTTGGTGCTCGGCACAGCTCGAGAGAATAAGCGGGCGCGGAGCTTCTACCGCAGGCACGGGTTTGTGACCACAGGTAAGCGCGTGTTTATGGTTGGAGATATTCGAAACGTTGACGTGGTCATGACCCGGCCTGTCTAGGCAAGTCTGTTAGGTCCCCGGGTCTTGGAGGCGGGGCGGCTGCAATCTTCTTCGCCGCCTCGCATGATTCAACGGGCCGTGAGGTTGGTAACTTACCGGCGGATGCGAGCAGATGCAGTATCGACTGTATCCTCGTTATATGGCACAATGGGGCGGTTGGAAAATGGCGGTGAAACCTGCCGCAGGGGGACACCGAGGCCAGATTCCACAAATGTAGTCGGCGGCTAGGCCGCTAAATGATCAGGTCTGACCTGCGGCAGTTTTGATCGGGAGATTAACATGCAGAAGCTAGATTTCGTTGACGAGCCTTCGCTACGCACCGATATTCCGGATTTCAAGGCCGGGGACACCGTCAAGGTGAACGTGAAGGTTACGGAAGGTAACCGTACTCGTATCCAGGTTTTCCAGGGTATTGTAATCGCTCGTCAGGGTGAGGGCATTCGTGAGACCTTCACCGTTCGCAAGATTTCGTTTGGTGTTGGCGTAGAGCGTACGTTCCCGCTACATGCTCCAACCGTTGAGTCCATTGAGGTTGTGACTGTTGGTCGCGTTCGTCGCGCCAAGCTGTACTACCTGCGTGACCGTCACGGCAAGGCAGCTAAGGTTCGCGAGAAGCGCGCTAACTAATATAGTGCTTGCACATGCCCCGGCAAATGCCGGGGCATGACTGTTATGAGCCCTATGTGCGCGTGGGCGTTTGATGTAGGCACCCCAGGCTGGGTAGTTTTAAGCTAGAGCATTGGACGTGGTCTGAGAATTAGGAGATTTATGCAGGACTTCGAAGCTGCGGTCGTTGAACGTGAGCGACGTTCTCCTAAATTAGGGGCTGCCTATCAGCCTCGTCATGCGCACCCGGATTCGAAAAGACAGGGTGAATCGCGCAGAAAAACTACTGCGTGGGGCCGTGTTCGCGAAGTTTTGTTAATCCTAGTTTTCGCGTTGATATTGTCCTCGTTTTTGCGGGCATTTTTGGTGCAGGCGTTTTGGATCCCCTCTAGTTCGATGGAAGACACTTTGCAGATTGGCGATAACGTCCTCGTGTCTAGGCTTACGCCGGGGCCGTTCACGCTCGAGCGCGGCGACGTGGTGGTTTTTCGAGATGCTAATGGGTGGCTCCAGCCCGTTGCTGAGCGTGGAGGAGTGGCCGGTGCGATTGATAAGGCTTTGGTATATACGGGTTTGCGGCCAGCCTCGGGCGATCAACATTTGGTGAAGCGCGTGATCGGCGTGGGAGGTGACACGGTTGAGTGCTGTGATGATGGTGGTCGCCTGCGGGTGAATGGCCAGTCTATTTCGGAGCCGTATTTGAAGGCGGGGTCGGATAACTCGGTGCAGCCATTCAGTGTGACCGTTCCGACGGGGCACCTTTGGGTGATGGGCGACAATCGTAATCACTCTGCAGATTCGCGCGCGCATATGACTATTCCGGATCTCGCTTTTGTTGATGTGAATGATGTTGTGGGAAAGGCTATTTGGGTTAGCTGGCCTTTTGCACATTGGTCGGATCCCACGGACAATTCACCTTTTCAGAGCGTGCGGTGAGTGACGTTGAAGGTTGCAACCACGAGCGTTGAACGGAACCTCGCTCGGTTTGGCACGGTTGTTGGCATGGACGAGGTCGGTCGCGGTGCGCTCGCCGGTCCGGTGGCGGTGGGCGCCGCGGTTTCTCCTGGCGTGGAGCCGGATGCCGCTCTGGCGGATTCGAAGTTTTTGTCTCCGGCGGCCCGGGAGAGGTTGGTTTCGCAGGCTGCAAGGTGGGCGTGGCCTACTGCTGTGGGGATGGCGTCGGCTGCCGAGGTTGATGAGCTAGGTATGACGGCGGCTTTGCGCACGGCAGGGCTTCGCGCTCTGGGGGCGTTGACGTCTGCTGGGGTGAGGCCGGATGTGGTCTTGCTGGATGGGTCGTATGATTGGCTGACTCCCCAGGAGGATTTGTTTGGCGCCTCTAGGGGACGGGACGCGTTTGTTGCTGTTGGACAGCCGAGGGTGCAGACCTTGGTGAAGGCTGACTCGCTGTGTTCGGTGGTGGCGGCGGCCTCGATTGTGGCAAAGGTAGTGCGTGACCATCTGATGGTGTCTTTACCGGATCCTGGGTATGGTTGGGCGTCAAATAAGGGGTATGCGTCGGTGGCACATCGTGAGGCGCTGGCCAGGATCGGCGTGAGCGCTTATCATCGGCAGTCGTGGCGGCTTTTACAGGATTAGTTCTGACAGGAAGGGGCTTGGGGGATGAATCCTGAGATTGAGAATTACGAGAACAATTTGGAGCTTGATCTGTTCCGCGAGTATCGCGACGTGATCAGCTTGTTCAAGTACGTAGTGGAGTCGGAGCGGCGTTTTTACTTGTGCAATCAGGTTGATTTGCAGGTGCATCCGGTTGGCAGTGATGTTTTTTTCGAGTTGCGCCTTGAGGATGCCTGGGTTTGGGATATTTACCGTTCGTCACGGTTTGTGAAGTCGGTGCGCGTTTTGACGTTTAAGGACGTGAATATTGAGGAGCTAGCTAAGTCGGAGCTAGAGCTTCCATAATCTGCACGGACGGCGTGCTTGCCCTTTCCGGGCACGCCGTTTTGATGTCTTCGTGTAGCCCAGCTGAGTGGGGCGCGGTGTCCTGCCCTGCTCCTGCACGTGTCCGACCCAAACTGCCGTACTCACCTTTCTGACCCGCACCGCCGTATCCGCATTTCAGACCCAAAGTGTCGAATTGGGTAGCTGATTTTGTCGCTTTCCTTCACGTTTGTGCTCTGGTCTGGCGATGAAACAGTGATTCAGACCCAAAGCGCCGAATTAGGATGCTGTTTTGGTCATTTCCCCTCACAGTTGTGAAAACTGCTGCGGACTGGTTATCGATTCCGACCCGAACTGTCGATTTAGCCTACGGTTTTGGGTAGTTCCCCTCACGGTCGTGGTATTTACACCGCGTCATGGCGGTATTCCGACAGGAAGTGGCAGAAAGCGAGGCGGAATTCGCCGCTTTCCCTCACAATCGTGTTTCTGACCTACTACCGCATCAAGCCTCGCCCGCCTCAGCCTCGTAGTCGTGGAAGGCGGCTCGGGTTTTCCCCAGAGGTGCGGTTCTTTTCTATGTCCACACCCGTGTCCGACTCGTGCCCTCCTCATTTGCGCTAGGTAGCACGATGGTGTGCGGGAGGTTTTGATGGCTAGGACACATAGGTTAGGCCAGGTTGGTGAGGATTTGGTGGCGGAGTACCTCACCGAACAGGGCTGGCAGATTCTGGACAGGAATTATAGGAGGCGGGGTGTAGAGCTCGACATTGTGGCGCGTGATCCAAAGCGGGGGATCGTGTTTGTGGAGGTGAAAACCCGTTCGGCTCGGGGCGCGGCAACCGCGTGGGAGTCGATCACGGAACAGAAGATGCGGTTTTTGCGCCGCGGCGCAGCTGTTTGGTTGTCGGAGCATCAGCAGAGCGGTTCTGTATGTATGGACGCGGTGGTCGTGAAAGTGAGGGGAAGTATGGCTGACATCGAGCATCGTAAGGGGATTGTATGAGGCCGATTTTGGTGCGCACGCACGCGGTGGCGTGGTCAGGGATTACAGCGCACATTATTGCGGTTGAAACGCACGTTGGTTCGGGTCTGGTGTCGTTCAACTTGGTTGGGATGCCGGACGCGTCGGTGCGGGAGTCGCGCGATCGGGTGCGGGCAGCTCTCCAGTCGTGTGGTGTTGATTGGTTTGAGCATCGCGTGACGGTGAATCTGTCGCCGGCTGGGATCCCGAAGGCCGGGTCGGCGTTCGATTTGGCGATCGCGGTGGGCCTGTTGGCTGCGCGGGGAGTGGTGTCGCCTAAGGCCGTTGATGGCGCGGTGTTTATGGCGGAGCTGGGTTTGGATGGTTCGTTGCGTCCGATCCGGGGAGTATTACCTGCGGTGGTTGGGGCGCGTCGTCAGGGTATGGCGCAGGTTGTGGTGGCGGAGGATTCGCTCGCAGAGGCGCGCTTGTTGTCCGGTGTGGAAGTTCTTGGTTTCAGTCATTTGCGTGATCTTGTTGCTCATTTTGGAGGCCGTTTGCCTGAGGGGTTGCCGGCTCTTATTTCGCGCGAGGCTCCACCCTTACAGCCGGAGGTTGCGTGTGCGCATGACGAGGTCGATTTAGCTGACGTGCGGGGCCAAGCATTCGCGACGGAGGGGCTGGTGTTGGCGGCTGCAGGTGGCCATCACCTGCTGTTGGTTGGGGAGCCGGGCGCGGGAAAAACGATGCTTGCTAAACGCTTGCCCACCATTTTACCGCCCCTCGATGATGAGGATGCTATTGAGGTGACTGCGATCCACTCTATTTGCGGCACGTTTGATCCGTCTCGCGGGTTGATGAGGACGCCGCCGATCGAAGCTCCCCATCATAGTGCGACGATGGCTGCGATTATCGGTGGCGGAACTGGGATTCCGCGGCCAGGCGCGATTTCGCGCGCGCATGCGGGTGTCTTGGTGCTCGACGAGGCGGCTGAGTTCGCGCCGCAGGTGCTGGATGCGATGCGTCAGCCCTTGGAATCGGGTGTTGTGAACTTGCATCGGGCGCGCCATCACGTGGAGTATCCCGCTCGATTCCAGTTGGTTTTGGCTTCTAATCCGTGTCCGTGCGGGCATGCGATTAGTCGCCGTAAGTCGTGTATGTGTTCGTCGTTGCAGCGCCGCCGCTATATGAGTCGGTTGTCGGGCCCGCTGTTGGATCGGATGGATATTCAGGTTCCGATGATGACGCCGTCTGCGGCGGAGCTTTCGGATCCTCCGGCATATACGTCTGCGGATGCGCGGAGGCTGGTAGAGCAAGCGCGGCAGCGGGCGCGCGAGCGGTGGCGCGGAACGCCTTGGACAATGAACGCGCACGTCCCGTCGCGCTTGCTCCATGATCCGAAGTATGGGATCGAACCAGCGGTGTATCGGGGTGTGGAGCGCGCTATCGAGGATGGGACGTTGAGTTTGCGCGGGGCGGATCGAGTGTTGCGTTTGGCTCTCACAATTGCGGATGTGCGCGGTGCGCGCCGGGTGGGGCTTTCAGAGCTCGTTAGTTCTTTGAAGTTTAGGAACGGAGTTGATGATGCGAATTCCTGATTTAACTAGTGCGAAAGAGGTTGCGTGCGCGTGGAGCGCCATCGTGGAGCCGGGCGACGTTGCTGCGGGGGTTTTGCGTGAGCAGATGGGTAGCGCGGCGGCGCTCGAGTGGCTTCTAACCCAACCGGACGTAGAGAAGCTCTCGCCGCAGATTCTATTCGACGAGGAGGGTCATGAACGGCCGTGGGTGAAGGCGCTGAAGAGATGGCTCCCTCGGGTGGAGGATCTGGATGTGCAGCGCGATTTGGACGCGTTGGCTCGGGTGGAGGGGACGGTGCTCTGGCCGGAGCATCCTGCTTGGCCCGAGGGTCTTAACGATCTGGGCTTGGAGGCTCCGGCTGCTCTGTGGGTGCGCGGAGAGCTAAAAGCGGTGCCGCGGGTGGCGATTGTGGGGGCAAGGGCGTCGAGTTCGCACGGTAATTCGGTTGCGCGTGATGTCGCGTTTGAGCTTGCTCGCAAGGGCGTGTGCGTGGTGTCGGGAGGAGCGTTTGGTATAGATGCGGCTGCTCATGTGGGCGCGTTGAAGGTGGGGCAGACGGTGGCGGTCATGGCCGGGGGTGTATCTAACCTGTATCCGGCGTCTCATATTGACCTGTTTGAGCAGATCGAGCTTTCGGGAGGGATTGTGGCTGAATGCCCACCGGACTGGCGGCCAGCGCGGTGGCGTTTTTTGAGTCGTAATCGGCTGATCGCGGCGTTATCGCAGGCGAGCGTGGTGGTGGAAGCGTCGGCGAGGTCAGGGGCTTTGGTAACTATTCGGCGTGCGCGGGATTTGGGCAGACCGGTGGGAGCTTTTCCCGGTTCGGTGTCGTCACAAATGTCGGCGGGTTGTAATGAGGCGATCCGCGATGGTGTGACTTTGGTGACGAGAGTCGAGGACATATTAGAGCTGATGTCAGGCATTGGTGACTTCTTGTTCGATATGCCCACGTATAAGAAGCCGCGTCTGGATGCTGACGTGCAACGCATTTTTGACGCGCTTCCGGCGAAGGGCTTCGCAAAGGTCCCTTGGGTTGCTCGAGCGGCGGGTTTGGGCGTGGATGAGGTAGAGCAGGGGATGACTACACTACTGTTAAAGAAGCTGGTTATTTGCGAAGGTGATGCTTTCGCGCGGAGCAGGTAGCACCGAAACGTCAGAGAAGTTCGAGCCCAGACTGCGCTACCGGCACGTGCCCGCGACAAATACGATGGGGTGGGGAGGAACATGGAGTTGCACGAGTCCACGCTCGATGTCCTGGCCGGGTTTGAACGCTACATGGCGCACAGTCGCGGCATGGCAGCCCATTCCGTGCAAGCGTATATGAGTGATGTCGAGTCGGCTCTTGGTTTCTGCCTGGGCGCGAGACCTTTTGATCCGGTTGAACTTACGCCGCGAGCGTTTCGCGCGTGGGTTGCCACCAAGGTTCGTGAAGGTGGTTCGAGGGCGTCTGTGGCGCGGTATGTGGCAAGTGTTCGCCTGTTTGGGCGGTGGATGAAGCGCGAGGGGGTCGTAGAGGTTGATCCAACGCTCAAGCTGAGGGCCGCTCGGGTGGATGAGACGCTACCGAAGACTCTCACGGTCGAGCAAGCCAGAACCTTGTTCAACTACTTGCGCCAGCAAGCAGAGGGCGGCGATCCGTGCGCGATTCGCGACTGGGCGATGGTTGAGGTCATGTATTCGTGCGGTATCCGCGTTGCAGAACTAACGGGTTTGAACCTGTCTCACTTGAATGCTGCCGAGCGTACCTTGCGAGTTCTAGGCAAGGGCAATAAGGAACGCGTGGTGCCTTACGGTAAGCCAGCTCATGACGCGTTACGCATATGGATTGAGACCGGCCGTCCCGCCCTTGTAACTGATAGCGGTGAGCAGGCGTTGTTTTTAGGCGCTCGTGGTGGGCGCGTTAGTCAACGTATTGTCCGAGGCCGCCTAGAGTCGGCCTGCGCCCGGGCCGGGGTTTCGGTGATTTCTCCGCACGGGTTGCGCCACAGTGCGGCAACTCACATGTTGGAAGGTGGTGCAGATTTGCGTGCGGTGCAGGATTTGCTGGGGCACTCTTCGTTGCAAACTACGCAGAGGTACACGCATGTGGATGCAAGGCGTCTGAGTGCGATCATGAATCAAGCTCATCCTCGGGCGTGAGTTTGCGGCGTCACCCGCCACGAACCGATCGAGTGATCACCCGTCCAGGGGCTTGAGTATGGGCTCGCCCAAAATGAGGGCAAGCGGATTTAAATACTGGTGTTTGCTAATTTTCGCGCCCCAGTGCAAGCAGTCTGAGTCGTGACCGGCTTCCAGGTGGCCAACCACGTCGCCTGCCCGCACCACTGCATTGTTCGTGACTGCTGGAGCAACGGGCTCAAACGTGGAGCGCACCCCATTTGCGTGCCTAATCGAAACAACGTTGCGGTTGTAGAACTTGCCCGCGTACACCACTGTTCCGTCGGCTGGAGCGTGAATCGTGGCTCCTACACCGGGACAGATGTCCACGCCGCGGTGCCCGGATCTCCAGGGGCTTTCCGGCGGATCAAACAGGCGCCCGATAACCACGGGCGGCGCCACTGGCATTTGCCAAGAGATCACTGCGAAAGGGTCGTAGCCGCTCGTCAATAGGGGAGAAGGATAGTTACCGGCTTGCTCAAGGGCGTTGTTCACACCAACAAACGTGCCACCTGCATCAAGCATCGCACTGCCTGCCCCAAGGACGGTTAGTAGTGCCGCGAATCGATGTACTAAGTTCATGCGGGTTAGGTTATGAGCATGATTTGCGGGCGGCGCATACGAGGCGCGAGGATTGTGGATACGCCGGCTCTGACCTTCCTGTGGAAATGCCCGTGTCGACGTGTTGTGTGAGCCGTGAAACATGTGGGAGCAAAAGGAGCTTTCGAAGTTCCCAAATGTCCAGCTTTTAGCTAGAATCGACGCGGCACCTGCTTGCAGGTGACTATCGCGCGTCCAAATCCGTGTATGCGGCGTGGCCAGCTTCGGTCCCTTCGGGGTGCTGGCTCGTGGGCGCTAGGGCCTTAGGGCAGTAACTGTAATTTTGAGTGGCTTGGGCCGCTCTTGATTTGGTGCTTTGCACCGAGAGGAAGAGACATGGCTGTTGTAACCATGCGTCAGCTTCTGGAAAGTGGTGTCCACTTTGGTCACCAGACCCGTCGCTGGAATCCGAAGATGAAGCGCTTCATCCTAACTGAGCGTAACGGCATCTACATCATTGACCTGCAAAAGAGCGTCGAGGATATCGACAAGGCTTACGAGTTCGTGAAAGAAATGGTTGCTCACGGTGGCAACATTTTGTTTGTTGGCACGAAGAAGCAGGCTCAGGAAGCTATTGAAGAGCAGGCCGAGCGCGTCGGCATGCCTTACGTGAACCACCGTTGGCTTGGCGGGATGCTCACGAACTTCTCCACGGTTTCTAAGCGTTTGCAGCGCATGAAGGAGCTTGAGGAGATCGATTTCGCGGATGTTGCCGGTTCGGGTCACACCAAGAAGGAACTTCTCATGATGGAACGTGAGAAGAACAAGCTCCAGCGTTCGCTGGGCGGTATTCGTGACATGGCTAAGCTTCCTTCGGCGATTTGGGTTGTTGATACCAACAAGGAACATCTCGCGATCGCTGAGGCTCGCAAGCTGAACATCCCGGTTGTGGCTGTGCTTGATACGAACTGTGATCCGGATGAGGTCGATTACGGCATTCCGGGTAACGATGACGCTATCCGCGCTGTTGCGCTTTTGACCCGCGTGGTTGCCGATGCTTGTGCGGCGGGCCTTATGGCTCGTTCGGAGCGTCGCCAGAAGTCGGGCGTGGAGGATGCCAGTGCGGAGCCGATGGCTGAGTGGGAGCGCGAGCTTCTTGAGAGCGCCGAAGGCGAGCAGAAGGCTGAAGAGGTCGATAAGGCTGAGGTGACTGCTGAAGAGCAGGCGCCGGAGGCTGAGTAATCTAAGGCTGAGTAAGCCTTTCCACTAATACTTGAAGAGGAAAGATTTTCATGGCGAACTACACTGCTGCCGATGTTAAGGCTCTGCGCGAGCAGACCGGCGCGGGCATGATGGATGTTAAGAAGGCGCTTGACGAGGCCAACGGCGACAAAGAAAAGGCGATGGAGATCATTCGTCTCGCTGGTCTGAAGTCGCTGTCGAAGCGCGAAGATCGGACGGCCGCTGCTGGCCTTATCGCTGGCGAGGTTGTGGACGGCAAGGTCGGTGTTATGGTCGAGGCGAATGCTGAGACTGATTTCGTGGTGAAGAATGAGAAGTTCATTGACTTTGCTGCGAAGGTTCTGGATGCAGCCGTGAAGAGTGGCGCAACTTCCACCGAGGCTCTGCTTGAGCAGTCTGCGGAGGATGGCACGGTCAAGGATCTGGTTGATGGCCTGGGTGCTGTTATTGGCGAGAAGATTGAGATCGGCAAGGTTGCCCGCATGGAGGGCGAGAACGTTGAGCTGTACCTCCACCACTCGTCGGCTGACCTGCCGGCGCAGGTTGGTGTGCTTGTAGCAACGGATGCGGCTGGCGCTGCGGTTGCTCGCGACATTGCGATGCACATTGCTGCGTTCTCTCCGCTTTACCTGGATCGCACCACGGTTCCGGCTGACGTTCTGGAGAAGGAGAAGGAAACCCTTACGAAGTTGACGCTTCAGGAGGGTAAGCCTGAGCACATTGTTCCGAAGATCGTTGAGGGTCGTTTGAACGCGTTCTACGCGGAAAATTGCCTGGTTGATCAGGATTACGCTCGCGATCCTTCGAAGAAGGTTGGCGACGTTCTGAAGGAGCACGGCGCTAAGGTCACGGACTTCGTTCGTTTCCACGTGGGCGCCTAGTAAGTTCCCGATTGTAGCCCCGACCCTTGTTTGCAAGGGCGGGGCTACGGTCATATATCCGTTAAACTATGTGTTGAGTTAGTGCACCGCTTTTATTTGTGGAGGGTTTGCAGCTGATGGCTGAGCAGTCTGGCGCCGGGCGGCGCGTTTTATTGAAGTTGTCTGGCGAGGTTTTCGGCGGCGGCAGTATTGGTCTTGATCCGTCCGTGGTGAACATGATTGCGGCGCAGATCGCGCAGGCGGTTCGCGACGGCGTCCAGGTTGCTGTGGTTGTTGGCGGTGGTAATTTCTTCCGCGGTGCAGAGCTGTCGCGCCACGGTTTGGATCGGGCGCGAGCTGACTACATGGGTATGCTCGGCACGGTGATGAATGCGCTTGCTCTCCAGGATTTCTTGGAGCAACAGGGCGTGTCTACGCGCGTGCAGTCCGCGATTTCGATGAGGCAGGTTGCCGAGCCTTATATTCCGCTGCGTGCGATCCGTCATTTGGAAAAGGGACGCGTCGTCGTGTTTGGTGCGGGCGCGGGCTTGCCGTATTTCTCGACGGACACGGTGTCGGCGCAGAGGGCGCTAGAGACCCGCTGTTCGGAGCTACTGGTGGCAAAGAACGGGGTGGACGGCATTTACACCGCTGATCCGCGGGTGGAGCCAAATGCGAAGCGTCTTGATCACGTGACGTATTCGGATGCGCTTGCGCGCGGGTTGAAGGTGGTTGATGCGGCGGCGTTCTCGCTGTGTCAGGAAAACAGCCTTAACATGCGTGTGTTTGGCATGAATGAGCCGGGCAATGTTACCGACGCTCTGCTTGGGAAGAAGATCGGTACGTTGGTAACTAATGACAATTCCGAGAAGGAGAACTAAGAAATGATCGAAGATGCTCTACTTGAGGCCGAAGATGGCATGGAGCGTGCTATCTCAGCTACGAAGAAGGATTTCGGCAACATTCGTACGGGCCGCGCTAATCCGGAAATGTTTAACTCCATTCTCGTGGAGTACTACGGGGCGATGACCCCGTTGCAGCAGCTCGCTTCGGTGCAGATTCCGGAGGCTCGTATGGTGCTGGTAAGCCCATATGATCGTGGTTCAGTACAGGCCATTATTCAAGCGATTCGCGATGCAGATCTGGGTATTAACCCAACGGATGACGGCAACCTGATTCGTTGCACGTTGCCGGCGCTCACTGAGGAGCGTCGCCGCGATTATGTGAAGCAGGCCCGTACCCGCGCGGAGGAGGGTCGCATTTCGATCCGTAACGAGCGTCGTCGCGCTAAGGAAGAGCTTGAGCGGATTAAGAAGGACGGCGAGGCCGGCGAGGACGAGGTAGAGCGCGGTGAAAAGCAGCTTGAGGATCTGACGAAGAAGTTTGTGGCTCTTGTTGACGCCGAGTTGGAAGCCAAGGAAAAGGATCTGATGACCGTTTAATGCGGTAAGTAGGATGTCTGTGGATTTTAGACGTATTACCCATCCGGGGCCCACCAAAAACTATGAACCGCTACCATCATCGGGGCGGGCGGGGCGTAATCTTCCTGCTGCGGTCGGTGTGGGGGTTGGTTTAGCGGCGCTGTTCCTTGCGGTCCTGTTCATTTCGAACGAGGCTTTTGTGGTGCTGGTATCCGTTGCAGTGGTGCTGGCTTTGTGGGAACTGGCGGGAGCTTTCGCCCGAAAGAATCGCGAGATTGTGCTTCCGCTAGCCTGGGTTGGCGGCGTTGGCATGGTTGTGTGCGCCCATTTTTTGGGTTTGGAGGCCGTGCTGGGGGCACTGACGGTGACGGTGTTCGCCGTGGCGGTGTGGAAGCTGTTGGATGGGCGTAGTCCGCAGGCGATGCTAGACATCATGGTGACGACGTTTGCGCTGATTTATGTGGCGTTGCTGGCGTCGTTTGTGGTGTTGATTTTAGATTCTCCGGGCGCGCAGGCGGCTGTGATCACTTGGGTTTTGCTAAGTGTTGCTAACGATACGGGCGGCTGGGCGTTTGGAATTATGTGGGGTAAGCACCCGATGGCTCCAAAGATTTCCCCAAAGAAGTCGTGGGAGGGTTTTGCTGGGTCGCTGGTGTTCTCGGTTGCGGCTGGGATTGGCGGCATGGTTTGGCTTGGTGGCGCCTGGTGGCTTGGCATCCCGCTGGCATTGCTCACCACGGTTGCAGGAACTTTCGGTGACCTGATCGAGTCGTTGATCAAACGCGATGTTGGTTTGAAGGACATGTCAAACATGTTGCCGGGCCACGGTGGTTTGATGGATCGGCTCGATTCGCTGTTGATGACGGCTCCGGTGGTTTATTTCTTCTTGAAGGTGGCTATGCAATGGTAGATGCAGGCAAACGCGCCGGCCGCCAGGTAATGCCAACGGATCAGGCGCCAGAGGGGGCGAAGACACCGGATGCGAAACCGATTTTATCGTTCGCTCCGCGACGGCGAGGAAAGCCGCCAGCGCATTTGGCGGATATAGATTTCGAGGAGCGCGGTAGCGTCCTCGTGGAACAGGGGTTGCCTAAGTTTCGGGCAGATCAGTTGTCGCGGCATTACTTCCAGCGTCACATCGCGGATCCCGCGCAGATGAGTGACCTGCCAAAGAACATGGTGGAGAGGGTCGAGAAGTCGCTAATGCCGGGGTTGATCAAGAAAGTTCACACCTTGGCAACGGATGACGGGAAGACGCTGAAGCACCTGTGGGAGCTTTACGATGGGGCGCGAGTGGAGTCGGTGCTCATGCGTTACCCGGGACGCACCACGCTGTGCATATCCAGTCAGGCTGGTTGCGGCATGGCGTGCCCATTTTGTGCAACGGGCCAGATGGGGCTGACGCGTAACCTGTCTACTGCGGAGATCATCGAGCAGGTGCGCATGGCGCACGTGGCGTGCGAGAACGGTGAGCTTGCGGGTGGTCCAACCCACCTTTCGAACGTGGTGTTCATGGGGATGGGCGAGCCGCTGGCGAACTATCGCTGCATTGTACAGGCGCTTAAGCGCATGACGGATGAGCCGCCGCGTGGCTTCGGTATGTCAGCGCGAGGAATAACCGTGTCCACGGTCGGCCTCGTGCCAGGAATTGATAAGCTTGCGCAGCTGGGACTTCCCGTTACTTTGGCGGTTTCGCTGCATGCGCCTGACGATGAGCTACGCGATGAGCTCATTCCAATCAACTCGCGTTGGAAGGTTGGAGAACTACTAGATGCGGCGCGGCGCTACTTTGTAAGGACAGGCCGGCGCGTGTCGATCGAGTACGCGCTTATTAAAGATATGAACGATCACGCGTGGCGGGCGCAGCTTCTAGCTGACGAGCTGAATAAGCGCGGGCACGGCTGGGTACACGTGAATCCGATTCCGCTGAATCCAACTCCGGATTCGATTTGGACTGCATCATCGCCGCGCGTAATGAAAGAATTCGTTGAAACACTGCGTGAAAACGGGATTACAACAACCATTCGTGATACACGTGGATCAGATATTGACGGGGCATGTGGCCAGTTGGCTACCTCGGTAAAGAATCAAGAGGAGCGTCAGTAATGAGTAACTTTTTCCCAACAGTGGGTTTTTTCCGCAAGGGCTATAACAAGGAAGAAGTCGATGCGTTCTTTCAGCAGGCGCGTGCCGCGTATGAAGGCGACCGACCGAGCGGGGGAATCACTTCTGAGCAGGTTCGGCGCACGGTTTTCACGCTAAAGCGACGCGGCTATAACCCGGCTGTGGTGGATGCGGCACTGGATCGTTTGGAGTCGGCTTTCATCTCAAGTGAGCGCGCGAATCACGTGGCGGTTAATGGCGAGGACGTGTGGTTGGATCACGTGGCTGACCGTGCAACTACGCTGTATCCGCGCTTGGTTCGCCCCGTTGGTAGCCGTTTTGCACATCCGGAGGCAAAAGAGCGCGGCTACCGGGTTGAGGAGGTGGACGCGTTTTTGGATCGGATCGCAAGTTTCTTTGATAACGAAGAGAAGCTCACGGCTGATGAGATTCGCCAGGTGACGTTCCCGGCCGCGAAGGGCGACGACGCTTACCTCGAGGGCCCTGTGGATGCGTATTTGTCGCGCGCAATCGATATTCTCTTGTCGATCGAGTAGTCATGTCTTGCCGTCTTTCTCTTCTTGGTTCTACGGGTTCTATTGGAACGCAGGCGCTGGACGTGGTGCGCGCGAATCCCACGATTGTCCGGGTCGAGGCTCTGGCGGCGGGCGGGTCTAATGTTGACCTGTTGCTCGAGCAGGCGCAGGAGTTCCAGCCTCGTGTAATCGCTGTGGCTTCTGGCAATGAGGCCGCTATTGCTAGCGAAATGCGTGAGCGCGGCATTGAGGCTGAACTTTGGGTGGGTGCGGACGCGATTGTGAGCGCCGCAGGCATGCTGGATGATGACGGCATTGTGCTGAACGGCGTGACGGGCGGCGTGGGCTTGCAACCCACGTTGGCGGCGCTACGATCGGGCGCCCGTTTGGCGTTGGCGAACAAAGAGTCGCTGGTCGTGGGCGCCCCACTAGTCCGGGCGGCGATGCGTCGGCCAGGCCAGATCCTGCCGGTCGATTCGGAGCATTCTGCGATTTTCCAGTGTTTGGTTCCAGGCCGCCACGAGAAGGGCCTTACCTCTCCGGTTGTAACGGGTAGGTCAGAGGTAGGCCACCTGGTTCTCACGGCTTCGGGAGGTCCGTTCCGCGGTAAGAAGCGCGCTGATTTACGCCATGTTAGCGCCGCGCAGGCGCTTAATCACCCCACTTGGGATATGGGTCCGGTGGTCACGATCAATTCGTCGACGCTGATGAATAAGGGGTTGGAACTGATTGAGGCGCACGTTCTGTTTGATATCGATCCGAGCGATATTAAGGCCGTGGTTCACCCGCAGTCGATTGTGCATTCGATGGTGACATTTAAGGATGGAGCCACGATTGCACAGGCGTCGCCGCCCGATATGCGCTTGCCTATCGCGCTGTCCCTGTCGTGGCCGCAACGTTTGGAACACGTGCAGCAGTCGGTGAAGTGGGATGAAGGCGCGAGCTGGACGTTTGAACCCGTGGATAACGAAACATTCCCGGCACTGAACTTGGCTCGGGCCGCAGTTAGTGCCTCGCCCACACATCCGAGCGTCATGAACGCTTCCAACGAGGTGTGTGTGGACGCCTTCATTCATGGGGATCTGCCGTATCTAGACATCGTGGATACGGTTGCGAAGGTAACTGAGGCGCACGAGGGTGTTGCTGAGCCTGATCTTGATGACATTTTAAACGCCGAGGCGTGGGCACGCGCAAAGACGAAGGAACTTATTGGAGGCCGCGTTTGAGTTACGCGATCGGCATTTTGCTCACGATTGTGGCGCTGATGATTTCGGTTGCCCTGCATGAGCTTGGCCATATGATTCCAGCCAAAAAGTTCGGCGTTTACGTGCCGCAGTACATGGTGGGGTTTGGCCCAACTTTGTACTCGAGGCAGGTTGGAGACACCGAGTATGGGGTGAAAGCGATCCTGCTTGGCGGCTACGTGCGTTTGGCAGGAATGTACGCTCCGGCGCGTGAGGGCGTGAAGCTGACCAACCGCAAGGGGCAGATGACGCTCGCGCAGGAGGCCCGCTTGGCCTCGGCAGAAGAGTTGCCTAAGGGCCGCGAATCTCAGGCGTTCTACAACCTGTCGGTGCCGAAGAAACTCGCGGTAATGCTGGGCGGGCCGATAACTAACTTGCTGCTCGCCATCGTGCTTTTTGCGATAATTGTGCTTGGTTTCGGCTTCAATGTGGCGACAACTACGTTGGATCAGGTTCCCCAATGTATTGGCACAACTTCGCAAACGTGTACAAAGCAGAATCCGAAGTCCCCGGCTTACGAGGCGGGTTTGCGTGCGGGTGACAAGATCGTGTCTTGGGGGCCGGTGCAGGCAAGTTCGTGGGATGACGTTGTGAACGCTATTGAGCATCAGGACGGCGCGGCAAAGGTTGTGGTTCAGCGTGACGGAGTGTTGCAAGAGTTTGATGTGACCCCGGTGCAGGTGGGAGAGCGCAAGGTTGCTGGCATCATCTCTAAGGTGGAGCGTGAGCGCGGCACTCTCGGCGACGTCGGTGACATTACTTGGCAGACCTTTAAGGGCACGGCATCGATTGTGCTCGTATTGCCGCGCGCTGTGTGGGACGTGGGAGTCCAGCTGTTCACGGATGCTCCTCGAGATCCGAATTCGGTGCTGTCAGTGGTGGGCGTTGGCCGGATTGCGGGTGAGGTGTCGGCAGAGCAGGGCGTTGGAGTGGCCGACCGGGCCATGCTTTTGCTGAGCTTGTGGGCTTCCTTGAACATGGCACTGTTCGTGTTTAACTTAATCCCCCTGCCGCCACTGGATGGGGGACACGTGGCGGGTGCGCTCTGGGAGGGACTGCGCCGGACTTTCAACCGCGTTACGGGCCGGCCGGATCCGGGGCCTGCGGATACGGCTCGCATGGTGCCGGTGTCGTACGTGATTTTTGTTTTGCTGATGGCCATGACTGTGTTGCTCATTGTGGCCGATATTATTAAGCCGATTAGCCTAGTCTAGGAACTGTTAATAGTTTGCCAGGAATCACCTGGCGCTGATTTTTGGGAGATGTCATCGTGACCGAGATTGCCCTGGGGATGCCAAAGGTGAACGGAGCCCCGTTCCCACGTAAGAAGACGCGTCTAATACACGTGGGGGATATCCCAGTTGGCGGTGGTTCACCGATTTCGGTCCAGTCGATGACCACTACGAAAACCACCGATATTGGCGGGACTTTGCAACAGATCGCAGAGCTCACGGCCGCCGGTTGTGACATTGTGCGCGTGGCGGTGCCTTCGGCTGATGATGCGGAGGCTTTGCCCATTATTGCAAAGCAGTCCACGATCCCCGTGATCGCTGACATTCACTTCCAGCCGCGTTACGTATTTAAGGCGATCGAGGCGGGTTGTGCGGCTGTGCGCGTAAACCCGGGTAACATCCGCAAGTTTGATGACCAGGTTAAAGACATCACGAAGGCCGCCGCAGATGCGGGCGTGTCTTTGCGTATTGGCGTAAACGCGGGTTCACTCGATCCCCGCTTGTTGAAGAAGTATGGAAAGGCAACGCCGGAGGCGCTGGCGGAGTCGGCGATGTGGGAGGCATCCTTGTTCGAGGAGCATGACTTCCACGATTTCAAGATTTCGGTTAAGCACCATGATCCGGTGACGATGATCCGCGCTTACGAGATCCTTTCTGAAAGCGGTGACTGGCCACTCCACCTCGGTGTGACTGAAGCGGGCCCGCAGTTCCAGGGAACGATCAAATCCGCAACGGCTTTCGGCGCGCTCTTGCGCCAAGGGATTGGCGATACGATTCGCGTTTCACTGTCGGCCCCTCCGGTTGAGGAGGTCAAGGTGGGTATCGAGATCCTGCAGTCTTTGGGCTTGCGTGAGCGTACCCTCGAAATCGTTTCTTGCCCGTCTTGTGGTCGTGCGCAGGTGGACGTGTACACGCTCGCAAATGAAGTGAACGAGGGGTTGAAAGACCTCACGGTTCCTTTGCGCGTGGCAGTCATGGGCTGTGTCGTGAACGGCCCCGGTGAGGCTCGCGAGGCTGATCTTGGCGTGGCGTCTGGTAACGGTAAGGGACAGATTTTCATTAAGGGCCAGGTGGTAGATACCGTGCCGGAGGCCGAGATTGTGCCCGCCCTCTTGAAATACGCGAATGAAGTTGCGCAAACTATGGGACTCGAAGAGGGCTCCGGCAGCGTTGACGTAATCCGCTGAATCCGCGACTTCCAATATCTTGTTAATTCGATGAGAGGCGCCGCCGTTTCCTCTCATCACCCTTTGCAGTTAGGCTGGTAAACGTGCTTACTAACATGTCTGAGTTTTTCCTGCGGACGCTTCGTGAAGATCCCGCAGATGCGGAAGTTGCAAGCCACAAGCTAATGGTGCGCGCCGGCTACATTCGCCGTGTGGCTCCAGGCATATACACGTGGTTGCCACTTGGTTTGAAGGTTTTGCGCAACATTGAACAGATTGTGCGCGAAGAGATGGCCGCGATTGGCGCCCAGGAAGTCCACTTCCCAGCACTACTGCCGCGCGAACCATATGAAAAGACCAACCGGTGGGAAGAGTACGGGCCAAACCTTTTCCGTTTGAAGGACCGCAAGGATGGGGATTACCTGCTGGCGCCAACGCATGAAGAAATGTTCACGCTCGCGGTTAAGGACATGTACTCCTCCTATAAGGATCTGCCGCTTTCGCTGTATCAGATTCAGACGAAGTACCGCGATGAAGCGCGTCCGCGTGCGGGTGTGATTCGCGGCCGCGAGTTCGTGATGAAAGACTCCTACAGCTTCGATATCGATGATGAGGGGCTAGCAAAGTCGTACGAGTTGCACCGCAAGGCGTATCAGCGCGTGTTTGAGCGTCTTGGTTTGCCGTTTGTGATTGTGGCCGCGCAGTCGGGCGCTATGGGTGGTTCGCGTTCGGAGGAGTTCCTCTACCCGAACCCCATGGGAGAAGACACGTTTGTGCGCTCGCCGGGCGGTTACGCCGCGAACGCGGAGGCAGTTGTAACGCCGGTTCCAGATCCGGTGGATTACTCGAACACGCCGGCCAAGGAGCTGCGTCATACGCCGGATGCGAAGACGATTGCCGCACTCGTGGATCTTTCAAATGAACTGTACCCGCGCGAGGATCGCCCGTGGGAGGCGGCCGACATGCTGAAGTCGTATGTCGTGACGCTGACGCATCCCGATGGCGCGCGCGAGGTTGTGAACATCGGTATCCCGGGTGACCGGGAGGTGGATGAGAAGCGCCTTGAGGCGGCTTTTGCACCTGCGGAGGTAGAGCAGGCAACGCCTGAGGATCTGGCGAAGCATCCGGAGTTGGTGGCGGGTTATTTAGGGCCCGAGGTTGTGGGGCCGAACGCGCCGAAACGCACGGTTGATGAGGACGGCAACCCGACGGGTTCGGTGCGGTTCTTCGTTGACCCGCGCGTTGTGGAGGGCACCGCTTGGATCGCCGGCGGTAATAAGGCTGATTACCACGTGTACAACCTGGTGATGGGCCGCGACTTCACGGCAGATGGCACGGTTGAGGTTGCCGAGGTAAAGGCGGGGGATCCAGCGCCAGATGGTTCGGGTCCGCTAGAGCTTGCGCGCGGTATTGAGGTGGCCCACATCTTCCAGCTTGGCCGCAAGTATGCGAAGGCTTTGGACCTGACGGTGTTGGATCAAAATGGCAAGTCGCAGGTGGTTACCATGGGCTCGTATGGCCTGGGCGTTTCCCGCGTGGTTGCAGCTATGGTTGAGAGTCACCACGATGATCTTGGCTTGTCTTGGCCGATGGTTGTGGCGCCGTTCCACCTGCAGGTTCTTGCCGCCGGCAAGGGAGACCAGATCGCTGATACTGCGGCTGACATTTCTCAAGCTGTGTCGGATGCAGGTTTCGATGTGCTTTATGATGATCGGCCGAAGGTGTCTGCGGGCGTGAAGTTCGCTGACGCTGAGTTGCTTGGAATGCCCTACGTTTTGGTTGTTGGTCGCGGCCTGAAGAACGGTGTGGTTGAGTTGCGTGACCGTCGCGGCGGAGTCTCCAAGGAAATTCCGGTTGAAGAAGCAAAGCAGATTATTATTGCCGAGCTTGAAGCAAACAGGGGGTCGGCTAAGTGACGTACCGCGAGATTAGGGTTATTGGCGATCCGATTTTGCGCACGCCGTGCGAGTGGATCACGGATATCGACGATTCGGTGAAGAGCCTCGTTGAGGACCTGCTAGAGAATGTCGATGAAGAGGGCCGCGCCGGCCTCGCAGCTCCGCAAATTGGTGTTGGTTTGCGCGCTTTTTCTTGGAATATCGACGGCGAGATTGGTTACGTGTTGAACCCGAAACTGGTCGAGGTTTCCAAAGACGAGTTCCAAAATGGCGACGAGGGATGCTTGTCGGTTCCAGGACTTTGGTTTCCAACCGAGCGTGCCTGGTACGCCCGCGTTGAGGGAATAGACCTCGATGGTAAGAAGGTCGTGGTTGAGGGTGAAGAACTGATGGGACGCTGCCTACAGCACGAGACCGACCACCTGGAGGGAATGCTGTACCTAGATCGGTTGGATCGCGCAACGCGCAAGAAGGCACTGCGCCAGGTTCGCGAGATGATGTAACAGCGCACTACCTGATTGGAGAGCCCTGCTTCGGCGGGGCTCCGTTGGGAGGCAAGGTTCGAAGTCTTGACGCTCACCGACACAGATAGGGATGCGTCTCCGCTTTAAGGTGGCCATGTCGTGCGCGCGGCTGGCTTCGGGACGTCTGGGGCAGATTTGCGCTACTTGCAGGTCCTAGACTAGCGCGAGAGCAGTTTTTAGGACAGAATGGGGACAGCACCGCTGGATCGGTTGGCCTTTGGTTCTTGAGGACGTAGGGGAAGACGAACCTCAAGGAAAAGGGAGGCATCATGTCCGGAAGTTACACCCGCGGTGTTGTTTTCGTGCACTCATGTCCGCCGGCACTCTGCCCGCACGTTGAGTGGAATGTTGCGTCGGTGCTGGATCAGGAAGTGCGTTTGGAGTGGACGCAGCAGGGCGCTGTGCCCGGCCTTATGCGCGCTGAGTTTTCTTGGGTTGGCCCCGTGGGAACGGGGGCGCAGCTGGCGTCCGCGCTCCGGGGGTGGGACGATCTGCGCTACGAGATCACCGAGGAGGCCGTACGCGGCTCGGACGGTGCAAGGTGGTGTCATACGCCTGATCTTGGTATTTTCCACGCCCCGATGGACGCTTCGGGCAATATGATGGTGCCAGAAGATCGCATTCGCTTTGCAATGGAGGCCACTGACCCTGCCGAGCTTCGCGAGCGCCTCAACCTCGCATTGGGCGGCGCGTGGGATGAGGAGTTGGAACCGTTCAGGTACGCGGGAGACGGCGTTGCTGTGCGTTGGCTCCACCGGGTTGGTTAACGAGGAGGAGCTGTGGGAATCTCTATTGCAGAAATGCTTGGCTACGACCTGTTAGATGAGCAGCCCGATGAGGTGAGCGCCGAGTCTGCAAGTGAAGGTGCGGAAGTTGACGAGGTTGAGGCAGCAGTGGTTGCCGCCCTCCTCGATGAATCAACCGTTAAGGCTGAGGATTTCCGCTCGGATATGAGTCTTGCCGAGGATTTTGATCTTGATGAGATCGGCCTGTACGCGGTGGTTGCGGCCGTGGAGCAAGACCTCAAAATCAGTTTGAAAGACGCTGACGTGGCGCAGGTGAAAACACTGGAAGACCTGATTGGTCTTGCACGCAAAACCAGGGGTTGAATCGCCGATTGGGAGTGCGTTCATTAGGGCAAATTAGACTCGATCTGCTAAATCTGTGAGGTAGCGTACATAGACTGGACTGTAGGTTCAACCGTTAGGGGTGAGCGATGACAGTCCATGGAAGGGTGTGGCAGCCGCGCAAAAAGGCGCGAGTATTTCCCACTTGGGCGGCGAAGCTGGCGATGTCGATAACCGGGCTTGTGATGCTCGCGTTCGTATTCGTACATATGCTGGGCAACTTGAAGATTTTTGCGTCGCACGAAGAATACAACGCTTATTCGAAGTGGTTGCGCGAGGCGTTTACTCCGCTTCTACCGTATGAGGGATTGCTATGGATCGCCCGCATCGTGCTTGGCACTTGCTTGCTTATTCACGTGCTGTGTGCGCTGCTCGTGTGGAAGAGGTCCCGGGCGAACACCGCAAATGCGCGGCCAAGGGGTTTGACCGGTTATTTCGCTAAGCTGATGCTACCTACGGGGATCGTGCTTCTCGCGTTCGTATTCGTACATATCTTGGATCTAACTGTGGGTGCGCTGGTGCAGCCGGCAACGTTCCAACATCCTGACGAGCAGTTCTATGCGGCAACCAACATGATCGCCTCATTGGATCGGCCGGTGATGGCCGCGTTTTATCTGATAGTGCTACTTGCCCTCGCTATCCATCTGGCGCACGGTTTTGAGTTGGCGATCAACGACCTCGGAGTGACTTCGAGGTCTTGGCGCAAGTGGATGCGGGCAATCGGGATTCTACTTGCCATATTGATTTTGGTGGGGGACGCGGCCGTGGTTCTGAGCGCGAATCTAGGAGCGGTGTGATGACTATTTTGAGAGGCAACATCTTAGACGGGCATGTTCCGCAGGCAAGCGATCCGGCGTCGCGCTGGGATGAGCACAAGCAGCACATGCGCCTGGTTTCGCCGTCGAATAGGCGGAAGTTCCGCGTGCTCGTGGTTGGTACGGGGCTTGCGGGAGCAGGAGCAGCCTCCACGCTCGCCGAGCTGGGATATAACGTAACGGCCGTTACCTATCATGATTCGCCAAGGAGGGCACACTCAGTTGCCGCCCAGGGCGGAATTAACGCGGCGCGCGGTAAGCGCGTGGATGGTGATGGTTTGCTCCGGTTCGTGACGGATACGATCAAAGGAGGGGACTTCCGAGCGCGCGAGGCGGAGGCTTGGCGCCTCGCTGAGGAATCTAATCGGGTGATCGATCACCTGTCGGCGCACGGTGTGCCGTTTGCGCGCGAGTATGACGGGGCATTGTCGAACCGCTCATTTGGGGGCGTGCAGGTTTCACGCACGTTCTACTCTCGCGGGCAAACCGGCCAGCAGCTCCAGATCGCAGCGCACCAGTCACTATTGCGTCAAGTGGCGGCCGGGCGAGTGGAACTGTGGATTCGCCACGAGATGTTAGATCTGATTGTCGAGGACGGCCGAGCAGTGGGCGTGGTGGTGCGCAATCTGATCACGGGTGAGCTCACCTGCCTTATGGCCGATGCAGTGGTGCTTGCTACGGGCGGGTACGGCAACGTGTACAAGTATTCGACGTTGGCTAAGAACTCGAACGCGACGGCCGCGTGGAGGGCGCACCGGCGCGGCGCGGCGATAGCGAATACATCTTTCATCCAGTTCCACCCTACGGCGCTTCCGGTGGAGAACGAATGGCAGTCAAAGACCACTTTGATGAGTGAGTCTTTGCGCAATGATGGTCGCATTTGGGTTCCAAGCAAGGCTGGCGACGAGCGGCCCGCCAATGAGATTCCGGAGGGGGAGCGCGATTACTACTTGGAGCGGAAGTACCCGGCGTTCGGCAACCTCACTCCGCGTGATGTGGCGTCGCGGGCGGCGCGCGAACAGATCATTTCTGGCCACGGGGTTGGCCCGAATAAGAACGCGGTGAATCTGGATTTTTCTGACGCGATTGCACGGTTGGGTAAGGACGTGTTGAACGAGCGGTATGGCAACCTGTTCGACATGTACTTCGACGTGACGGGTGAGGATCCGCGTGAAACACCTATGCGTATCGCTCCAGGCGCGCACTTCACCATGGGTGGGCTGTGGGTTGACTACAATCTGATGTCTACGATTCCGGGTCTGTTCGTTGCGGGCGAGGCCTCTTATGCTTACCACGGGGCGAACCGGCTGGGTGCAAATTCGTTGCTATCGGCCTGTGTGGATGGTTTCTTTGTGATTCCAAACGTGGTGCCCAACTATTTGGCTACGCTACTGGGTACGCCGCGCCCAGATGCTAATAGTGAGACGGCCCTCTTCACGCTTTCAGAAGTGAAGAGTCGAATACTGAAGTTGCGGGCGGCAACTGGAAGCACACCCGCAATAGATATTCACGCCGAGCTCGGTAAGATCATGTACGCGCACTGCGGGGTTTCCCGCTCAAAGGAAGGCTTGGAGCAAGGAATTGAAAAGGTCGGTGACCTGCGGCGAAACTACTTGCAGGATCTGCACGTGACTGGCTCGCAGGCGAAACTGAATCAGGATCTGGAGCAGGCTCTGCGCGTCCAAGACTACCTGGAACTCGCCCAAACTATGTGCGTTGATGCTTGGCACCGCGAAGAGTCGTGCGGCGCTCATTTCCGTGAAGAATACAGTTTCGAGGGTGAAGCCGTCAGGAACGACGAACAGTGGATGCACACCACTGCTTGGCGCACCAAGCATTGGGACTCTGATCCGGTATTCATTGAAGACCGTGAGCCCCTGCATTTCGAAGCGGTTCAGCCGGTAACGAGGAGTTACAAATGATTAAGCTAAAAGTTTGGCGCCAAGATCGCCCGGGCGTTCGCGGCCAGTTTAAAATGTACGAGGTCGAGGCTAACCCGAACATGTCATGGCTGGAGCTGCTCGATCATTTGAACGCTCAACGTCTGCGTGAGGGGAAAGAACCGATCGCGTTTGACTCGGATTGTCGCGAAGGAATCTGCGGCTCGTGTGGCCTGCTTGTAAATGGCCGCCCGCATGGGGACGCAAAGAATTTGCCCGCGTGCCACCAAAGAGTGGGGGAGCGTAAAGAGGGTGAGGTGGTCACTCTCGAACCGTTGCGCGCCAAGCAGTTCCCGGTAATCAAAGATCTAGTGGTGGATCGCTCCGCCCTCGATGAGGTCCTTATGGCCGGAGCATACTCGCACACGAATGCGGGCACGGCTCCGGATGCGGATGAGGCGTATAACACGCATGAGGTTGCGGAGATGGCGCTGGATATGGCCGCATGCATCGGGTGTGGGGCGTGTGTTGCGGCATGTCCAAATGGGGCAGCAAACCTGTTCACCGGGGCGAAACTCGCCCATCTTGCTGCCCTGGAAGTTCCGGGGCGGGCCCGGCGCAAACGCGCCAAAGACATGACGGCCGTCATGGAAGCAAACTTCGGTCCCTGCTCGCTCTACGGTGAATGTGCAGCCGTGTGTCCGGCGGGGATCCCGCTACGCGCAGTAGCCGCCGTGATGCGCGAGCGGGCCTACGCTCCAGCCCCGAAATAGGAAGCCACAAAGCGTCAGCCTCGGCCATGAATCATATATATGATTGTGATGGTGGTAGTGAGAGGGGCTTTGGATGCAAACGCGCACAGAAGTGGATCTGCTTGGTGAACGGGAAGTTCCAGCTGATGCGTATTGGGGTATCCACACCCTTCGCGCCATCGAAAACTTTCAGATTTCAGGAACTCAGTTAGAGAGCTATCCGCATTTCATCATCGCGATGGTGCAGGTGAAGAAGGCGGTGGCTCGGGCAAATCGGCGTCTGAAGGTGCTTCCGGAAGACAAGGCGCGCGCCATCGAAGCGGCATGCGACAAAATCTTAGAAAGCGATGATTTTTACGATCAGTGGCCACTCGACCTGTTCCAGGGTGGCGCGGGCACGTCCGTAAACATGAACACTAACGAGGTGATCGCGAACGTTGCGCTCGAGATGCTGGGGTTCGAAAAGGGTCGCTACGACATTATTCATCCTAATGACGATGTGAATAAGTCGCAGTCCACCAACGATTCGTACCCCACTGGTTTTCACCTGGCGGTGTATCGCGAGCTTGTGGATTTGCGCCTGTCGGCCTCGCATCTCATGGATGCGTTAGATGGTAAGGCTCATGAGTTTGCTGACGTGTTGAAGATGGGGCGAACCCAGCTGCAAGATGCTGTGCCGATGACGCTCGGGCAGGAGTTTGAGGCGTTCACCGTGTCTTTGCGTGAAGAGTTGCGTGTGATTGATCAGGCAGCTGACCTGCTACTGAGCGTAAATCTTGGGGCTACTGCGATCGGCACGGGGCTGAATACGCCGGAGGGGTATCCGCAGGTTGCGGTGGAAGAGCTGTCGCGGGTAACGGGGGTGCCTTTCCGCAGGGCTTTGAACCTCATCGATGCGACATCTGATACGGGCGCGTTTGTTTCCGTACACGCAGCGCTAAAACGCCTTGCGGTGAAGCTTTCGAAGATTTGTAACGATCTGCGGCTTTTGTCCTCCGGCCCTACTGCGGGTTTGCAGGAGATTAATCTGCCACCTATGCAGGCCGGCTCGTCGATTATGCCTGCCAAGGTTAACCCGGTGATCCCAGAGGTGGTGAACCAGGTTTGTTTCAAAGTGGTGGGCAACGACATGACTGTGACGATGGCCGCTGAGGCCGCCCAGTTGCAACTCAACGTGATGGAGCCGGTTATCGCGCAGGTGCTGTTCGAATCGATGCGTCTGCTGGAGAACGCCACGGTGACTCTCGCTGAACGTTGCATCACTGGCATCACAGCTAACAGGGAGCATTTGCACGAGCAGGTGATGGGCTCGATCGGCATTGTCACCTACTTTAATGAGCTGATCGGACACCAAAACGGCGACATTATTGGTAAGGAAGCTGCGCGCACGGGCAGGCGAGTTTCCGATCTGATCGTTGAGCGGGGCTTGTTGCCGCGCGAGGAGGTTGAGGCCATCTTGACGGCGCAAAATCTCGTGTCTCCAGAGTATGAGGGAAGGATTTGGGAGGCCGGCGAGCGCGGTTTGCCAACTGATGCTTCCTAAACTCGTTGTATCTAAAGTGATTGTTTAGACAGTAAAACAGTGTCCCGACGACCACGCCGTCGGGACACTGTTATGGGATATTCGGCCGGGTTAGGCGTCGCCGCCTTCACCACCTGAGTGGCCCGCGTTCGGGTTGGACAGGTCGTACTTGTCAATCGCCTGTTGGAGTACGGAGCGGTCCATCTGGCCCTCTTCGACAAGGCCCTGGAGGGCGCGGATCACAACCGACTCGGCGTCGATCTTCAGGTAGCGACGCGCCGCTGCGCGAGTGTCGGAGAATCCGAAACCGTCCGCGCCAAGCGGGTAGTACTTGCCGGGTACCCAGCGAGTGATCTGGTCATGAACCAGGTGCTCAAAGTCGGAGGTTGCAATGGTTGGGCCTTCAGCCTGCTCCAAAACGGAGGTGATGTACGGCTTGCGAGCTTCCTCGTTCGGGTGTTCGAAGTTGTACTTGTCTACCGCACTCGCTTCACGGCGTAGCTCGGTCCAAGAGGTGACCGAGTAAACGGCTGCGTCAACGCCCCAGTCATCGCGCAAAATCTGTCGGGCCTCGCGAACCCACGGTAGGCCCACGCCTGAGGCAAGGAGCTTAACTCTCGGGCCGTTGCCCTCGAAGTCGTCAAGCATGTACATGCCCTTGATCAGGCCGTCGACATCAAGGTTTTCCGGCTCTGCGGGCTGGTGGATCGGCTCGTTGTAAACCGTGAGGTAGTACATGACGTTGCGATCGCGGCCAGACTCGTTCGGGCCGTACATGCGCTCAATTCCGTCCCTCACGATGTGGCGAATCTCGTAAGCGTAGCCCGGATCGTAGGTGACCACAGCGGGGTTCGTGGAGGCAATGATCGGCGAGTGGCCGTCCATGTGTTGCAAGCCTTCACCGGCAAGCGTGGTCTTACCCGCAGTAGCGCCAATGATGAAGCCGCGCGACAGCTGGTCTCCGGCCGCCCAAAACTGGTCTGCCGTCCTTTGGAATCCAAACATCGAGTAGAAGATGTAAACCGGAACCATCGGGAAGTTGTGCGTTGCGTAAGAGGTGCCCACAACCTGTAGAGCAGCCGCAGAACCGGCTTCGTTAATGCCCGTGTGAAGAACCTGACCTTCCTTTGCTTCCTTGTAGGAAAGCATCATGGAGGCATCCACGGCCGTGTAGTTTTGCCCGTGCGTGTTGAAGATCTTAGCGGACGGGAAGATGGCATCCAGGCCGAACGTGCGTGCCTCATCGGGGATGATCGGCACGATGTACTTGCCGAACTCCTTATCCCTAATGAGGTCTTTCAAAAGGCGCACGAACGCCATGGTGGTGGCTACCTGCTGGGCGCCCGACCCCTTGGCAAGAGCGTCGAAAGGCTTGTCCGCCGGCATTGGCAAGGCTTTGTCTTCCTGATGGCGCGAGGGGAGGAAACCGCCAAGCTTAGCGCGGCGCTCAAGCATGTACTGCAAGGCCGGGTCGTCATCAGCCGGCTTGTAGTACGGAGGCAGGTACGGGTCCTTCTCGAGTTCCTCATCCGAGATCGGAATGCGCAGGAGGTCGCGCAGGCCCTTGAGGTCATCAACCGTGAGCTTCTTCATCTGGTGGGTGGCGTTGCGGCCAGCGAAGTGTGAGCCGAGCGCGTAGCCCTTAATGGTGTGCGCGAGGATGACGGTGGGCTGGCCGGTGTGTTCGACAGCGGCCTTGTAAGCGGCATACACCTTGCGGTAGTCGTGGCCGCCGCGGCGCAGATCCCAGATCTCGTCGTCGGTCCAGTTTTTAACCATTTCCTTGGTACGCGGGTCGCGGCCAAAGAAGTGCTCGCGCACGTATGCACCGTCGTTTGCCTTGAACGTCTGGTAGTCGCCGTCAAGGGTTTCGTTCATGATGTTTACAAGAGCGTGATCCTGGTCGGCTTCTAGCAGACGGTCCCAGCCTCGTCCCCATACAACCTTGATTACGTTCCAACCGGCACCGCGGAAGAACGATTCGAGTTCCTGAATGATCTTGCCGTTACCGCGCACCGGGCCGTCCAGGCGCTGCAGGTTGCAGTTAATGACGAACGTGAGGTTGTCCAGGCCCTGCTGGGCGGCGAGTTGGAGCATGCCGCGTGACTCTGGCTCGTCCATCTCTCCGTCACCGAGGAACGCCCACGTGTGTTGCTGCGAAGTGTCTTTGAGACCGCGTAGCTCCAGGTACTTGTCGAACCAGGCCTGGTAGATCGCTTCGGCGGGGCCCAGGCCCATGGAGACCGTGGGGTATTCCCAGAAGTCGGGTAGCTGGCGCGGGTGCGGGTAGGAGGGGATGCCATGCTCGGTGGATACCTGCTGGCGGAATCCGTCCATCTGCTCTTCAGTGAGCCGGCCTTCCAGGAAGGCGCGCGCGTAAACACCGGGGGAGGAGTGGCCTTGGAAGAACACGTGGTCGCCACCGCCGGGGTGGTTTTTACCACGGAAGAAGTGGTTGAAACCAACCTCGTAAAGGGTCGCTACCGAAGCATAGGAAGAGAGGTGGCCGCCAACTCCAACACCGGGCCTCTGGGCGCGCATGACTTGAACGGCAGCGTTCCAGCGCATCCAGCGGCGGTACTGACGCTCGGTCGCCTCATCGCCCGGGAAGTAGGGTTCTTGATCAACTGGAATGGTGTTGATGTAGGGGGTGGTGAGTTCAAGAGGAATTTGAACGTCTTTGCGACGCGCTTCTGCGAGCATATGAAGCAGGATGTAGCGGGTGCGCGGCCCGCCTTTTGCTTCATAGAGGCTTCTTAGAGATTCCAGCCACTCCTCGGTTTCGTGCGGATCATTGTCCGGCACTTGACTCAGCATGCCATTGACTACTGGGCGGTGATCAACTTCAGCCACGAATCCTCTTTCTCTCGAAACGTATCCACTAATGGATCGTATAGTTTTCTTTGGTTCTAATCATTCCCGGTTTTGCGGGTTTTTGCACTAGGTAAAGTGTCGATTTGTTTATACGTGTGCGTGAAAACACAAGATGACTGAAAGTGTGGGCGGGCGCCGCCTCGTCTTGGCCCGCATGTGGACTATTTGGCGCGCACGCGCGTAAAACTTCGGTAGACTGGGCGCGTGATATCAAATTCTGATTCCCGAAAGGTGGATCCGACGGCTCTTTCGAGTCTCGGTTATAAAAGCGGCCAGATTGTGCAAGAGTTCTATTGGGACGAAGATACCGATGATTCTTTGCGTGCTGCGGTTGAAGACGCAACGGGCAATGAGCTCGTAGACGTTGATTATTCAGACGTGGTAGATGGCGTGATTGTCTGGTGGCGTCTTGACGATTCGGAGGAGGACGATCTGGCAGATGTTCTGCTGGATGCGTCGGCAAACATGGACAATGGTGGGGTCGTCTGGGTGCTGACTCCGAAGTCGGGTACTCCAAATCATGTTCCGCCAGCGGTGGTGGCGGATGCCGCGCAGGTTGCGGGTATGAGCGCCACGTCTGCTGCCATGGTTTGTGAGGACTGGTCGGGCATGCGTTTAATCGCGCAGGCTCGGCAGTAGACTGAGACTATTACCACTATTTTACAAAACGATGGTTTGAAAGATGCAATTTGCTCCCGGAGTTGGATATGATCTTTGACGTTCCATTCCGTTGGAGTTGGGCCTATAGCTCAGTTGGCTAGAGCGCCACGTTTACACCGTGGATGTCGGGGGTTCGAGTCCCTCTGGGCCCACAGTAGCCCGCGCTAGCGCGCGGGTTTTTCTTTTGCCGCGTGGGTGATCCAGTTTGCTTTCCTTCCAAGGACTTGCCTGCATAAAAGGGTGTGGCCCCGCTTGTGCGGAGCCACACCTAGAGCCGACCGGTTTTGAGGTATCAACCTCATCGGCTAAGTAGGTTCCCGTTAGGATTGACTATTGCCGTCGTTTGGAGGCTCCGGCCGGGGATCTTGTCCATCCTTTAGGGTTTCAGCCTGCGGGTCAGCCAGGTGCAAGCCGGCAGATTCTCTAGAACCAGAACCACCCATCGCGTGGCCTTGAACTATCTTGCTTGAGGTTCCCTTCAACGGCTGTGTTGTCTGCCCAACGTGTGCTGAACCCGAATCATCATGGTCTAGATTTGCGCGCAATACCTCGTTCTTGCGTTCAACGTTTAAGAAGAACAGCAAGCCAAGAATGAGTGTGTTCGCGATCAGTGGTACCCACAGGTACATGAACGAGATCATCTGTAGTGCAGATTCGGTTTGCACAGTGGCTTTGCCGTCGTATCCGCCATACTCCAGTAACCATCCAGCAACAGCTGTGCCAACTCCAGAACCAATCTTCACTCCCAGTGAGGAACAGGAGAACATCATTCCATCGATACGCTTTTTTGTGCGCAAGAACGTGTTTTCACTAATCTCTGCAATAAGTGCGTTGAGAGTTCCTTGCAATGGGCTCATGCCAAGGGATGCGAGTCCAGAGAAGAACAGCATGAGCGGGATGGATCCCATCGACGCGGCAAATACGACGCCTAACCGGCCAAGCACGGCAATGATATAGCCGACGATAGTAACCGGTTGCATCCGCCCAATCTTTTGCACCACTATCGGTGTCACAAGAAGCCCCACGATGAGAGGAATGTTGATTGCCCACGCAAATACGCCCAGTAGGTTTGCATTACCCAGAATGTAGGTCATGAAGTAAATGCCCATGTTCAACGTGGCGGTGAAGAACTGCATCAAGATGAAGCAAACCACAATTATCACGTAGTAGCGATTTCCAAGGAGCTTAAGCGCCTCAAGGAAGCTGAGCTCGTCATCCTTAGCAGCTTCCGAGTCTCCCTCAGCCAGCTCAGTGGGGGACAGCTCCTTGACTGAAAATACAGCCAACGAGTTCGAAAGGATGCCGATTATGGCGTAAATGATCGCCATGTTACGCCACGCTGCTGCATCGCCTCCCATAGCTTGTACGGCTCCAACCGTGATCGTCTGGATCATGAGGCTAGTGCCAAAAGCGAACATGAAGCGGATTGAACCCATCTGCACGCGCTCGGACCTGTTCTTAGTAATAAGAGCGGTCAAGGCAGCGTAGGCGATGTTATTCGCAGTGTAGAAAACTGCATTCAACAACGTGTAGGTGATGAAGAACCAGGCGTACTGGGCGGTTGCCCCTAAAGAAGTTGGGATTGAGAAAATCAGCACCAACATGGCAGCGCAACCGAAGAAAGCATAGAACATCCACGGTCGTGCCTTACCCATCTTGGAGTGGGTTTTGTCCATCAAACGCCCAAAGATGATGTCAGAGAAGCCATCGAAGAACTTCGACAGCATCATTAGAGTTCCAATAATTCCCGCGTTCATTCCCACAGTGTCCGTGAGGTAGATCATTACGAACGCTGAGAGGAAGGCATAAACCACGTTTCCTGCGATGTCGCCAGAACCGTACCCTACTTTGTTGTACCACTTAAGGTATTTCTTTTCTTCCATGGCTTATCGTCTCCTTGCTCAGCCAGAAACCTTGAATGTGAATGAGAAGTTAGTTGTCTCAAAATCGACTCGGTACTGCTTAAGTAACTTTGGCCCGCAGCTTTGCGAACCGATGCCGGCGTGAAGGTGATCGACGCACAAGATTGTGCAGTCAGCTTCTTCCAGGTTGAAGTAGTGTGTTTTAGCAGTTAGCTCTTCCTGAGTGAAGTAGGAAGCGTTGAAAGAAAATGCGTTCTCGCTACCCACTTCTACGCACAGGTCTTCGCCGCGTAGTGCCAAGTAGTCACAATCTGACCGCAAACCATTTTCTTGGGGTCGCAAGTAGGAAACGAACAGGTCGGCAATGTCGGATGTGAACTGGCCATGCCAAGCGCTACGACGCTTATCAATGTAGTTTTCGTGTGGGCCAAGCCCCGCCCAGTTAGCCTGTTGCAATGATTTGTCGAAGAAGAAGCGTAGTCCAAGGCGAGGCAGTTCAGGAAACTGCGTGTCCCTTTGAACTTTCGCATTCACCTGGACGATTCCATTAGGCTTAACAATCCAGTCGATGTTGGCCTTCAAAATCGGTTGCAGTGATTTTGACACCACGGCTACGTGGCTACTCACGATTACGCCGCTTTCACCGGTTGAGACACTTACTTCGTAGGCATGTGGGTAGGTGCGGTCATAGCGTGCACGTTCCCAAAGCGGGCGGATGTACATGTCATTATCGGTAGGCGCCCTCCAGATATTGAGCTCGGCAGGCTGAGTCAGTAGGTTCTTCCCGCTCCTAGATAAAGCTGTGAGCATCCCGGTGTGACGCGAAAATGCATAGCTAAACTCGCTGGCTTCCACAAGTATTTCCAGTGGTGTTTCCTGCACTTTGGTGGCGTTTGAAATTTGGGTTTGGCGAGCCTCTTTAACCAGTTCGAGGGCGCGCGGAGTATGCGGTTTTGCATTGGAGAGGGAAAGCTCGTCAATGCCAAGCAAATGCCCCGGTTCAAGGAAAGCCAGAGGGCGGGTGAGGATGGTTTCCACCCGTAAATAGCATCGGCCGTCAGTGGGAATGTCTAGCGACAACGGGAGGGTGACGGTCTTGTGGGCTGGCAAACTCGGAAGTGTTAATTCACCGCGCTCTTGAACGCCATCCACGACTTTGATCCATTCTAGATGGGCATAATCAGCTGCGTTTAGGTGGTCGGCAGTGTTGGTGACGCGGAGCTCTCCATTTGCTTGGTCATATTCGCAACGAAGCGGACGGTATACATTTTTTGCTTCTAGCAAACCAATGTGAGGCACCCGATATGGAGATACCAAGCCATCTACGCAGAAGTTACCGTCGTGAGGATCTTCCCCGCTATCGCCGCCGTAGAGCAGATTTCCTGCTTCGTCTTTCACAGCGTGGTCAGACCACTCCCATATGAATCCGCCGCACATGCGCGGATCGGCGCCAACCACAGCCCAAAAATCCTCTAAGTCGCCCGGGCCGTTGCCCATCGCGTGACAGTATTCGACCAAAAGGAACGGTTTATCGCCCAGTTCGTTCAAATACTTTGCGATATCGGTCAGCGGCGGATACATCCGGGCGTAAAGGTCGATGTTTCGGTAGTCGTACTTTCGGTCAGTGGAACGGTAAAACGCGCTTTCGTAGTGCGTCACGCGGCTAGGGTCAAAATTTTTCACCCATTCCAATGCGATTTCGAACGTTTGCCCATAGGCGCACTCATTGCCCGCAGACCAAGAGAAAATACTAGGCCGGTTCTTTTCGGAATGGATACACCTTTCCATCCTGTCCATCGTGGAGGCTATCCAATCGGGGTTGTCAGCGATGGGCTTGTTCCAATGCTCCACAATGTTTTCTTCAGACTCATCTGCCAAAAGCCGGTTTCTAGTACCGTGGCTTTCATTGTCGGCCTCGCTCATAACATAAAAACCGGCTTCATCGCACAAATGGTAAAACTGGGGGCAGTTGGGGTAGTGGGCGGTGCGAATAGCGTTAATATTGTGCTCGCGCATTAGACGTAAATCTCGTTTAATGTGCTCAACAGAAACTACTGGACCGGTGTCTGGATCAGAGTCGTGCCGATTGACGCCCTTTAGTTTTATGGCAGTGCCATTGAACTTTAAGACGCCGTTTTCAATGCTTACTTCCCTGATGCCAACGGTTTCTGTGATTACTTCCGCATCCGTTTCCATTACCAATCGATACAAAAACGGGTCACCGGGATGCCACATGCGCGGGTTTTGAACAGTGAATTGCGCCGTGTGGGTGTAAATCCCCGCGTCATCGGTGTAGGGCGTCAAGGTGGCGCTGCCGATCTCGTCCTCGTCGCGAAGTAAAGTGGCGTTTACTGGCAGCGAGTTGCCAGCGAAGTTTGCGCGCACAGTTACCTCAGCATTGTTTCCTCTCATTTCGGTAGTTACGAAATAATCGTTTAGGTGTGATTCAGGGCGGGATAATAGGTAAACGTCGCGGATGATCCCGGTAGTGCGGAACTTGTCCTGGTCTTCTAAATAACTTCCGTCACACCATTTGAAAACCAAAACGGCCAGCGTATTTTCGCCGTCCTTCAAAAACTGCGTGACGTCAAAAGCGGATTGGGCGTGTGTTACCTGCGAATAGCCCACATACTGCCCGTTCACCCACACGTAAAAGCAAGAATCAACGCCTTCGAATACCAGGTGAGCCTGCGGCGCTGCCGGGTCTTTACGGTAGGTGAACACGTGCCGGTACGCGCCCGCCGGGTTGTTATGCGGAACGTGTGGAGGGTCGAACGGGAACGGGTAGTTGATGTTCGTGTACTGGTGGCCATCCCAGCCGTTGAATTGCCACGCCCCTGGAACAGGAATCGTGTTTTCGAGGTCAGTGCTTTCAGGTGCAAAGAAGCGCTCGGGTACCGATTCCAGGTTTGGGTAGTATCCGAAACTCCACTGGCCATTTAAAAGTTGGAAACGGTCTGAGTGTTCGCGATCCAAATTAAAGTTACGTTCGCACTTATTCCCGTTGTGATAAAGATTTGGGGAAATAGGAATGTAGTAGGCGCGAGGTTTCAGCGTATTTTCATGTAAAACGTTCAAATCTCGATGGTGAACCTGTAACTGCATTTATTTCTCCTGTCAATGCATTAGCGGACGGCCACTCGCACCTCACGGTGTTATCGATGCCACACTTATGATAACGATAACACTGGAATGAGTTGCGCACGTCACAATCGATCTTTTCTATCTGATATGCTTCATAGGTGACAGGAACAGAAAAGCGGGAAAGTGGGGCCGCTTCCATTCACGACGTGGCGCGGGCGGCGAACGTCTCCGCTCAAACCGTTTCGCGCGTGACACGCGGACATAAAAATGTTTCCGAGCCTACCCGTATGCGTGTTCTCAAAGCCATATCCGAACTCGGATACACCCCCAATCGCACCGCGCAGGCATTGCGCACGGGTTCCTACGGCGTTATTGGGTTGCTCACCCAAGAGATTCGCCGCACTGGCGAGGCCCATACCGCTAACGGTGTGATCGATAGGGCCGCCCAGTTAGGCTATTCGGTCACCTTAGTTCAAGTGGAGCATCCGCACACTCCCCAGGTTTACAAAGCAGTATCTCTGCTCTCTCAAGAAGATATTGACGGCCTTGTCATTGTGCAGGCGGGAGATGCCAACGCCAATCAACTTTCACTACCTCCTAACCTGCCTGTTGCGTCCTCGGATTCTAATCTGGTGCATATGCATCCGGCAGCCTCAGCTGATCAAGTAGGGGGTGTGCGCAAGGCCGTGAATCATCTACTAGACCTAGGCCACCGCACTGTTTATCATGTGCGCGGCCCGCATCATTCGCGTTCCGCTCAGGTTCGTGAAGCGATTTGGCGCGATGTATTGACAAAAGAGAATCGCCAGATCCCACCCATAATCTTGGGAGATTGGAGCGCAAAGTCAGGTTATGAAGCGGGTAAGGAAATAGCGCAAAATCCCGATGTTACCGCCGTTTTTTGTGCTAACGATGAAGTCGCATTGGGCCTTATTCGAGCGCTACATGAACGGAATATGCGAGTGCCCGAGGACGTTTCGGTGATCGGGTTTGACGGGATCGAATTGGGGGAGTTTTCTTTCCCGCCTCTGTCCACCGTGAAGCAGGATTTTTATGGAGCTGGCGTTGGCATGGTAAATCTGATCCACCGTCAGATCCAAGGAGATACCGAGAACCTACACATAACGATTCCCACCCAACTCATTCTCCGCGGCTCCACCGCTGCCCCAGCCGCGCGCTAGGGAATACCCCCGTTTTAAGAACGCGACAAGAAGTGATAGTTGCGGATGAGGACGCCTCTCGAAAACCTAAAACCCAATGCGGGTATTTGTAGCAGGCAAAGGTAGCTCTTCGATAGTCTCAGTACATGCTTAATGTTGCGCAGATTATGGAAATTATGGAGGCCCGCTATCCGCAGCGCCTCCAAGAGTCGTGGGATAAGAACGGCCTAATCGTTGGGGATCCTGAACAGAAGGTAAGCAAGATCCTCCTGGCTGTTGATCCTGTTGCCGAAACGGTTGCGCAGGCGATTGAGGATGACTACGACATGCTTATTACGCACCATCCTCTCTACCTGCGCGGCACCAGCTTCGTGTCGCGTTTAGATTACAAGGGCAGGATCGTTCACGACCTCATCAAATCCGACGTGGCCCTCATGAACGCGCATACCAACGCTGATTCGGCGGCGCGCGGCGTGGCTTGGGCACTTGCGCAGGCGGTCGGTATTGAAGGTGAACCGTTTGATCCCATCGACGAGGATGAAGCGGGTACCGCTCGCGATTTGGGGCGCATCGGCAAACTCGAAGCGCCGCAAACACTACGCGAGTTCGCTGACCTAGTGGCAAAAGCCCTCCCCGCTGGCCCACACGGCATTTTCGTGGGTGCGCCCGGTGGAGATCTTGAAGCGCCGGTCAGAACTGTTGCCGTGTCGGGAGGGTCTGGCGACTCGTTCCTCGTGCGCGCTCGCGAGCTTGGGGCCGATGTATACGTCACCGCGGATCTGCGCCACCATCCGGCGAGTGAACACCTTGAAGAGGGCGGTCCGGCCCTCATCTGCGGTTCGCACTGGGCAACTGAATGGCTGTGGTTGCCGCACTTGGCAGATGATCTTGAAGAAGCCGCAGAGGAGACGGGCGTGCAACTACAGGTGGATGTTTCGCGATTTGTTACCGAACCGTGGAACCTGCACTTGGAAACCCTTGGATAAACTATTGGGGTAGGGCGCGTCAGCCTAATACACTTTGATTAGAACTAAAAGCACTACCTAGTGAAAGAGCGGGCATAGTGAAAGCTTCAAAAGCGGACCAGGTGAAACTTCTTGAACTACAACAGGTTGACACGCGGATCTTGCAGTTGCGCGCGGCCCGCAGTAAACACCCGGCGGTCAAAGTGCTCGACGCCCTTGAGGGACGGAAAGCTGATCTGGAGCGCGCAAAAGTAACCGCGCGCTCCGCCGCAACGGACGCAAACCGTGAAGTGAAGCGAGTTGAGAACGATCTGGAGCGCCTCACTTCCCGTCAAGACGTGATGAGCGAGCGTCTCGCGGCAGGCGAAGGATCTCACAAAGACCTCACTGCCATGCAGCATGAGCTGAACCAGATGGCCCAGCGTCGCAATGTCCTCGAAAATGAGCTGATTGACGTTATGGCTACGTTCGAGGCAGCGCAGGAAACTATTTCGGAACTAGACCGCCAGACCGAAGCCGTGGGAGCCGATGAACAGGCCGCGATCGCGCAACTTCAAGATGCGATGGGTGAGGTCGAAGTCGAACTTAATGAAAAGCTTGCAAAACGTGACGAACTTGCGGGCGAAATCGACTCTGAGCTGCTAGATGAATACGAGTACTACCGCGAGCGCACCGGCGGCATCGGCGTGTACGAGGCGAAGGGCCGCCAGATCGTGGGCATGGTTGTAGATCTTCCCGAATCGGAATGGCATGACATCACTATGCTCGCCGAGGATGAAGTGCTCATGTCTGACGAACTTGAAGCAATCATCGTTAAAACCGAGTAGGGGCTAGCTCGTCACAATCACGAGCTCGAGATGGTCGCGGCGTTGTCTAACTTCGACGCCCGTAAAATCGGCGCCGGTCAGTGAACGCGCGGTATCGAGCACAAAATCGATGGACCCGTCAGCCTCACTAGCGCGCTCCAGTAAGGCGCCAGCGAGGATTCCGCGGTATTTCTTCGCATTGTGTGAAACCACGGTGCGTTTCCCGTCGCGCTCGCGCACCGCATTCACTCGGATGAGGTCGCATTCGGATGAAGTTCCCGGCCAGGCTTTTTGGTACGCGCCAGAGCGCGCATCAACCACTACGCGATGGTGGGCGCGCTGTTCCATGAGGGGCTCGAGGTATTTCTTCCACCAGGGGGCAAGGTTTCCCAAACCGGGTAGCTTTGTATCCATTGATAGGCGGTAGGGCGGGATGGGGCAGGCCAGGTCTACCACTCCGAATAGGGCAGATTGAACCCAGATCTCAAAGTCCGGGCTCGCCGTGTACTGCGCACCGATCTCGCCAAATCGGCCAGCTTCGTAAAGTACGCCTGAATAAACTTGCCAAGCGGGGCCAGCTTGCGCTGAACGCAGGTGCTTGTTTGCTTCCACCTCGTCTGCAATGGTCTTGCCTACTTTTAGGATTTCCAGGGCGTCGCGCCGCGCGGAAGTTTCAATCAAGCAATCGAGCACGCTCTGGCGTGCATCTGCGAGCTGCGTGGAAAACGGGGCAATCGCGTCGGCATCAAAATTGACGGTCGAGGCGGGAAGGGTCTTGCCTTCAGACGGAGGTAAAAGTACAAGCATGCGTCCAACTCTAGTAGACTTGGGCGGCGGAGAAGATGGCTGGATGGCCGCGACATTGTCGAGGAACGTCCGGACTCCACAGGACACGGTGGTGGCTAACGGCCACCCGGGGTGACTCGCGGGATAGTGCCACAGAAAACAAACCGCCCGTTTTTGGGTAAGGGTGCAAAGGTGGTGTAAGAGACCACCGCGGCCCAGGTGACTGGGCTGGCAGGGTAAACCCCACCGGGAGCAAAACCAAGCAGCGCGCCGGGCTGTCCGTCCAAAGCGCGCGGGTAGGTTGCTAGAGGCCGCTGGTAACAACGGCCCGAGATAGATGGCCATCGAAGGGGCTTCGCCCTGGAACAGAATCCGGCTTATAGGCCGTCTTCTCCGCCTCTACTTATATAGTTTCTCCCTCATCTATTAGTCAATGAGGGAGAAACTACAATCTGCGCCAACTGGTCCTGGTCCAGCTAGAAACAGCGCAGCTTAGCCCAGCTAGGCAACCTATATTGTCATGTAGCGCTTTGCGAGCGCGGCGGCACCTACAATGCCCGCAGTGTTGAACAACTTGGCGGGAACCATGGGTGTTTTGATGTCGATTAGTGGAATGAACTGGTCATGTTTCTTAGACACGCCGCCGCCCACAACAAACAGGTCGGGGGTGAACAGCATTTCTAGGTGAGAGTAGTATTTGGTGAGCCGCTTTGCCCACTTCTTAAACGACAGGCCTTCAGCGGTGCGCACTCCCGATGAAGCGCGAGATTCCGCATCGTAGCCATCGATTTCAATGTGGCCGAGCTCCGTATTGGGCTGCAACTGTCCGTTGTAGATCATCGCAGTGCCGATGCCGGTGCCTAGCGTGGTGACAATCACGAGGCCGTCAACGCCCTTGGCTGCGCCGAAGACGACCTCGGCGTAACCGGCAGCGTCAGCATCATTAACGGGGTATACCTTGCGGCCAAGTTCAGCTTCCATTAACTCGGTGACGTTCACACCTTCCCATGACTTGTGCAAATTGGCCATGAACAAAACCACGCCGTGTGAGACAGGAGCGGGGAACGTGATGCCAACAGGCATGTCAGCAGGCAAATCAAACTGGTAAATCAGTTCTTTACAGGTTTGCGCTACGGCTTTGGGAGTGGACTTTTTTGGCGTGGGGATGCGCACGCGCTCGGTAGCGAACTCGCCGGTGTCAAGGTTGACCACGGCTCCCTTGATACCAGAGCCGCCGATGTCTATGCCAAAAGCAAGGTTTTGTTCCACTGCTTGTTCCATGGTGTGCTCCTTAGTTTTAGCGCAGGGTGAGGATCTCGGCGCCGTCCTCGGTAACTGCGATCGTGTGTTCAAACTGGGCGGTACGAGATCGGTCTTTGGTGACAACCGTCCAGTCGTCGTCCCACTGCTCCCATTCGATGGAACCGAGAGTGAGCATTGGCTCAACGGTGAAGACCATGCCAACTTCCATTATTTCGGTTGCGCGCGGCGAATCATAGTGAGGGATGATGAGCCCGGAATGGAAGGCTTCGCCAACGCCATGCCCCGTGTAGTCGCGCACTACACCGTAGTCGAAGCGCTTGGCGTACTTTTCAATGACCCGACCAATCACGTTGATTTCACGGCCAGGCGCGATTGCCTTAATCCCGCGATACATAGCTTTCTCGGTGCGCTCGCAGAGCAGGCGAGATTCCTCATCAACCTCACCAACGGTAAACATGGCGCAAGTGTCGCCGTGTACCCCGTCGATGTAGGCGGTTACGTCGATGTTGACAATGTCGCCCTCTTCTAGGGGGCGCGAGTCGGGGATCCCGTGGCAAATCACTTCATTGATGGAGGTGCAACACGATTTCTTGAAGCCCATGTAGTCAAGGCAGGAAGGGTAGGCGTCTTGTCCGATGATGTAGTCGTGAACTATTTGATCCAAGTGGTCAGTGGTTACGCCAGGTGCTACAGCCTCGCCGGCTTTAGCTAGAGCATCGGCCGCGATTTTGCCAGCCCGGCGGATCTTCGCAATGGTTTCAGGCGTTTTGATATCAGAGGTGGTGACTACCTCCGGCCCGTCATGAAACAGGTATTCGGGTCGCTCAATGTGGTCTGGAACGTGTCGCTTAGGAGAGATGAGTCCCGGTTTTGTGTTACCGAGCGGGGCGCGAAGCGCTAGCTGTGATGCGGAGGTCATGAATCTTGCTCTCTAGTTGGTTTTGTAATGGTCTGGGCCGGGGAAGGATCCGTCTTTCACTTCTTCGGTGTAGGCAGAAACCGCGTCTTTTAGGCTTTCGCGCAGGTTTGTGAATTTCTTGACGAAGCTTGGCACCCACTCGTACATGCCGGCCATATCAGCCCAGACAAGTACCTGCCCGTCCGTGTCCGGTCCGGCTCCAATTCCAATGGTAGGAACATGCAGGGCATCGGTCACGGCTTTGGCAACCGGGGCGGGAACGAGTTCGAGGACGATGGCAACCGCTCCAGCTGCTTGTAGCGCGAGTGCGTCGTCAATCATCTTCTGTTTAGCCTCGCCGCGCCCTTGCATTCGGGGGCCTCCGAGGGCATTTTCTGACTGTGGTGTGAACCCCAGGTGTCCTACAACGGGGATACCCGCCTGGGTGAGTAGTGCAACGGTGTGAGCGACTTCGGCACCCCCCTCGAGCTTGACGGCATTCGCTCCCACGCGGATGAGGCGGACAGCGTTATCGAATGCCACTTGCGAGTTCGCCTCGTACGCTCCAAACGGCAGGTCGGCTACAACGATCGGTCGGTTCACGCAGCGAGCCACAGCGGCGGTCGCGCGCTCCATGTCCTCCATGAGGACGGGAATGGTTGAGCCGTAGCCGAGTTGCACGTTGCCGTAACTATCTCCAACGAGGATCATGTCCACCCCGGCCTCTTCAAAAATGGGGGCGGTGAGCGCGTCGTATGCGGTAATCATCGTGAGCTTACGTCCGGCCTGTTTGGCCATCGCAAGGTGATGCATACGCCACTTTTTCGGTTCTTTGAACGATTCTTGGGCTGTATCTTCACTCGTCATAAATCCAATTATGCGCGGTAGCGTACAAAAGTCACTTCATGTGTTTTACGCGTGAGCTATTCGTCTAGAAAAGTGGGACAATTCCGCAGTTAGAGGCCGTAGGCGTTAGTCTGGTAGTCGTTGATAAGCGACAAGGATTGATATGTCGAACGTTGATGAGAATGTAGAAGTGAACCCTTTGGACGCTCAGCAAATGGATGCGGCTGTGCAGCGTGCTTTGGAGGCTATCAGTAGTGCTTCGACGCTAGAGGAACTGGCTGAGGCTAAGCGGGTGCATTTCGGTGACGGGTCTGCAGTGGTGCTTGCTAACCGTGCCATCGGGCAGCTGCCGGGGCCAGATAGGGCCGCCGCTGGTAAAGCAGTTGGCAAGGCGCGCGGAACGATCAGCGCTTCCCTCGAGGAGCGCAAAGCCTCGTTGGAGGCGGAAGAAGAAGCTCGCGTTTTGGCCATGGAGGCCGTAGATGTAACTGCTCCGGTGAAGCGCCAGCCCGACGGAGCACGCCATCCACTTCAGGTTTTGATTGAAGAGGTCGCGGATTTCTTCACCTCGATGGGCTGGGATATTGGTGAAGGCCCGGAGGTTGAGCACGAATGGTTTAACTTCGACGCGTTGAACTTCGACATTGATCACCCTGCAAGACAGATGCAGGATACGTTCTATGTCGATGGCCGCTCGGTTGGTGGCGAAGAACAGGACGATGCGCACCTGGTGCTACGCACGCACACGTCTCCCGTTCAGGCGCGCTTGATGCTCTCGCATGATCTGCCTCTTTACGTTGCGGTGCCGGGCAAGGTGTTCCGCTCGGACGAGCTCGACGCCACGCACACACCCGTATTCCACCAGGTGGAGGGCCTCGCGGTGGATAAGGGGCTAACGATGGCGCACTTGAAGGGCACCCTGGATCATTTTGCGAAAGCAATGTTTGGCCCCGAGGCTAAGACGCGTCTGCGCCCGTCGTTCTTCCCATTCACAGAGCCGTCCGCAGAAATGGACCTTTGGTTCCCACAGAAGAAGGGCGGCGCCGGCTGGATCGAGTGGGGCGGTTGCGGCATGGTCAATCCGAACGTGTTGCGCGCCTGCGGTATCGATCCCGACGAATACACGGGCTTCGCTTTCGGCATGGGGCTTGAGCGCACCCTGATGTTGCGCCACGAGATCGCTGACATGCATGACATTGTGGAGGGCGATCAAAGGTTCTCCCTCCAGTTCGGCACGACGGGGAAGGGGAACTAAGCATGCCAAACGTACCGATTTCTTGGCTTCGCGATCACGTGGAGGTTCTCCCCGGTACGGACGCGCAGCGCCTCGCCGCCGACCTGGTGAAGGTTGGTTTAGAAGAAGAGACGATTCACCGTGCAGCTGTGCAAGGCCCGCTGGTGGTCGGTCGCGTACTCACGTTGGAAGCCAAAGAGCAGACCAACGGCAAGATCATTAACTACTGTCGCGTGGATGTTGGCGCTCATAACGATGCTCCTGGTGAAGGCAAAGAGCCTTCGGATTTGCCCTCGCGTGGAATCATTTGCGGCGCCCACAACTTCGGGGTGGGAGACCTAGTTGTCGTTGTCCTTCCCGGCGGCGTCCTTCCCGGCGATTTCGTGATTTCCGCACGTAAAACCTACGGGCACATTTCTGACGGCATGATTTGTTCCGAACGCGAACTCGGCCTGTCGGATGAGCACGACGGCATCATCGTGCTTACAGAAAAATTTGATGAAAGCGAGATTCCTGCGCCAGGTGAGGACGTGATCGGCCTGCTCGGACTGGGCGAGGAACTACTGGAAATCAACGTCACGCCAGATCGAGGCTACTGCTTTTCCATGCGCGGCGTTGCAAGAGAATACTCACATTCAACGGGCGCGAAGTTCACGGATCCCGGTCTTGCGCAAAACCTGCAGACCCAGCCTCCGGCTGGCAACGCCGAAGGTTTCGAGATCCAGGTTGAGGACGAGGCTCCGATTCATGGCAAGGTAGGTTGCGACAGGTTTGTGACCCGCATCGTGCGCGGTATCAACCCAAATGCACCGACGCCAGCGTGGATGGTTAAGCGCCTCGAAGCAATGGGCATGCGCTCCATCTCGCTACCGGTTGACATCACCAACTACGTGATGCTGGATCTGGGCCAGCCCCTACACGCTTACGATTTGCATGCACTTGCAGAGCCGATCGTGGTGCGCCGCGCAAATGCTGGCGAGACGCTAGTAACCCTCGACGAGGTCGAACGCAAGCTGGACGCCGAAGACCTGCTGATTACCGATAGTCCTAACGGCCAGCGTGGTAGCCGAATCCTTGGCCTGGCTGGCGTGATGGGCGGCCAGTATTCAGAGGTCGAGGAGACCACTACTGACGTTCTGGTTGAGGCCGCTCACTTCCACGCCGTCTCTATTGCGCGCACTTCACGTCGCCACAAGATCCCGTCGGAGGCCGCAAAGCGATTTGAGCGTGGTGTGGACCCCGAGCTTCCCCCGGTTGCAGCGCAACGTGTGGTTGATCTGCTCGTGGAATACGGTGGTGGCGTGGCAGACGCGCCGGTTACCGATTACAACGAGGTTCCCGAGCGTAAAGCCATCGAGATGAAACTGGGCGAACCGGCCCGCTTGACCGGTGTTGAGTATGGCGAGCAGCGAGTTGTTGAGCTTCTCGAAATGATTGGCGCCACGGTTGAACGCCGGGAAGATGTTCTTCTTGTGACGGTTCCCTCCTGGCGGCCGGATCTGACGCAGCCGTGTGACCTTGTAGAAGAGATCGCCCGCCTAGATGGTTATGACAACATTGAGCCGGTACTTCCCAAGGCGCCGGCAGGTGTTGGATTGCCTAAGGCGCAGGTGGCTCGCCGTTTCGCGGCGCGCACGCTTGCGGATCGCGGTTTTGTTGAGGTGGGATCCTATCCGTTTATAGGTGATGCGCACGATCGCCAGCGCATTTTGTCTGGCGATGAGCGCCGCGAGGTTGTAACTCTTCGTAATCCGCTAGTGGATGGCGCGCCAAATATGCGCTCTTCCATCATTGATACGCTTTTAGAAACTGCGCAGCGCAACGCTGCCCGTGGAGCTGAATCCGTTCGCGTTTTCGAACTGGGTATGGTTACGCGCCCGCAGGGTACTAAGCCTTCGCCCATTCCTTCGGCAGAGCAGCGCCCCAGTGGCCGCGAGATCGGAGCTCTTCATCGCGGAACCCCCAAGCAGCCGTGGCACCTTGGTCTTGTTGCCGGTGGATCAGCGGTTGGTAGTGGTATTCGTGCCGGTTCGCGCGATTTCGATTGGGCTGACATTTTAGAGGCCGCCCTGGCGGTTGGTTCCGCGCTGGGCGTGCGGGTAGAAGTGGCGTCTCTGTACCGCGATCCGCAGGTTCAGTTGCCCCATGGAAAGCCTGCTCCAAAACCGGTTGCTACCCCGGCGGAAGCCGCGCCGTGGCATCCGGGTCGCTCCGCAGTACTGTTCGTCAGGCAAAAGAAAAATTTGGTTGAAGTTGGTCGTGCGGGCGAGCTTCATCCGGCCGTGGTGAAGGAATACGGTTTGCCTAAGCGCTCGGGTGCTCTTGAGCTCGACCTAGATGCACTGATCAAAGCAATGCCGGCTAACCCGATTACGGTTTCTGGCGTATCTACTTTCCCTGTGGTGAAAGAAGACATTGCGGTGGTTTTGGATGCGGATATCCCTGTCGCCATGGTAGTTGATGCGATCTACGCTGCTGGGTCAGACCTGCTTGAAGACGTGGAACTGTTCGACGAATACCGTGGATCGCAAATCGATGAAGGCAAGCGATCGCTCGCTTTTGCGTTACGTATGCGCGCATCCGATCACACGCTGAAGTCAGATGAGACGGCGCGGGTTAGAGAAGCGATCATCACGCGTCTTTCTAACCAGCTGGGCGCGAAACTACGCGCCTAATCAAGAAAGCGGAGGGTTCGCTTGTAGGTGCTTACTGTGAACTCCTCGTCGCAAACTGTGCTATTGGCATCAAATAAGGCAGACTAGAGCTATGAAGATTTTGGTTGTATGGGCATCTCGCCACGGCTCCACTCGTGACATCGCCAACGCGATTTACGAGGAGCTTCGTAGCGAGGGTATTGACGTAGACATTGTCAATGCTGCGGACGCGAAGGACATTTCTGAATACGGCGGTGTTGTGCTCGGTTCTTCCGTGCATATGACGCAGTGGGAAGAGTCGATGCGTATCTTCATGAAGGAGCATCAGGCGGAGCTGTTTGAGAAGCATCTGTGGACGTTCTCTGCGGGGCTGTCTTCGGTTCCTACGGGGCTGGTCAAGGATCCGGCTCGCGTGGGTGCCACCCAGATCGGTGTGCAGCCGCGGATGAACAAGCAGTTTTCCGGATGCCTTGATCCCTCCAAACTGTCGTTGCGTGAACGCACAATCGCTCGCCTCGGCGGTGCGGCTGAGGGGGACTTCCGCGATTGGGATGACATTCGCGGATGGGCACGTGCCGTAGCGAAAGATGTGAAGTCCCTTCGCTAACACTGTCTCCGACTCATTTCTTGGGCCGGGGCTTCATTATGCAAACACCTAGTTGATAACTATTCATTCGATGTTATAGTTATTCGCATGAGTGTTTCTGTTGGAATTGTTGGTGCTTCGGGTTTTGCGGGTAGCGAGATTGCTCGTATTCTAAGTGAACATCCACATTTTGATGTCCAAGTACTTGCGGCCGCTTCTTCTGCAGGCACTAGATTTGGCGATCTAAATCCACATATTCCGGCATTGGCAGACAAGATTATTCAACCTGCCGATATTGTTTCCCTCTCTTCTCTCGATCTGGTTTTTGTGGCGCTGCCGCACGGCAAGTCAGCTGATATTACGAGCGCCTTAGCCGGCGGGCCCGTGGTTATTGATGCCGGAGCGGATCATCGTCTCACCTCGAAGGCAGCGTGGCAGAAGTTCTACGGGGGCCCGTACATGCAGGCGTGGGACTACGCGATGCCAGAACTCATTCACCAGTGCGAGGCGGCCGCCATCGTCTCAGGGAAGCAGAAAAAGGCTGCTAAACAGCGTGAAATTTTGCGAGGCTCGCGCGCTGTAGCGGTTCCGGGATGTAATGTGACCGCCGTGACGCTTGCGATGATGCCGGCGGTGGCTGCGGGATTTGTGAGCGCGGGGCCAATGATAGCCACGCTCGCAGTTGGTTATTCCGGCGCGGGGCGCAGCCCGAAACCGCATTTGATGGCAACCAATGCCCTATCGAACATCGCCCCTTACTCGGCGGGAGGCAAACATCGCCATATTCCAGAGATCGTGCAAAACCTGCAGGTTTGTGGAGCCAGTGACATCCGGGTGGAGATGACGCCCGTTCTTGTTCCAACTTCGCGGGGAATAGTGGCAGTTGTGAACGCCGCTATGGATGGCGTCTCTAACGCGCAGTTGCAGGCGGCATACCGGACTGCATACGGGCAAGAGCGTTTGATCGAATTTATTGCGGACTACCCGCAGTCCGGACCCGTGGTGGGAACAGGGCGCGCGCAAGTATGGGCGGGTGTAAATCCGGATACGGGTTCGCTGACCGCGATGGCGGCGATAGATAATCTGGGTAAAGGCACGGCTGCGGCGGCAGTTCAGGCGGCCAATCTTGCGTTTGGTTTTGACGAGTACCTCGGCATTTACATGAACGGAGTGTTGTGATGGGGACGGGTGTTTGTTTCCCAAAGGGGTTTGTCGCAGCCGCCGTTGCGGCAGGTTTAAAGGCTTCGGGCTCCAAAGACCTGGCACTGGTTGTAAATCAGGGCGCTTTGCCTGGAGCGGCGGCAGTCTTCACGTCTAACCGCGTAGTTGCAGAGCCTGTTAAGTTCTCCCAAGCGCAGATGCAAAACGGCGTGGTTACCCACGTGTTACTCAATTCGGGCAACGCTAATGCGTGTACGGGAGAGCAGGGGCGCAAAGATGTGCAGGCTTGCGTGAGTGCACTTTCGCGCTCGGCGGATGTGAGCCAGGCGAAAATCGCGGTTTGTTCTACGGGAGTTATCGGTGAGTACCTCGATACGGAGGCGGTCACGCGGGCGATTCCAACGCTGGTCAGCGACCTTAGCGCGTCGGGAGCAGCCAATGCGGCCTCGGCAATCATGACTACCGATACGATCCCAAAACAGGTAGAGCTAGAGGTAGACGGGTGGCGCATTGGAGGTATGGCCAAGGGAGCAGGAATGCTCGCGCCCGCGCTTGCAACCATGCTCTGCGTAATAACAACCGATGCGGTTATTGATAGCGACACCCTAGATAGCGCGCTTGGCCGCGCCGTCCAAATGAGTTTCAATCGTCTGGATACGGACGGGTGCATGTCCACGAATGACACGGTGATAGTGCTCGCTTCAGGAGAGTCGGGGATTACGCCAGATGAGACAGCTTTTGGCGCCGCACTGGAACAGGCGTGCACGAAGCTTGCGAAGATGCTCCGTGACGACGCAGAGGGGGCAGAACACTTCGTTAACATCACGGTTAGTGGTGCAAGTAGTGAGACGGCCGCAGTTGAGGTGGCGCGCGCAGTGTCGCGTTCAAACTTGGTAAAAACCGCGATTTTTGGCAACGACCCAAACTGGGGGCGCATTTTGTCACAGATTGGCACGGTTCCAAGCTGGGTGGCCCCGTTTGACGTTGGCAAGGTGAACGTGTCGATTAATGGCGTGATGATTTGCAAGAACGGCGGTATTGGCAAGCCAAAGGAAGCGCTTGATTTGGCGGCCTCCAAGGAGGTTGCGATCGAGATTGACTTGGGGGCGGGCAGTAGTGGCGCAACGGTTTACACAACTGATTTGACGCACGCTTACGTACACGAGAACAGCGCCTACACGTCATGAGTAGTCTTTCAGCATTGGATAAGACCAAGATTTTACTTGAGTCAGAGCCTTGGTTACGGCGTTATTCGGGCCGCAAAGTAGTGATCAAGTACGGCGGAAACGCGATGATTTCGCCGCAGCTACAACGCGCGTTCGCGGTTGACGTGTCGTTCTTGCACACGTGGGGCGTGCATCCGATCGTGGTGCATGGGGGTGGCCCACAGATAAACGAAATGCTTGATCGCCTGGGCTTACAGGCCCCATTTTCCGGGGGTTTTCGCGTGACAACGCCTGAAGTTATGGAGGTGGTGCGCATGGTTCTGGCGGGAAAGGTGCAGCGTGAACTCGTGTCGCTTCTGAATGAGCGCTCGATTGCCGCGGTGGGGCTTTCGGGTGAGGACGCCGCACTGTTGCACGCGAGGCGCAAAGTACAGATAGTTGATGGGCGGCCCATTGATTTGGGACAGGTCGGTGACGTGGCGGGAGTGAACCCAGCGCCGGTGGAGGATCTGGTTAGCCACGGCCGTATCCCGGTAATTTCTTCGATCGCGATCGATGAGGATGCCCCCGGTGATGTTCTTAACGTGAACGCGGACGCGGCTGCAGCGGCCATCGCGGTGGCCGTAGGTGCACAAAAGCTCATAATGCTCACTGACGTAGAGGGGATTTACCGCGACTTTGCGGACAAGTCTTCGTTACTCAATCGCATGAGCCGCACGCAACTGGAAGAGCTGATGCCCGCGCTCTCTTCGGGCATGATCCCGAAGGCGCAGGCCGCTTTATCCGCGCTCGAGGGCGGTGTTGAGCAGGTGCATGTGATTGACGGGTGTGTTCCCCACTCGATGCTCTTGGAGGTTTTCACCGACGAGGGCGTGGGCACAATGATTACTGAGGAGGGTTAGCGGTGGAATCGAACTGGCTTGCCCGCTACGAGGATTCGATGCTCGGAGTGTTTGGGGCGCCGTCCCTGGTGTTGGCCTGCGGCGAAGGCGTATACGTGGAAGACACAGATGGCAACAAGTACATGGATTTGCTTGGAGGCATCGCGGTGAACGCGCTCGGCCATGCTCACCCGGCTATCGTGCAGGCGGTTGAAAAGCAGGTGCGTACACTGGTGCACGCCTCGAATTTCTTCGCCACGACGCCGCAGATCCAGCTGGGTGAAGCGCTGCGCGAGATCGTGAGGGGAGGCGCCCACGCCAAGGTATTTCTTTCTAACTCGGGAACAGAAGCGAACGAGGCTGCCTTAAAAATCGTGAAAGCACACGGTAACGCTACGGGCAAGCACCGCATTCTTGCGCTCACAAACGCGTTCCACGGTCGCTCGCTTGGGGCGCTATCTCTCACGCATAAGGCAGCTTATCGGGAGCCTTTTGCGCCCCTCATTTCGAACGTCGAGTGGATTGAGCCTACCCGCGCCGCTTTGGAAGATGCGTTCGCGCTGGGCGATGTTGCGGGTATTTTTGTCGAGCCGATTCAAGGCGAGGCAGGCGTGATTGAGGTTCCGCAGGATTTCTTAGCTCGAGCGCGTGCGCTGTGTGACGAGCAAGGGGCGCTCCTCGTTGCGGACGAAGTACAAACCGGTATGGGACGCACTGGCAAGTGGATGGCGCATCACGGAAGTGGGATGGTTCCAGACGTTATAACGTTGGCGAAGGCGCTGGGTGGGGGAGTTCCCATCGGTGCGACCATCACTTTGTCGCCCGTTGCAACTGCGGTCTTGAAGCCGGGTATGCACGGAACCACGTTCGGAGGTAACCCGGTTGCTGCTGCCGCCGCCCTCGCCGTTATCCATACAATCAAGTCTGATGGCCTCCTCGAACGCGCACGAACCTTGGGGGAGCAGTGGATGCAACGTATCCGCGCCCTCGACAATCCGCATATCAAACAGGTTCGAGGTCGCGGCTTGCTGATCGGTATTGAGCTTGATGAACCGCGTGCCGGCATGGCTGTTAAGGTGGCGCAAGAAAGCGGGTTTATCATTAACGCGGCCAATCCCACAACCATCCGGTTAGCGCCACCACTGATACTTACCGGGGAGCAGGCGGATGCGTTCACGGCGGCCTTGCCCGGCATTATTGCAAAGAGCTATAGCGAAGGAGAGCTGTGAAAGATTCGGATAACACCCGCATGCCAGCCTCGAAGGCTGGGCGGCACGCGGCGATCGAGCAGATCCTCGCAACTCAGCAGATAGCGTCTCAATCGGATCTGCGTGAAGCGCTAGAAGAGTTGGGTATTTTTGTTGCCCAAGCAACGCTTTCACGCGACCTGTTGGAAGTGCGGGCAACTAAGGTTCGTGGTGTTGATGGGCGCCAGGTTTACGCACTTGCAAATCCGGAGCGGCCGGTGGAATGGGGCGAGGAAGGGGCAGAGCAGAAACTGCAACGCTGGTCCCAGGATCTGTTGGTAGGAGGCGCCACGGCAAACAATCTGGTGGTGCTTCGCACCCCGGCGGGTGCGGCGAACCTCCTGGGTTCGGCTATTGACTTTTCAAGGGATGAAACGGTCCTTGGATCCGTTGCGGGAGATGACACGATTATCGTCGTATGCGTATCGGACGAGGCTGCGCAAGCGTACTGCGACAAGTTACTTAAATATGCGGAAGGCGTTAAAACTTCCAGCCAAGAGCTACAGAAAGAAGAAAACAAATGAGTAAGAAAAACCGGATTGTTCTTGCCTACTCAGGCGGTCTAGATACCTCTGTGGCGATCGGTTGGATCGGGGAGCGTACGGGCGCGGAAGTTATTGCTGTTGCCGTTGACGTGGGGCAGGGAGGCGAAGACCTTGAGGTGATTCGCCAGCGCGCCCTCGACTGCGGAGCGGTTGAGGCCTACGTGGCGGATGCGCGTGACGAGTTCGCTAACGACTACTGCATGCCGGCACTTAAGGCCAACGGCCTCTATCAGGGCGAATACCCGCTGGTCTCCGCGCTTTCGCGCCCGCTGATTTCGCGGCACCTCGTGAAGGCCGCCCGCGAATTTGGTGCTACCACCATGGCGCACGGGTGTACGGGTAAGGGTAATGACCAGGTTCGGTTCGAGGTGTCGTTCACTTCGATTGCGCCGGATTTGGATTGTATTGCTCCGGTTCGTGACCTCGCTCTTACTCGCGACGTGGCTATTGACTACGCCAACAAGCACAAGTTGCCCATTGAAACTACCAAGTCGAACCCTTTCTCCATCGACCAGAACGTTTGGGGCCGCGCCATTGAAACGGGGTTCCTTGAAGATCTGTGGAATGCGCCCACTAAGGACGTCTATTCCTACACGGATGACCCCACGTATCCGCCGCTTCCAGACGAGCTTATTCTCACGTTTGAAAAGGGTATTCCCGTGGCGATTGATGGCCGAAAGCTCACGCCTCTACAGATTATCCAAGAGCTCAACGCACGCGCCGGTGCTCAGGGCGTTGGCCGTATCGACATCGTTGAAGACCGCATGGTGGGTATCAAGTCGCGCGAAATTTACGAGGCTCCGGGCGCAGTTACGCTGATTAAGGCGCACCAGGAACTGGAGAATGTGACTCTTGAGCGTGAGCAGCACCGTTATAAGCGCCGCGTGGATTTGCGCTGGGGTGAACTCGTTTACGAGGCACAGTGGTTCTCACCGCTCAAGCAATCGCTCGATGCTTTCATCGATCACACACAAGGCTACGTGTCTGGCGATGTTCGCATCGTCCTGCACGGTGGCCGCGTGACGGTAACGGGACGCAAGTCCGACACCTCGCTATATGACTTCAACCTGGCCACGTACGAAACGGGTGACACGTTTGACCAGTCGCACGCGCGCGGATTCATTGAGATCTACGGTCTTAGCTCCAAGCTCGCTGCCGCTCGCGACGTTCGTTTCCGGCACGGTGACGCGTTCGAAGCAACTAAGTAGGAGATATGGCAAGCAAAAACGTTAGCCTTTGGGGCGGTAGGTTCACTGGCGCTCCCGCGCAGGCGTTAGATGCGCTTTCGGTTTCTACTCATTTTGATTGGCGCCTAGCCAGAGTAGATATTGCCGGCTCGAAGGCACACGCGAGGGAGCTTAGCCGAGTTGGCCTGCTCACCGCACAAGAGCTTGATGCCATGCTTGCCGCACTTTCGTCCCTGGACGAGGACGTGGTGAGCGGGCGGTTCGCTCCACAACCCGGTGATGAGGATGTGCATACCGCACTTGAGCGGGGCCTCCTCGAACGCGCCGGTAATGAGCTGGGAGGCAAGTTGCGGGCGGGACGTTCCCGTAATGACCAGATCGCCACGCTCATCCGCATGTACTTGCGTGACGAGGCCAAACATCTGGCGGGGCGGGTCCTAGACCTCGTGGACGCTATTTTGTATCAGGCGAGCGAGGCAGGTGAGGCGATCATGCCGGGGCGTACCCACATGCAGCATGCCCAGCCTGTCCTTGTTGCTCATCATTTGATGGCGCACGCGTGGCCGCTGGTCCGAGACTTGGAGCGGCTTGCCGACTGGGATAGACGCGCGGCAAAGTCTCCGTACGGTGCGGGTGCGCTCGCGGGTAATACGCTGGGGATGGAGCCGAGCAACATAGCTGCGGAACTCGGTTTTGATGCGGTGTGTGAGAATTCTATCGACGCCACGTCTGCGCGTGACGTAGCTGCGGAGTTCTCATTCATCGCGGCGATGATCGGCGTGAATCTGTCGCGTTTGGCGGAAGAAATCATCATTTGGAACACGGTCGAGTTCGGGTATGTGACCCTTGACGATTCGTTTTCAACGGGATCGTCAATCATGCCGCAAAAGAAGAATCCGGATATTGCTGAGCTGGCGCGCGGCAAGTCGGGCCGGATGATTGGTGATCTAACGGGTCTAATGACCGTTTTAAAGGGGCTTCCCCTCGCTTATGACCGCGACTTGCAAGAAGACAAAGAGCCGGTTTTCGATCAGATCGACACACTCGATGTTCTCCTGCCAGCAATGACCGGAATGATCCAAACGATGACATTGCATACTGAGCGTATGGAGTACCTGGCTCCGCGCGGTTTCTCACTGGCAACGGATATTGCCGAGTGGCTAGTCAAAAAGGGCGTGCCGTTCCGCGATGCGCATGAGATTTCGGGGCGTTGCGTCGCACTTGCAGATTCGACTAACCGAGAGCTGTGGGAGCTTTCAGATGAAGAGTTCGCCGGGATTCATGAGGCTTTGACAGCTGATGTTCGGGGTGTGCTGTCCGCGCAGGGCTCAGTTGCAGCGCGGGCGGGTAGGGGAGGCACGGCTCCAATCCGAGTGCGCGAGCAAAGGGCTGAGCTGGAACAAAAGGTTCTACAACTTCGGCAAGATCTAGCCAGCTAGCGTCATTGTAGAAGTGTGGGGTGGATCGGCGGCGTTGCCGCTGATCCACCCCTTTAGCTCTACCTGTTGGAAGTGGCACTCTTTAGTTGTTGCTGCAAGGTTTCGTCTTTAAATATGAAGCCTGCTTCAAACAGTTTTGTGGGTACGGCGTATTGGGAAGAAGTGGCAAGCACAGACATGTCCCCAAGTACCATACGCAGCACAGACGCGGGTACGGGCGGTCCGGGAATGCGACGGTAGTGGGTAGCTACTGCAACGGTGAATTCTTCATTCGTGCACGGATTGGGTCCGGTCAGGTTAAAGGCGCCCTCTAGTTGCGGATTGTCCAGTAGGAAGCGCATGGCACGCACGTGGTCGCGTAGTGAAATGGTGGGCATCCATTGCCGTCCGTCTCCCAGGCGTCCGCCAAGGAATGTTTTGAATAGGGGTTCGAGGGCGTGGAGAATACCGCCTCCGTCTTCAAGAACCAGGCCGGTGCGGATGTTCACCACGCGGGTCACTTTTGCCTGGCGCGATTCGCGTTCCCACACTTGGCACAATCCACCCAAAAAGTCGTTTGCCGGTGCGGAGTTTTCTTCCAGTACTTCGTTGTCGCGCGATCCGTAGTAACCAACTGCAGAGCCGGTGAGGAATGTTTCCGGCCGTTCAGATTCTGGTAGCGCGTTAATGGCATCGGCCAAAGTCTTGACTGATTTCAGCCTTGAGTTCACCATCTCGTGCTTGTACGCGTGGGTCCAGGGCCAGCGCGCAAGAGGCGCGCCGTTCAGGCAAACTACCGCGTGGGCGCCGGCCAGATTCTGCGGGTCGATGTCGTAGGCGTCGGGGTGCCATTGTGCCTCGCCGGGCCTCGGCTCGCTACGCGTGAGGCGAATGATTTCCCAGTCGCTCTTGTTTAATTCATTTTGTAGCGCGGTGCCCACGAAACCGCTCGCGCCGCCTATGAAAATCCTTTTACGCATGCTTCATTGTTACACTTGGCCGCCGCCGAACGCATTAAGGTAGCTTCATTTGGCCAGGTTTGATCCATCCTCGTTTACGCATGATCTCAGAAAAACCTAGCGTGAGCAGTGCAGGAGCAACAAAGTGAAGCCCAACGATGAGCGCCAAAAGTGTTGCCGGATTTGTGGTTTCGGACATGACGGTCCACGTCATGATTTGGCCGACGAGGCCGGATGTGCCCATGCCTGCGCCGGCAGCGTTGCTCTCCATGTGGAAGACGGTCGTGGCAAGGGGGCCAAGGATCGCGGAGGTGAGGATTGGGGGAATCCAGATTTGGGGATGGCGCAAGATGTTGGGAACTTGCAGCATGGATGTTCCAAGTCCTTGCGCGATGAGGCCGGGCACCTTGTTCTCTCGGTAGGAGGCCACGGCGAAGCCAACCATTTGCACGGAAGTTCCAACGGTTGCGGCGCCGGCTGCTAGCCCGGATAGGCCAAGAATGATCGACAGTGCAGCCGACGAGATGGGCAGGGTAAGGATGATGCCCATGACTACCGAGACGATGATTCCCATGGTGAATGGGCGGTGCATGGTGCCCCAGTTGATGATGTCGCCCAGGCGGAGCATCATGGCCGAGATGGGCGGACCAATGAGGAGGCCAAGCGCGGATCCGGAAACGATTGTCACAAATGGTGTGACGAGGATGTCGATGGGGGTTTTACCTGATACGGCCCGGCCGATTTCGACGGCGACGAATGAGGCGAGGAACGCGCCGAGGGGCTCTCCGGGCCCAATCAGCTGCATGGTAAGGCCGTCCACTACGCCGGCGTCGAGGATTTTGCCTGCGTGTGCACCAACCATGCCGGCAACTCCGGTACCGGCGAGTACGTAGGTGCTAGCTTCGAGGCGGTGTGCCACACCGATGCCGATGCCCGCCCCGGTGAGAACCGAGGCGATGGACCCCATCAGCACTAGCGGTTTTCCAATGGCGTCGGGTAGTAGGTTCCCTACTGAAACCATGATCGTGCCAATGATTAGGGTGGCAAATAGGCCGTGTGCCATGCCGGTTAGGCCGTCAATAAAGAACCGATTTGCCGAGGTTTTCACCCTGTGTGGGATTTTCATCGCGCATCTCCAAAGCGTTACTGTATATACACTCAGGTAGACGTTATCAGAGCGTTGGGTTATCCCAAATTCGGATTATTACTTGGGCTCGGACAGGAAGCCGTGTTCACCTAACGCCGCCTCAATCGCGTCGAGTGTTTCTTCGTTATCGGCTTCGACCGTGTGCTTGTGGTAGCCGTCAGTGAGTCGAGAGAGGCGTTGGTGCCGTTCAAAGCTTTCCAGGAAGCTTTTCAAGCTCTTGGGTGATACCACGTTTAGATCGGCGCTGATTTCCCCATATTGCGGGTGATCGATTTTGACATCGAGGATGCGTCCGCCGTGCTCAACGATGATCTCCAGTTCAGTTTTAGTTGCGAGGTAGTCGTGGCGAACCCAGAACTCGCGTCGAGGTAGTTGGATCGGACGATTTAATATGTACCCGCGGTTAGTGGAAAGAATGGGAATACCTTCGGCTCGCAGGAGGGCGACGTCTTTGACAATGACTTGTCGCGTAACTCCAAGCCAGTCTCCCAATTTGGTGGCGGAAATGGGGGTGCGCGAACTCTCCAACTTGCTTAAAATCGCGGTCCGCCTGTCATTATTGCCGGCGCGGCTCCCGTTTCTCACCATAGGAACACGTTAGCCAAAAGACTCAAAATAGTGAAAAATTGCACCGGTGGCTTAGAATGCCATCGGAATTTGTTGTTATTTGGAAGGAATAGAAGTGGCCGATCTAATTGATGATCTGCAGTGGCGTGGCCTCATCCGCCAGCACACCGATCTGGATAAGTTGCGTAAGGAACTGTCTTCGGGGCCGGTCACTTTCTATTGTGGTTTTGATCCAACGGCGCCTTCGCTACACCACGGACACTTGGTTCAGTTGATCTTGATGCGTCACCTGCAGCTTGCCGGGCACCGTCCTTTGGCTTTGGTTGGCGGCGCAACTGGTCTGATTGGCGATCCGCGCATGTCAGGCGAGCGCACTTTGCAGCCCCGAGAGGTTGTTGCAGGCTGGGTGGAGAGCTTGAAGGAGCAGATTTCGCGTTTCCTTGATTTTGAGGGCGAGAATGCTGCGCTGATGGTGAATAACTTGGAATGGACGTCCGAGCTGTCCGCGATTGATTTGTTGCGCGATCTGGGCAAGTTCTTCCGGATGGGAACGATGCTCTCCAAAGACTCGGTTGCCCGGCGTCTGAGCTCTAAGGAAGGCATTTCCTACACGGAGTTCTCCTACCAGATCCTCCAGGCTAATGACTACCTGGAGCTTTACCGTCGCTACGGTTGCACGCTTGAGACCGGCGGCGATGATCAGTGGGGCAACCTGGTTGGGGGCCTCGACTTGATTCGCAAGGTGGAGGACGTTGAGGTCAGTGTGATGACCACGCCTCTTATCACGAAGGCGGACGGGACAAAGTTCGGCAAGTCGGAGGGCGGCGCCGTCTGGCTGAATCCCGACATGTTGTCGCCGTACGCGTTCTACCAGTTCTGGCTGAATGTGGATGATGCAGATGTGGTGCGTTTCTTAAAGGTGTTCACATTCTTGGATCGTCCGGAGATTGAGCGTCTTGAAAAGACAGTTGCAGACGCTCCATATAAGCGCGAGGCGCAAAAGACTCTTGCGGCGGAAGTAACCAAGCTGGTGCACGGTGAGGAAACTCTGCAGCGTGTTCTCGAGGCCACCGATGCCCTGTGGGGAGGTGGCGATTTGAAGAAGATCGATCCAGCTACCTTGTCTGCGGCCACCGCAGAGTTGCCCTCCGGCAAGATCGTGTTCGGTGAGGCAACGATCGTAGACGCACTGGTCGCGGCAGGTTTAGAGAAGGGGAAGCGGGCGGCGCGCACAACTGTCGCTTCGGGCGGGGCGTACCTAAACAATGAGCGCGTCGAAAACGAAGACCTGATTATTAGCGGCGAGGACGCCTTGGCAGATGGAACCGTTTTGATCCGTAAGGGCAGGCGCAATCTGGCAGTGGTGCGTCCCGTGCAGTAAAGATACAGACCTCGTGGCCGGAATTGTTTTGCCCCACAATGCGGGCTAAAACTGCATGTGTGGTCGGAGTCACCGCAGGTCGGTTTGACCGAGTGAATGCAGGTGTGTAGAGTTGGAACTCGTTGCGAGACAGACGACAAAGTCCGAAAGTCAAGCAATCTGCTTATAGGAAATGTGATTCGAGTCAGAGATATTGACAAATGATTACAACCTGGTAGGCTAGAGAAGCTGTTTCAGGCAGTGAAAACTCAGAAACGGCGTTACACCTCACTTCTTTCCCAACGATGCTTTCGTGGGATGAGTGTGTGTGGGTGTTGTTTGTGAACTCGATAGTGTGTTTTTTGTTTTGTCCTTTTTTGTTTTGTTTTTGTTTTTTGGTTGGGGTCGCTGGGGCTGGCTTTTTTGGTTGGTTCTGGTTTTCTCTTTGTTTTGTTTTTGTTTGGAGAGTTTGATCCTGGCTCAGGACGAACGCTGGCGGCGTGCTTAACACATGCAAGTCGAACGGGATCCAAGGGCTTTTTGTTTTTGGTGAGAGTGGCGAACGGGTGAGTAACACGTGAGTAACCTGCCCCCTTCTTTTGGATAACCGCATGAAAGTGTGGCTAATACAGGATATTCCGCTTTGGTCGCATGGCTTTGGTGGGAAATGGTTTGGTCTGGTGGGGGATGGGCTCGCGGCCTATCAGCTTGTTGGTGGGGTGATGGCCTACCAAGGCGGTGACGGGTAGCCGGCCTGAGAGGGTGGGCGGTCACACTGGGACTGAGATACGGCCCAGACTCCTACGGGAGGCAGCAGTGGGGGATTTTGCACAATGGGCGCAAGCCTGATGCAGCGACGCCGCGTGAGGGATGGAGGCCTTCGGGTTGTGAACCTCTTTCGCTGGGTTGAAAGGCCATGCTTTGGGTGTGGTTGATTTGAACTGGTAAAGAAGTACCGGCTAACTACGTGCCAGCAGCCGCGGTAATACGTAGGGTACTAGCGTTGTCCGGATTTATTGGGCGTAAAGGGCTTGTAGGTGGTTTGTCGCGTCTGTCGTGAAATCCTGTGGCTTAACCATGGGCTTGCGGTGGGTACGGGCAGGCTTGAGTGCGGTAGGGGAGACTGGAATTCCTGGTGTAGCGGTGGAATGCGCAGATATCAGGAGGAACACCGGTGGCGAAGGCGGGTCTCTGGGCCGTTACTGACACTGAGGAGCGAAAGCGTGGGGAGCGAACAGGATTAGATACCCTGGTAGTCCATGCTGTAAACGTTGGGCACTAGGTGTGGGGGCCGTGTGGTTTCTGCGCCGTAGCTAACGCATTAAGTGTCCCGCCTGGGGAGTACGGCCGCAAGGCTAAAACTCAAAGGAATTGACGGGGACCCGCACAAGCGGCGGAGCATGCGGATTAATTCGATGCAACGCGAAGAACCTTACCAAGGCTTGACATGCGCCGGTACAGTGTAGAGATATGCTGGCTTTTTTGGCTGGTGTGCAGGTGGTGCATGGTTGTCGTCAGCTCGTGTCGTGAGATGTTGGGTTAAGTCCCGCAACGAGCGCAACCCTTGTCTCGTGTTGCCAGCATTTGGTTGGGGACTCTCGAGAGACTGCCGGGGTTAACTCGGAGGAAGGTGGGGATGACGTCAAATCATCATGCCCCTTATGTCTTGGGCTTCACGCATGCTACAATGGATGGTACAGAGGGTTGCGATACTGTGAGGTGGAGCTAATCCCTTAAAGCTGTTCTCAGTTCGGATCGTAGTCTGCAACTCGACTGCGTGAAGGTGGAGTCGCTAGTAATCGCAGATCAGCAACGCTGCGGTGAATACGTTCTCGGGTCTTGTACACACCGCCCGTCACGTCACGAAAGTTGGTAACACCCGAAGCCCGTGGCCTAACCACGAAAGTGGGGGGAGTGGTCGAAGGTGGGATTGGCGATTGGGACGAAGTCGTAACAAGGTAGCCGTACCGGAAGGTGCGGCTGGATCACCTCCTTTCTAAGGATTATCTTTTTTAAGTAGGATTCGTGGTGGGTTTGTTGCAACCAGTTGTGGTTGTGGCCTGCTGTGGGTTTGTTCCTTAGTTTTTTGGATTGTTTTTACAAGAACAAAATATTGTTTTGGGCATTACAGAATTTACTCTGAATCGAATTTCACTGGTTCGTGTTGGTTTGGTTTGGGGGCATGCTGTCGGGTTTATGGCTAACACTGTTGGTCTGGCTCTTCCACTAGCTGCTACTGGTTTTCACAAGTTGTTGTTTGTTGATGGTTTGTGTGTGGTGGTTTGGTGGTTGTGGTTGGGTTGTTGGTGATTTGTATAGTGGTTGCGAGCATCTTTTTTGTTTGTTTTGTTGGGTTTTTTAGTTTTTGTGGGCGTTTGGTGGATGCCTTGGTGCCTAGAGCTGATGAAGGACGTTGTGGCCTGCGATATTCCCTGGGGAGTTGGCGAGCGAGCGTTGATCCGGGGGTTTCCGAATGGGGTAACCTGACAGGTTTTGTGGCCTGTTACCACTGCTTGAATGTATAGGGTGGTGGGGGGAACGTGGGGAAGTGAAACATCTTAGTACCTGCAGGAAGAGATATTCTGTGAGTAGTGGCGAGCGAAAGCGGATGATGGCTAAACTGTGTGCGTGTCAAGGCGGCAGCTGTTGCGCATGTGGGGTTGTTGGGGCGTGTTTTTCCATTCTCTGCCGGGGGTGGGGGTAGTTATAAATGGTTGTGTGGAGCTGAACAGTCTGGGATGGTTGACCGTAGGGCGTGATAGTCGTGTAGGTGGTTCATGCAACTCTGCTTGAGTGTGTTCCCAAGTAGCAGCGGGCTCGTGGAATCTGCTGTGAATCTGCCCAGACCACTGGGTAAGCCTGAATACTTCTAGGTGACCGATAGTGTAGTAGTACCGTGAGGGAATGGTGAAAAGTACCCCGGGAGGGGAGTGAAATAGTGCCTGAAACCAAGCGCTTTTAAGCCGTCAGAGCCGGTCGGCCCTTTTTTGGGTTGTGGTGATGGCGTGCCTATTGAAAAATGAGCCTGCGAGTTAGTGATGCGTGGCGAGGTTAACCCTTTGTGGGGTAGTCGTAGCGAAAGCGAGTCTTAAAATGGCGCCCAGTCGCGTGTTCTAGACCCGAAGCGGGGTGATCTACCCATGGCCAGGTTGAAGCGATTGTAAAGGGTCGTGGAGGGCCGTACCCACCTAGGTTGAAAACTGGGGGGATGAGTTGTGGGTAGGGGTGAAAGGCTAATCAAACTCCGTGATAGCTGGTTCTCCCCGAAATGCATTTAGGTGCAGCGTCTTGCGTGTGTTGTTGTGGTGGTAGAGCTACTGGTTGGTTGATGGGCCGTTTTGGTTACTGACGTCAGCTAAACTCCGAATGCCATTGATAATTGCAAGGCAGTGAGACTGCGGGGGATAAGCTTCGTAGTCGAGAGGGAAACAGCCCAGATCATCGGTTAAGGCCCCTAAGGGTGTGCTGAGTGGGAAAGGATGTGGAGTTGCATAGACAACCAGGAGGTTGGCTTAGAAGCAGCCATCCTTGAAAGAGTGCGTAATAGCTCACTGGTCAAGTGATTCCGCGCCGACAATGTAGCGGGGCTTAAGCACACCGCCGAAACCGTGGCAGAAAATGTTTTTGTTTTTTGGGTAGGGGAGCGTCCTGACTGGGGTGAAGCAGGCCTGTGAGGGTTTGTGGACTGGTTGGGAGTGAGAATGCAGGCATGAGTAGCGAGTGGTGGGTGAGAATCCCACGCGCCGATTGACTAAGGGTTCCAGGGCAAGGTTTATCCGCCCTGGGTTAGTCGGGTCCTAAGGCGAGGCCGACAGGCGTAGTCGATGGATGACCAGTTGATATTCTGGTACCGGTTTTTTCTTGTCCAGTGCTGACAAAGTTGTGCTAACCAACGCCGTGATGGGGGTGATTCCTTCGGGTTTTGCCTCTTAGTGGTCTTGGGGTCCCTTCTTGGGTAGGCAAGCGTGTTAACAGGGGTGACGCAGTAGGGTAGCTGATGCTGGCCGGTGGTTGTGCCAGTCTAAGGTTGTGGCCTGCATGCTAGGTAAATCCGGTGTGCTGTCTTAAATGATGAGGGTGAGGGCTGATGGGACTGCCACGTTTTGTGGTGGTTATTGGTGTGCCTGTGCTGTCTAGAAAAGCCTCGACGTTAGAGAAAGGACCGCCCGTACCCTAAACCGACTCAGGTAGTTAGGTAGAGTATACTAAGGCGTGCGAGTGAATCATGGTTAAGGAACTCGGCAAAATGCCCCCGTAACTTCGGGATAAGGGGGACCAGGCCCGGACATTACTGTTTCTGGTATTTTTTGTTTGGGTGTGGTCGCAGTGATTTGGAAGAAGCGACTGTTTACTAAAAACATAGGTGTGTGCGAAGCTGCAAGGCGATGTATACGCACTGACGCCTGCCCGGTGCTGGAAGGTTAAGCGGAAGGCTCAACCCCTCTTTTGTGGGGTGAAGGTTTGAAGTTAAGCCCCAGTAAACGGCGGTGGTAACTATAACCATCCTAAGGTAGCGAAATTCCTTGTCGGGTAAGTTCCGACCTGCACGAATGGCGTAACGACTTCTTCGCTGTCTCGACCATGAACTCGGTGAAATTGCATTACGAGTAAAGATGCTCGTTTCGCGCAGCAGGACGGAAAGACCCCGGGACCTTTACTATAGCTTGGTATTGGTAGCCGGTTGTGTTTGTGTAGGATAGGTGGGAGACTGTGAAACCTTCACGCTAGTGGTGGTGGAGTCGTTGTTGAAATACCACTCTGATATAAACGGTTATCTAACCTTGGTCCGTGATCCGGATTGGGGACAGTGCCTGGTGGGTAGTTTAACTGGGGCGGTTGCCTCCTAAATGGTAACGGAGGCGCTCAAAGGTCTTCTCAGCCTGGTTGGTAATCAGGTGTTGAGTGTAAGTGTAGAAGAAGGCTTGACTGTGACACTGACGGGTGGAGCAGGTGCGAAAGCAGGAACTAGTGATCCGGCCGTGGTTTGTGGAAACGCGGTCGCTCAACGGATAAAAGGTACCCCGGGGATAACAGGCTGATCTTGCCCAAGAGTCCATATCGACGGCATGGTTTGGCACCTCGATGTCGGCTCGTCGCATCCTGGGGCTGGAGTCGGTCCCAAGGGTTGGGCTGTTCGCCCATTAAAGCGGTACGCGAGCTGGGTTTAGAACGTCGTGAGACAGTTCGGTCCCTATCCGCTGCGCGCGTAGGAAACTTGAGAAGGCCTGTCCCTAGTACGAGAGGACCGGGACGGACAAGCCTCTGGTGTGCCAGTTGTACCGCCAGGTGCATGGCTGGTTAGCTACGCTTGGGAAGGATAACCGCTGAAAGCATCTAAGCGGGAAGCCTGCTTCAAGACAAGGTTTCCAACCCCCTCTTGTGGGGGAGAGACTCCCAATAGATGATTGGGTTGATAGGCCAGGGGTGTAAGCATGGTAACGTGTTTAGCTTACTGGTACTAATAGTCAACAACTAAAAACAACCATTACAACAATGACAAACAGGAATCCTGTTTGCTCGTAACTACTATGCAAACCACCACCAACCCACACACGCGTGATCGTGGTTGTTACCACTGAAGCGTGTGGGACAAGCCCGCGCAGGCCATGCGGCCTGTAAACAAAGGGGGGCTGTTCGTGTTGGCTGATATTTTTGCGGTGGTCATAGCCACGGGGAAACGCCCAGTATTCCATACCGAACCTGGAAGCTAAGCCCGTGAACGCCGATGGTACTGCACCTGGTAGGGTGTGGGAGAGTAGGAAACCACCGCAACCAC